>JBDUBV010000199.1:0-4178 GCA_040003795.1 Pseudonocardiales bacterium | reverse complement strand
CTTCGGCCCGAGCGCCCACACGCCGTACGCGCGTTCCATCTCGGTCAGGTGCCGGACTAGCCCGAGCAGGGACGGTGGCGAGGGTGACACGGACCGGGTCGCGAGCTGCTCGGCGTCGAGTCCGGCGCACTTGGCCTCGAGCGCGTTGCGGTGGAAGGCAAGCCAGCCCAGCAGCACCGTGCGCTCGTCGCCGTCGCCGGGCTCCCGTACACGTGGGAAGGCCATCATGCCGATGAAGGATGGCACGATCCCCGCTAGACATCCGACTCTGCCGCTACTTGTGCGGCATCACGGCTTGGTGAAGCGGGTCTCAGGCCAGGTACGGACGGCCGTCCTCTGTCAGCCAATGTTCCAGGCGGCGGCGCGTGGCCGGGCCGGTCACCCGGCGCGGCCTCGGCGGGGCTGACCCAGTCGACCTCGGGTGACTCGGCGCTGGCGTTCGCGTACCGCTGAGCGCGGGCGGCGACGAGGACCGAGAATTCCTGCTGCACCTCGTAACCGCCGGTGTAGCGGACGACGTGACCGCAGGTTCCCTCAGGTGGCAGGGGGCGGCCAGGTGCGGTCGTGGGTGGGGACCGTGACGGTGATGGTTGCGCGTTTGGCCTGAGGGTCGGTTCCGGTGCGGGCGGCCCAGGCGCTGAGGGAGCGCCACCATGCAGGCCTGCCGGCCGGGAGGTCGGCTTCCGGAATGGGTGCGAGGTCGCCGTCCTGCCATTTCTCCCCGTAGGCATGCAGCGGGGTGGGCCGGTCGGCTTCGACGTGATCGCGAAGGGTGGGGAGATGCTCGTCCCAGTTTGCCAGGAGTTCAGCGGTCGATTGAGCGAGCGTCTTGGTCCCTGATCGGGAGGAGCTCTCCGGGTAGGTGGGGTGCCGAGCGGGCCAGGTGGAGCCTGCCAGCGGTGTCGGGTTGGGTTTTCGCCCATGCGTCGTAGGCGGTCCGGGCGAGGGCGCCGAGGGCTATGACGGCGGTGACCTGAGTGTCGAGGAGAAGGGCGTCGAGCCAGCGGTTGCGGTATGCGGCGATGCGGGTGTCGTGGGCGTGGCGGCTGCCGCCGCCTTGGCCGTAGACGCTGTAGAGGAAGGTATTGATCATCGCGTAGCTGGTAGTGATGCCGAGCCGAGCGAGTAGGCCTTGCACACGCTGTCCGGCTTCCCCGACGAGGATTCGACGAGCAATGGTCTCGTGGGTGGCCGGATCCTGGCCGAGGACGAGTACGCGCGCGGTGCCGTCCAGGCGGCCACGGTGGAAGACCGGTGGTCGTCTCCTCGGTGCTAGCGGTTATGGTCATGTTTGTCGCTTCGCTGGCGGTCCGCACCGGTCTTCGTCATGTGAGGCGTTGATTGCCATGAAGAGGGGACCGAGGTGGCCGGCAGACGAGCGAAGCCCCCGCCTCTTGGCTGACTGGGACGGCGATGGCGATGACCCGCAAGGAGCGAGGCGGCGGAGGTCTGTTCGCGCGGGCGTACCGGAGGGGTGTCACTGAGGCGCTCCCGGCTCCTACGCCGGCGCGGGACAGTAGCCACCACCGACCAGCGGCGGCCAGCGCTGCGGCCGCCCCAGGGGGGACCTTCGCCCTGCACGGGTCAGTGCTCACCCCGACCGGAGCCTGAAAGAACAGCTACGTCACGGTTGACCGGACTTTGATAGTCGACGTAAGCAGGATTCGGCCTGGCGGCGTCCCGGTAGTGGAGACCGCCGGGGTGATCCTGCCCGGGCTGATCGACCTGCACGGCCATCCGGAGTTCAACGTCTTCGCCGCCTGGCAACCGCCCCGGCTATTCTCCAACCGCTACATCTGGCGGCGCAGCGATCTTTACAAGAAGCTGGTCCGCGATCCCCAGGACAGTCTGCTGAGTCAGGTCCGGGCGCACGTGCAGCTGCGCTACGCGGAGGTCCGGGCCCTGGTCGGCGGGGTGACCGCGATCCAGGGAGCCAGCGGCAACATCCGCTCGGCGGACACCGAGCCGCTTGTCCGTAACGTCGACCTGTGGATCTTCGGGCAGCATCGGGCCAGGGCGATGATCGACCTGCCGAGTTCCACGAGCAGCCGGGACTTTCCTCGGCTTCAGAAAATCCTCACTGACATCACTAACCGCGATGTCGATGCGTTCTACTCCACCTGTGCGAAGGGCAGCAAGGTGACCGGCGCAGCCAAACCGAGTACAAGCGGTTCCTCGACATGCGTGCCGCCACAGCTGCAACCGTAGTCATTCACGGCTCCGCCCTGACCGCCAACCAACTTCGCGATCTTGCAGCCACCGGTTGCAAGTTGGTCTGGTCACCCCAGTCCAACCTGCGTCTCGACGGCCAAACCACCTTGGGCAGGCGAAGCAATAGCCGCAGGCATGCCCGTCGCGCTGGGCGCCGACTGGCTGCCCTCGGGCTCGACCAGCCTGCTGGCCGAGATGAAGGTCGCCCGCCGTGAACTCGCCCGCCAGGATACGAACCTTTCGGCCGCCGACCTGGTCCACACGGTCGACCTCGTCCTTATCGGCGGCGACATCACCTACGTCCGCCACGACTGGTACACCGAACTTGTCGGCCCCACCATTCCTGCCGGCACGACGGTGGAAAAAGCTCACCGCCTGGGGCAAATTGATGGACCTCGACACCGGATTCCAATCCCCAACCAATGAGTCCCTGCCGCTGTCCGGACTGCGGGACGCTCTCATCACCGCCTACCCTCCGGTCGGCCCCATCTTCGCCTGAACCGGGCACTACGGCCCGAGCCGTGTCCCCGGATACCGATGATCGGGGCGCTGGGGTCGAGTTCCAACCCGTGGCCGCCATCGCGGTTCAGTAACCCGACCCAGTGCCGATGTCGGTGCCGCTGCCCATTGAGGCACAGTTCGCTCCTGAGCCCCGACAGGCAGCGGCGACGGCGCTATCGTCAAGGGACGATAGCCGGTTCACCCGGATCGGGGGGGTCATGGCCACTGTTCGCCATCTGGCGCTGGTAAGCGATTCGGCGAGAGTCAAGATCGGTGATCTTGTCCCGGTGGCCGCCGCACTCCAAGTGCAGGTGATCAGGGACTTCGCTCCTCCGTGGCGGCGCCCAGCGACGGTTACCGCCTACGCGAAGCTTGTCGACGTCCCGGTGACACACTGGCCGATGATCGTCCGGGATGACATCCCCTACAAGGCTCAAGGGATACACCTCGATAACAACGGCGAGCCGTTCTCGCTTGTCCTTTACAGCGACGGCTGGTCCCTCACGACCAGCCATGAGTGCCTTGAGATGCTGGCTGACCCGCTCGGTAAGCGGGTTAGGCAAGGACCGTCGGTCAAGCCTGGACAGGGAGACGCCCGCTACCTCGTCGAGGTCTGCGACCCCTGCGAGGCTGACCAATTCGCCTACCAGGTCGACGGCGTCACGGTGTCGGACTTCTACCTGCCGGCCTACTTCGACGCGGCGGCCCGGGCCGGCACCAAGTACAGCCACACGGGGGCCATCACCGAGCCTCGGCAGGTCCTAAAAGGTGGATACCTGTCCTGGCAGGACGTCGCCACCGGCCGCTGGTGGCAACAGACTCACTTCGGCGCCCAGCCATCCTTCCGTGACCTCGGCGTGTTCTCTCGCGGAACGAACCCTCGACGGGCCACCGACGGACAGACGGAGATCCCCGACGACGTCATGAAGGCACGGCAGCCGCTCGTCGCTGCCGGCGCGGACACAGCCGAAGACAACGGTGGAGCAGATCGTCGCGAACGCAGCAACTATCTCCGCGCACGAGTAAAGGAAATCGTGGCGGCGACCTCATGAGCAGCACCGAATCACCCGACGACGAGGCGGCGCGGTCCGCCAGAGCAAGGCAGATCCAGGAGCGGATCGACGAAATAATCGAAGGCGCTCCCGCTGGGCCCGACGAATCAGACGACAACCTGGCACGCGGTCCGAAGAACCCGCGGGAGTTCACCGACCAGAAGGCCGCTGAAGACGGCACAGAGCCGGATTAGCAACTCGGGTCGTTGACGATCAAGACGTCTTACTGGGCGCGTGTGCAGGAGCACATGGGCGCGTCAGCTAGTCGCTGAGGCACCGGCGCACATCAGGCCGCCGGTCTTCCCCTGGTTGCGTGATCTCGAAGCGGAACCTGGCGTCAGTCCAGCTGGATCGCGATCAGGGCCCTACGCCACGTTCAGTTCGCGGCTGAACGCACGCATCTCCCGCTGGTCG
>JBDUBV010000064.1:0-14187 GCA_040003795.1 Pseudonocardiales bacterium | reverse complement strand
GCGTGCTCGTCGAGCATGGCGGAGAAAACGCCGACGAAGATCGCCTCGCCGCACTCGACGCAGGCCAGGTCGGGGCAGTCGCGGCCGTGCCCGTCGGCGCAGTTCGGCGCCTCGAAGGCGCGCAACCCGCCGCAGGTGGAGCACTCGTGCAGCGCAAGGTGTGTCATGGGTCCCTCTTTTCGGGTGCTTACCGCTCAGGAAAGACCGTGACACGGGGGTAAGACACAACCGGGCAGGCGGTCCGGCGTGTCGAAGATGCGACGATGGCCATCATGGCGAGCCTGGACCGATCCCTCATGCTGCTGGCCTGTCGGCGTCAGCCGGTGCCGCGCACGCCGGTGTGGTTCATGCGGCAGGCCGGTCGGTCGCTGCCCGAGTACCGCGCACTGCGGGCCGGAGTCGAGATGCTCGCGGCCTGCCAGACACCCGACCTCATCACCGAGATCACCTTGCAGCCGGTCCGCCGGCACGGTGTCGATGCCGCCATACTTTTTTCCGACATCGTGCTGCCGCTGCGCGCTGTCGGCGTCGACCTCGACATCGTGCCCGGTACCGGGCCGGTTGTGGCGGCACCGATCCGCACAGCCGCCGACGTGAGCAGCATCCGGCCGCTGGAGCCCGGCGACGTCGCGTTCGTTGCCGAGGCCGTGGGCGACCTCGTCGCCGAACTCGACGGGACTGCGCTGATCGGCTTCGCCGGAGCGCCCTTCACGCTGGCCAGCTATCTGGTCGAGGGCGGACCGTCGCGCAACCACGAATCCACCAAGGCGCTGATGTACGGCGAACCCGAGACCTGGCATGCACTCCTCGACATCCTCGCCGACATCGCCCTGAGCTTCCTGCAGGTGCAGGTGGCAGCCGGTGCCGCGGTGGTGCAACTGTTCGACTCCTGGGCCGGCGTCCTGTCGGCGGCCGACTACGCGGAGTACGTCGCACCGCACAGCGCCAAGGTTCTCGACGGACTTGCCGGGTTCGACGTCCCGCGGATCCACTTCGGCGTCGGCACCGGGGAGCTACTGCACCAGATGGCCGACGCCGGGGCGGACGTCGTCGGCGTCGACTGGCGGGTGCCGCTGCACGAGGCAGTGCACCGGATCGGACCGGGTCGGGCGGTCCAGGGCAATCTGGATCCGGCGGTGCTGCTCGCACCCTGGCCCGTCATCGAGCGGGAGGTGCTCCGCGTGCTGGCCGACGGCGCCGTCGCCGAGGGCCATGTCTTCAACCTTGGTCATGGCGTCCTGCCCTCGACCGACCCAGACGTCCTGACCCGCGTGGTCGATCTGGTGCACTCGGTCGAGCCGGCTCAGCTCGCCGCAGGGTCGGGGGAGGGCAGTGGGTGATTCGGCCGACGACGGCGCCGCACTGCCGTGACTGCGGCCAGGAGCACCGCGGCGAAAATCAGGAACGGCAGCAGTGCTCCGAGGGCGGTCAGCAGCCAGGTCGTTGCCGCGGTGAAGGCCCGCCATCCCGCAGTCAGCCCGGCCGTGAAGCCGCGCGTGGGCTTGGCGGGGGCGATCACGGCCGCTGCAGGCCCGCGCACGTGCAACGTGATGGTCGCGAAGGAGGTCTGCCCGTCCAGGGCACGCTGCCGGGCCTTGAGCGACTCGAGGTCGGCCTCGCGCTTGGCCAGCTCGCCCTCGATCTGTACCACGTCGCCGAGGTTGCGGGCACCGGCGAGCAGCTTGCGGATCCGGCCGACGCTGGCCTCCTGCGAGCTCACCCGCGAGACCACGTCCACCACCTGGTCGGTGACGTCCTCGACCTGCGCCGAGCGGCTGAGCTCCTTGCCGAGGCGCGCCAGCTGACCGAGGATCGCCGGGTACTTCTCCGGCGGCACCTTCAGAATGAGGTCGGCCTGCGTGCCCGAGCCCGCCTCCGCCCGCTGATCGCCGGTCAGGCTGCCGCCGGCGGCGGTCACGAGGTCCGTGGCCCTCGTGGCGATGGCGCCGACGTCGGCACCGCTCTTGGCCCGCAGCGTCAGGTCGACGGTGACGACCCGGGCCTGACCCAGCGCCACCCGTGCTCGGGTGCCGGCGGCGCTCTGCTGGTTTTTCGCGGCGCCGGGCGCCACCACGCGTCCGGGGGCCAGACCGCTGACCTGCGGCGCCCGCGCGGCTGTGTCGGTGGCCGAATTGCTCTTGTTCATGCCACACCCGACGAGGGCGAGCATCCCCACAACGGT
Source organism: Pseudonocardiales bacterium (assembly GCA_040003795.1). Taxonomy (GTDB): domain Bacteria; phylum Actinomycetota; class Actinomycetes; order Mycobacteriales; family QHCA01; genus QHCA01. The sequence goes on along the minus strand of JBDUBV010000064.1, from coordinate 12,005 downwards.
GCCGGAGGCGATCACGGATCGGCGCATGGCTTCCCTCTTCCGGTGGTGGTCGGCGGTCAGACGTGACGGGTGAACCCACGGTTCCCTCGCACGTCGTCGTCGTCGGAGGGGGCATCGCCGGCCTGGCCGCGGCCTACCGGCTCCGGCGGGACTGCTCGGTGGGCACCCGGGTGACCGTCTTGGACGGCGCCCGGGGTCTGGGCGGCAAGCTGCGCACATCCCTCATCGAGGGAGTGGCGGTCGACGAGGGCGCGGAGATGTTCCTGGCGCGCGACCCGGCGGCGCTGGACCTGGCTCGAGCGGTGGGGCTGGGCGAGGACCTGGTGCATCCGGTCACCGGAGCGGCCTCGGTAGTTGTCGGCGGCGCGCTCCGGCCGCTGCCGGCCCGCACTGTGCTGGGCGTCCCGGCGGATCTCGACGCCCTCGCAGCTTCAGGGGTCCTCACGCCGGCCGGTCTGAGCCGGGTCCTGGCCGGCGCAGCCGCACCAGGCGAGGCGGTGCTGGAGGACACCTCGGTGGGGCAGCTGGTCCGCGACCGGCTGGGCGCCGAGGTGATCGAGCGGCTGGTCGACCCGCTGTTGGGCGGCGTCTACGCCGGGAGCGCCGACGGACTGTCACTGCATGCGACGGTGCCCGCCTTGGCCGCGGCCCTGCGTACCCCCCGCTCGCTGGTCGCCGCGGCGCAGGCCGCGCTGCCGCCCAGCGCCGCGGGGCCTGCCTTCGCGACGCTGCGGCCGGGCTTGGGCAGCCTGGTCGATGCGGTGGTCGGCGCGCTCGAGGCCGACGTACGGACCGGGCTCGCCGTTCGTCATCTCGCCCGGACCGGTTCGGGCTGGCGAGTGACTGCCGGACCGGTGCCCGATCCCACCATCCTGGACGCCGACGCGGTGGTCGTGGCGGTGCCCGCCCTTCCCGCCGCCCGGCTGCTGCGCGAGGTCGCCCCGTCAGCGGCCGACGAGTTGGGTGGCATCGGCTACGCGAGCATGGTCATCGTCACACTGGTCTACCCACCGGCCCCCCTGCCCGCCGGCAGCGGTCTGCTCGTCGGCTCGGCTGAGGGCCGGGCGGTGAAGGCGGTGACGTTCTCCTCCCAGAAGTGGGCGCACCTGGCCGGCGGCCCGACCGTGGTGCGTGCCTCGATCGGGCGCTACGGCGAGGAGGCCGCCCTGCAGTGCTCGGACGAGGAGTTGGCGGCCCTTGCTGCCACTGACCTCGATGAGCTGACCGGGAGCGGCAGGCGCCCGATCGCCACCCGGGTCACGCGCTGGGGCGGGGGACTTCCGCAGTACGCCGTGGGGCACCTGGACCGGGTGCGCCGCATCGCTGACGCCGTGGCCCGGACGCCGGGCCTGGCGGTCGCCGGCGCCGCCTACGGCGGGGTGGGCATCCCGGCCTGCATCCGGTCCGGGTATGCCGCCGCCGGACAGGTCGCGGCCTACCTGGGACAATCTGGCCATGGTTGACGGCAAGCAGGCCAAGGCGCTCAACGCGCAGATCCGCTACACCATGTGGTCGGCGTTCGCCGCCCGGCGGCCGCTGCCGGAGGAGACCCGCGAGGGCGCCGCTGCCGAGGTGCAGGAGTTGCTCGACCAGTCCGCGGCCAAGGACGTGGTGACCCGCGGGAGCTACGACGTTGCGGGGTTCCGCGCCGACGCCGACGTGATGCTGTGGTGGCATGCGCCCGCATCCGAGGACCTCCAGGAGGTCTACAACCGGTTCCGCCGGACCGCGCTCGGCCGCGCCTGTGACCCGATCTGGTCGGCGATGGCCCTGCACAGGCCGGCAGAGTTCAACAAGAGCCACCTGCCGGCCTTCGTCGCCGACGAGGAGCCGCGACGCTACGTCAGCGTGTACCCGTTCGTCCGGTCGCTGGAGTGGTACCTGCTGTCCGAGGCCGACCGGCGTGCGATGCTCGCCGAGCACGGGCAGATGGCTCGGGACTACCCCGACGTCCGGGCCAACACCGTGTCGGCGTTCAGCCTCGGCGACTACGAGTGGATGCTGGCCTTCGAGGCCGACGAGCTGCATCGCATCGTCGACCTCATGCGCCACCTGCGCGGGGCACAGGCCCGCCGGCACACCCGGATGGAGATCCCCTTCTACACCGGAGTCCGCAAGCCGCTGAGCGAGCTGGTCGCCGGCCTGCCCTGACTAACCCGAGGGTCGCGCGCTATCTGGTTCCAGTGTCAACGAGATCGAGTTGATGCAGTAGCGGTCGCCGGTCGGGGTCTGCGGCGCGTCGTCGAACACGTGGCCGAGGTGCGAGTGGCAGTTGGCACACAGCACCTCGGTGCGGCGCATGAACATGCTGCCGTCCTGCCGCAAGATGACCCGGTCCTCGGCCAGCGGCGAGAAGAACGACGGCCACCCGCAGTGTGAGTCGAACTTGGTGTCCGAGCGGAACAGTTCGGCCCCGCACGCCCGGCACCGGTAGACCCCCGTCGTCTTGGTGTCGGTGTACTCGCCGGTGAACGCGCGCTCCGTGCCGGCCTGACGGAGCACCGTGTACTCCTCCGGTGTCAGCTGCGCGCGCCACTCCGCGTCGGTCTTCTCCACCTGTGATGACATGCATCCACCGTACGACGGCCGCCATCGCGTCGCCTTACCGGCGGATTACGGCACGGCCGGCGACCCCGATTAGAGTTCGCCTATGGCATCGCCGTACGTGGAGATCGAGGTCGGCGACCGGACGATCAAGGTGACCAATCCCGACCGGGTGTACTTCCCGGCCCGCGGCGAGACCAAGCTGGACCTGGTCAACTTCTACCTGTCGGTGGGCGAGGGCATCGTGCGGGCACTGCGCAACCGGCCGTGCATGATGCGCCGTTTCCCGACCGGCGTGCTCGGCGAGGACATCTACCAGAAGCGGGTGCCGGACTCCCGGCCGCCGTGGGTGGAGTCGGTCCGCGTCACCTTCCCCTCCGGGCGGCATGCCGACGAGCTCTGCGTGACCGAGATCGCGTCGGTTGTCTGGGCGACCCAGATGTCCACTGTGGAGTTTCACCCCTGGCACTCGCGGCGCTTCGACACCGAGCGGCCGGACGAGCTGCGCGTCGACCTCGACCCTCAGCCGGGCACCGACTTCGAGGACGCCCGCGTCGCGGCGGGGCACGTGCAGGAGCTGTTGGGGGAGCTGGGCTGGACCGGCTGGCCCAAGACCTCGGGCGGCCGGGGCATCCACATCTTCGTCCGGATCGAGCCGCTGTGGGTGTTCACCGACGTCCGGCGGGCGGCGCTGGCCTTCGCCCGCGAGCTTGAGCGCCGCGCGCCGGACCTGCTGACCACCAAATGGTGGAAGGAGGAGCGGGGTGAGCGCGTCTTCGTCGATTTCAACCAGAACGCCCGGGACCGCACCATCGCGAGCGCCTACAGCGTCCGGGCCAGGCCCGAGGCGCTCGTGTCCACCCCCTTCCGGTGGGAGGAGTTGCCCGATGTCGACCACCGGGAGCTGACTCTGGCGACCGTGCCCGACAGATTCGCCGCGCTCGGTGATATCCAGGCGGCGATCGACGACCGGGCGGTCTCCATCGAGCCGCTGCTGGAGTGGGCGCGCCGGGACGAAAGTGACCGCGGCCTGGGCGATGCACCGTACCCGCCGAACTATCCGAAGATGCCGGGTGAGCCGCCCAGGGTGCAGCCCAGCCGGGCCAGGCGGCTGCCCAGCGACACCGGTCCGGCCTGACCGCCCGTGACGGCGGAGTGGCGGTCACGGGTTCCCGACGGTGTGCGTGCGAGCGCCGTCATTCGCGGGGCCGCGCGGGCTGGGCTGGTGGGGCGTGCGGGTTTCTACCTGCTGCTGGCCGCGCTGGCAGGCAACGTGGCAGTCGGCCATCGCGAACACGGCCATCAGACCAACGCCAACGGCGCCCTCAGCGAGGTCGCCCGCACGCCGGTCGGGGTGTTCCTGCTGGTCGCGGCGGCCGTGGGCTTTGCGGCGTTCGGCATCATCCGTCTGGCGGGGGCCTATTCCGACCGCAGCACGGGCAGGTTACGCCGGCTCAGCACGGCGGGCCAGGCGCTGCTGTACCTGGCCATGGCCGCCGCGACCACCTCCTTCGTGCTGGGTCGCCGCTCGACCGGCTCGGAGCAGCAGCAACGCTCCACTGCCCAGCACCTGGTCGTGCTGCCCGCCGGCCGGGTGCTCCTGGCGGTGATCGGCGTGTCGGTGCTCGGCGTCTGCGCGTGGCAGGTGCGAGTGGCCTGGTCCGGCTACTACGCCGACAGCCTGGAATCCTCGGGGATGAGCCCGGCAGTGACACGACTGGCGGCGCTCACCGGGACGATCGGCATCGTTGCGCGGGCGCTGTCCTTCGCGCCCATCGGGTGCTTCCTGATCGTTGCGGCCGTCACCGCCGACCCTCGCCAGGCCAGAGGACTCGACGGCTTGCTGCTCGAACTCACCAGGCACGGGTGGGGCCGGGCGCTCGTCGCTTTCGTGGCCGCCGGATTTGTGACCTTCGCCGTGTACACGCTGGTCGAGGCGCGGTACCGCCGGGTGCACGCCGGTCATTAGTTCGCAGCGGTGGCGGAGTCGCCCGGCTCGTCGGCGGCCCGATGACCCGCGGTGGTCACGATCCAGCGGGCTAGGGGTCCCCCGGCGGGGCGATGCCCCTTGACCGTGGGGAAAGCGCGAGCAGATAGTGGTGCTTCGGTTCGGCAAAGGCGGGCGCCGTCCCCTGCAACGTGCGCCTGAAGAAGGAGGGTGTCGGACGTGGCAAGCAGATGTGGAGCAATTCACCAGAGCGAGCCGGCTTCTCGGCAGCGAGAGTTGCCAGGGAGATCGCGGCACGGTGGGGCTGACTCGCCGCACCCGCTGATTCAGCTGCAGCGACAGGCCGGCAATCACGCGGTGGCTGCGCTCATGCATCGGCAGGCTGCCGTGCCGGCCGTGCAGCGCGACGAGTTGCCTCCCGTACACATCATTGGAGAAAATCGCCCGACGTTGATGAGGGGCGTCCGGGCGAACGACGTCCTCGAAGCTCGCGGAAAAATCGCGACCTCCGAGCTGGAGGCCAAGCACGCTCTCGTGACGCCAGGGAACGATTTCTTCGACGACGAGATGCACGCACACGTCACGTGTACTCAGGATCGGGTCGGGCTGAAGCCGGATGGCATCATCGGGCCCCTGACGTGGAGTTATCTGGACGGACTCCTGGAGACCGTCCAGACGCAGGGTGGCGGGCTCTAGCCCGCGTCTGATGCGTCCTGCGTAAGAATGACCGCATGAACCTGCCCGTCATGCCTCCCGTGGCTCCGATGCTGGCGAAGTCGGTGCCCACGATCCCGCCGGGCGCCTCGTACGAGCCGAAGTGGGACGGGTTCCGGTCCCTGATCTTCCGTGACGGCGACGAGGTCGAGATCGGCAGCCGCAACGAGAAGCCGATGACCCGCTACTTCCCCGAGCTCGTGGCAGCGTTCACGGCGGAGTTGCCGCCGCGCTGTGTGGTCGACGGCGAGATCGTCATCGCCACGGTCAACGGCTTGGACTTCGATGCGTTGCAGCAGCGGATCCACCCCGCCACGTCACGGGTCGCGCTGCTGGCTGCGCAGACCCCCGCCTCGTTCATCGCCTTCGACCTGTTGGCACTCGGCGACGACGCCCTGACCGGGCGGCCCTTCGCCGAGCGGCGGGCACTGTTGGAGCAGGCGCTCTGCGCCGCCCGGCCGCCGGTGCACGTCACCCCGGCCACCACCGACCGGGACCTGGCGCTGCAGTGGTTCGCCGAGTTCGAAGGGGCCGGGCTCGACGGCGTGGTGGCCAAACCGCTGCACGTCACCTACCAGCCGGACAAGCGGGTGATGTTCAAGATCAAACACGAGCGTACTGCCGATTGCGTGGTCGCCGGCTACCGGCTGCACAAGTCCGGTTCCGACGCGGTCGGCTCGCTGTTGCTCGGCCTCTACGACAGCTCCGGCGTGCTTGCCTCCGTCGGGGTGATCGGAGCATTCCCCATGGCCAGGCGGCGTGAACTGTTCGCCGAGCTGCAGCCGCTGGTCGCGACCTTCGACGGTCACCCGTGGAACTGGGCGGCTACCGAGCAGGGCAACCGCACACCGCGGGCCAACGAGACCTCGCGCTGGAACGCCGGCAAGGACCTGTCGTTCACCCCGCTCGTGCCGGAGCGGGTGGTCGAGGTGAGATACGACCACATGGAGGGCCCGCGCTTCCGGCACACTGCGCAGTTCGCCCGGTGGCGGCCCGACCGCTCACCGGAGTCGTGCACCTACGAGCAGCTGGAGCGGCCCGTCACCTTCGACCTCGACGACATAGTCCCGGGCCTGCGCTGAGTTCGTCTACGACCGACGGGCGACGTAGCGCAGGAACAAGAAGCCGTCGTCCTCGAGGACGTGCAAAAGGCGCAAGCGGGTCGGCACCGCGCCCGCGGCCTGCTCGGCGATGCCCGGCGCGGGGCGACGGCCCAGAAGAGGGGCAATTGTCAGGCACAACTCGTCCACCAGGTCCGCGGTCAGCAACGTGCCGAACAGTCGCGGACCGCCTTCGCACAGGATGCGGGTGAGTCCGCGGCCGGCGAGCTCGGCGACCCAGGCGGTAGCGCTGTTGCCGATGATCAGGTCGGCCACCACTGACAAGGCCCGCGCGGCCGGTAGCGCAGGATGCCCGCCGGTCAGGACCAGCGGTCGCACGGCGGCCTCGGCGAACAACCTGCTGGCGGGGTCCAGGGCCAGGGACCCGCTGACGACGGCCAATGGCGGGACGGGGGGCATCCCTTGCGACGTGCGCCAGGCCTGGTGCTCGGCTGAGAGCTTGACCGGGCCGTAGCCTTCGATCCGCGCCGTACCCGCCCCGACGACGACGACATCGGCCATCGCCCGCAAAGCACGGAAGAGCAGTTTGTCGGCCGGCGAGGACAGCCCCTCGGAGCGGCCGTCGATCGTGGCGGCCCCGTCGGCACTGGACACGAAGTTGACCCGAAGGCCCGGTCCGGGCCGCGAGTAGGCCTCGAAGAGGTCGACTTCGCCGCCGGCCCGCAGCAGTTGACGCATCAGCCCCCCGATCGCCGGGTCAGGCCAGCTCGACGACGACGACCGACCCGCCGTCGAGCTCGACCTTGCCGTCGGAGTAGACGAAGCCGGGGCTCGACGACAGCAGGACGGCCCGCGGGGCGCCGTCGAGCGGGACCGTCTGGCGGTGCTCGGCGAGGTTGCAGGCAACGCGCAGCCCACTGCGTGCGACCACCAGCCAGCGTGCCTCCTCGGAGAAGTCCACGGTGATACCCGACAGTGCCGAGTCGGTCAGCTCCGCACGCTGGCGGCGGACGGCGATCGCCTTGCGGTAGAAGTCGAGCACCTCGGTGTGCGCCGGCTCTCCGATCTCCGACCAGTCGAGTTTGGAGCGCTCGAAGGTGCCCCGGTGCTGGGGGTTGGGCACGTCGTGGGTGGCCCAGCCGTGCTCGGCGAACTCCGACCACCGGCCCACGACGACCGCCTCCGCCAGCGCCGGCTCGGTGTAGCTGGTGAAGAACTGCCAGGGAGTCGACGCGGCCCATTCCTCACCCATGAACAGCATTGGCGTGAATGGCGAGGTCAGCACCAGCGCCGCCCCCACCTTGAGCAGGCCAGGTGGGAGCGTGTCGCTGACCCGGTCGCCGGTGGCCCGGTTGCCGATCTGGTCGTGGTTCTGCAGATAGCCCAGGAACCGATGGCCCGGCACCACCCCCGTGTTGATCGGCCGGCCGTGGCGGCGACGGCGGGACGACGACCAGGTGCCGTCATGGAAGAAGACCCCGGTCAGGGTCTTGGCCAGGGACGACAGGGCGCCGAAGTCGCCGTAGTAGCCGTGCCGCTCGCCGGTGAGAGCCGCGTGCAGGGCGTGGTGGAAGTCATCGGACCACTGCGCGGTCAGGCCGTAGCCCCCGGCCTCCCGTGCGGTGACCAGCCGCGGGTCGTTGAGGTCGGACTCCGCGATCAGTGACAGCGGACGGTTGACGCTCGCGCTGAGGGCCTCGACTTCGACTGCCAATTCCTCCAACAGATGGGTGGCCCGGCTGTCGGTGAGCGCGTGCACGGCGTCGAGGCGCAATCCGTCGAGGTGATAGTCGCGCAACCACATGACTGCGTTGTCGATGATGTGCCGGCGCACCTGGTCGGAGCCTGGGCCGTCCAGGTTGACCGTCAGGCCCCATGGCGTCGCGTGGCGATCGGTGAAGTACGGCCCGAACGAGTCGAGGTAGGCCCCCGACGGGCCAAGGTGGTTGTAGACCACGTCCAGGAGCACTCCGATGCCACGGTTGTGGCAGGCGTCGACGAATCGCTTGAGGCCGTCCGGCCCGCCGTAGGGCGCATGCACGGCGTACCAGTCGACGCCGTCGTATCCCCAGCCGCTGACGCCGTCCCAGGCGTTGACCGGCAACAGCTCGATGAGGTCCACGTCGAGGGCGACGAGGTGGTCGAGCCGCTCGATGGCGGAGTCGAAGGTCCCCCCGGGGGTGAAGGTGCCGACATGGCACTCGTAGACCACGCTGCCCGCCAACTGCCGCCCGGACCAGCGGCTATCGGCCCACTGGTACTGGCCGTCGTCGTAGTAGCGGCTCGGCCCGTGCACCCCGCCGGGCTGCCAGCGAGACCGGGGGTCGGGCAACGGCTGGCCCCCGTCGATCACATAGGAGTAGTCGGTGCCGTGCTCGGCCCCGGCGCTGCCCTGCCACCACCCGCCGTCGCGCTCGGCGAGGTCCGTCGTCGTGTCGCCGATGCGGACCTGCACCAGGCCGGCGCTGGGGGCCCAGACTTCGAACGTCGCCATCTCCCCATTGTCCCTTGGCGGCGTGCTCAGCCGCGAACCAGCAGGGCTACGGGAAGCCGGGCCAGCACATCGCCTGCGGCCGTGTCGCCGCTGTGCACGGACCCGCAGAGCCGGTCGGTCCATTCGCCGGGTGGCAGGGACACGATGGTGTCCCGCCAGCCACCCGCCTGCTCGAGGCCGGCCAGCAGCCGGGTCGCCACCGTGATGGCCTCCCCTCCACGGGCGAAGGCGAGCAGGTGCCCGGCGCTCGCCCCGGCTGCATTAACCGGCTCGTACGAGCCCACGAACGCAGCCGGACAGTCGGCACGCAGGCGCAACGCCTGGGCGACGACGTGCAGCTTGACGCGGCCTACATCGTCGATCGGGGGTGCGGCGTCGGCGGCGAGCTCGGCGAGCAGGCTGCGGCGCAGTGCGAAGTCGACCGGCCGGCGGTTGTCGGGGTCGACCAGCGACAGATCCCACAGTTCCGAGCCCTGGTAGATGTCCGGCACGCCGGGCATCGTCAGCTGCATGAGCTTCTGCGACAGCGAGTTCGACCAGCCGGCCGCCGAGATCAGGTCTACGAACCCGGCGATCTCACCCAGGAGCGCCTCGTCGCCGTAGACGCCGGCGACGAAGTCATCCAGTGCCGCCTCGTAGCCCCGGTCCTGGTCGGCCCAACTGGTGAACTGTTCGGCCTCGCGGGCTGCCTTGTGCAGGTATTCCGAGGCGCGGCCGGCACCCAGTGGCCAGGCGCCGACCAGTGTCTGCCATGCCAGGTAACCCAGCTGTTGGTCCGGTGCGGGCCGGCGGACCGACCAGTCGCGGACGGCGGCGGCCCAGGTGTCGGGCAGCTCGGCTAGCACGAGGAGCCGGGCACGCACGTCCTCGTTGCGCTTGGTGTCGTGTGTGGACAGGGTGGTCATCGCGTGCGGCCGGTCGTGCTGGCGCGCCCTGCAGGCGATGTGGAACTCGGGGACCGACACGGCGAACTGCCCAGGGTCACCACCAACCTCGTTGAGGGCCAGCAGTCGGTGATAACGGTAGAAAGCTGTGTCCTCGACCCCCTTGGCCATCACCATCCCGGTCGTCTGCTGCAGGCGGACCGCGAACTCGCCCTGGCCGGCCCTGGCAGCCACGTCCACCTCCTCGATGGCCGCCGCCAGGCCGGGTCGCCGCCGGGCCGCGTCCTGCACCGCCGCCGCCAGCTGATCCTGCCCGGAGTCGGGCAGGTAGCTGCGGTAGACGGCGAAGCAGGCCATCACCTCGGCCACCGCGTCGGCTGCGTTCGGCACTGCCGGCAGCAGCCGGGCCAGCCGGTGGGTCTCTGCCGCCAAGTTGCTCTGCGCGGTCTTGAGCTTGAGGTCGTGCGCCAGCTCGGCGTAGTCGGTCTCCGCTCCGGTCAGGTCCGCGTAAAGCCGGGTCAACGGAGCCTCGCCAGCCGGGTCGAGGAGGACCCCGGTGAGCTCCCGCAGTGCGTCGTAGCCGGTGGTGCCGGCGCATGCCCACGCACCAGGGAGATCCTCTCCGGGGTGCAGGATCTTCTCGACGACGATCCAGGCGCCAGGCGCAGCCTGCGCGAGGCGGTCCAGGTAGCCGCGCGGGTCGGCCAGCCCATCCGGATGGTCGATCCGCAGGCCGTCGACGTCGCCGTCGGCGATCCAGCGCAGCACCTCCCCGTGGGTCTCGGCAAAGACGGCCGCATGCTCCACCCGAATGCCGGCGAGTTCGGTGACGTCGAAGAAGCGGCGATAGTTGAGCTCGCCCGACGCCCGGCGCCACGATGCCAGCTCGTAGTGCTGCCGGGCGTGCACCACTGCCGGCGGGCCGCCAGACGTGCCGGCGGCGATAGGGAAGCGCTTGCCGCAGTAATCGAGCTGGCCGTCGATCACCCTCAGTCGATCGTGCTCATCGTCGGCGTCGTCCAGCACAGGCAGCAGAAGCCGCCCGCGCGACCAGTCGATGTCGAAATGCCCGGCGTAGACCGAGGCTCGGCCGCGTGCCAGGACGTCCCACCACCACCGGTTCTCCGCCGGGGTGGCCACGCTCATGTGGTTGGGCACCAGATCGACCACGCAGCCCAGCCGGAGGTCACGAAGCCGCTCGGCGAAGGCTTGCCGCCCCAGCTCCCCGCCGAGCTCGCTGTTGGCATGGCGGTGGTCGACGACGTCGTAGCCGTGTGTGGAGCCGGCGGCGGCCTGCAAGAGCGGGGAGGTGTAGACGTGCGACACGCCGAGGTCGGCCAGGTAACCGGCGACATCGCCGGCCGTGGCGAAGTCGAAGCCGGCATGCAACTGCAGGCGGTAAGTCGAGCGAGGTGGACCGCTCACCGCTCAGAAGACCCGGCGCAGGACCAGCAGCGAGCGTGCGGCTACCGCGATCACCTCACCTGCCTTGACGCTGCGCGGGCCGTCGATCGGATCGTCCAACGGTTGCGCGGTGTCCAGCGCGCTGTCCCAGCTCGCGCCGTAGCCCGGCGGGGGAGCGGTGAAGTCGAGGGCCTCCTGGCTGGCGTTGAAGCAGAGCAGGAAGGAGTCGTCGGTCACCTGCTGCCCGCGCGCGTCGAGGTCGGGGATGCCCTCGCCGTTGAGGAAGACGGCCACCGCCTTGCCCAGCGCGGTGTCCCAGTCGCGCTCGGTCATCTCCTCGCCCTTGGTGGTGAACCACGCGATGTCGCGCAACTCCTCGTCCTTGCGGATCGGCCGGCCCCCGAAGAACCTGCGCCGGCGCAAGACCGGATGGTTGTGCCGCAGCTTGATCACCTTGGTGGTGAACTCCTGCAGCGCCCAGTGCTCGCGGGCATCTGGCCAGTCGACCCAGGACAGCCGGCTGTCCTGGCAGTAGGCGTTGTTGTTGCCCTGCTGCGTGCGGCCGATCTCATCGCCGTGCAGCAGCATGGGCACGCCCTGCGACAGGAACAGGGTGCCGAGCAGGTTGCGCTTCTGCTGCTCGCGCAGGGCGAGGATCTCCACGTCGTCGGTCGGGCCTTCCACGCCGCAGTTCCAGTTGCGGTTGTAGCTTTCCCCGTCGGAGTTGTCCTCGCCGTTGGCCTCGTTGTGCTTCCGTTCGTAGGACACCAGGTCGCCCAGGGTGAAGCCGTCGTGTGCGGTGACGAAGTTGATGCTGGCCACCGGGCGCCGCCCCGAGTGCTCGTAGAGGTCACTCGAACCGGTCAGCCGGGAGGCGAACTCCCCGAGGGTGGCCGGCTCCCCGCGCCAGAAGTCGCGGACGGTGTCTCGGTACTTGCCGTTCCACTCGGTCCACA
>JBDUBV010000198.1:0-4203 GCA_040003795.1 Pseudonocardiales bacterium | reverse complement strand
GACGTAGGAGACGGCCACCGCGTGATCCTTCAAGAGTCCCTGCGAAAGCACTCTGAAGGAGAGCCACGGAAGACCGTCAGGGACCACAACAAATTGTCGATCACATGTCGCAAGCGCCTAGTCGTGGGCTAGACCTAAGCCGATTGGCGGGTTTAGGTTCGTTGTATGGCCACGGCGGGTTCGGACGAGTCGATGCTGCCCTCCGATCGGCGGGATGTTGTCATCCGAGTGGCAAGCCAAGACTCGCTGCGAGAAGTGCTTCGTAGGCCGCTCGATTTCGGCTGCCGACCAGTCGTAAACGGAACATCGGATGCTTCGTTCACGGTGGCGGCGATTGTCACCGATGAGGTTCTTACTCAACTGCGGTCCGATGGATTCGACATCTCGGTCGTCGAGTCGACCATGCAGCGAGCTGAGGTTGGCGAGGGCGATCGTTTCGCCGGGGGCAGGACGGTGCCGCATGGGTTTGCGGAAAAGCTTGAGCAAGCGGGCAGGGCCGCCCAATGACCTACCTCAATGTCGTCGAGGTGGACAGCGCCCTCGCGGCCCTAGCGTCCGCGTATCCGACGTTGACGCAATTGATCAAGCTGCCGGAATCCAGCTACGAGGGACGTACGATCCACGCTCTGCGCGTCGGAACCGATCCAACGTCCGATGCAGTCATTTTCACGGCGTGTCAACACGCGCGTGAATGGGGAGGCGCCGAGGTATGCGTCTACCTTGCCGCCGACCTGCTCGAGGCGTTTAGCACCGGCACCGGCTTGATATACGGCGGGAAGTCGTTTTCAGCGTTCACCGTGCGTCGTATTGTGCGAGGACTGAACGTGGTGGTCGTGCCGTGTGTGAACCCCGACGGCCGCGCCTTCGACCAGGCCCATGACGCGCTCTGGCGGAAAAACCGAAACCCGGCGTCAAGCGGCGACAATCCAGACCGCGTTGGCGTGGATCTCAACCGCAATCATGATTTTTTGTGGAACTTCCGCACCGAATTCTCTCCTGCCGCCAACCCTGCGACGCTAGCCTCAGACGATCCGTCCAGCGACCTGTACCACGGCACCTCGCCGGCATCCGAGCCAGAGACCCGTAACATCCGCTGGCTGCTCGACCAGCTGCGCTTCGCCCGCTGGCTGGTCGACATCCACAGCTACGCCGGAGACAACCTCTACTCCTGGGGAGACGACCTCGACCAATCCGACTCCCCGTCGATGAACTTCCACAACCCCGCATGGAACGGTCAGCGCGGAGTCGCCGGCGGCTACGCCGAGTACATCTCACCGAACGACTTCACCTTGGTCCAAGGCGCGGCTCAGCGGATGGTGAACGCGATCAATTCCGTACGGGGAGGGCACTACGTCGCACTGCAGTCGGTCTCACTTCAAGGCAGCCCCGGAAACGTCAGCTATCCGACCTCGGGGGCCGTGGACGACTACACGGCCAGCCGCCATATAGTGGACTGCACCAAGGCCAAAGTGCATGCGTTCACCCTCGAATTCGGATACGCGACAGGAGATTCGCGCAGTTCATTTCATCCGCCCTGGCCGGAGATGCAGAACATAGTGCGCGAGATCGACGCGGGACTGCTCGAACTATGCGACGCTGCGGCCCCGGCCTGGCGATGGCCGTGGTACACCCTGTTCAGACGGCTATGGCCGTGGCAGATCTGGGACCCGATGGTCCGGCTCGCTACCCCGCTATGGCGCGAGGTCTTCCAACGCATCATTCAACTCCCGGCTGTACGAACGACAGGCACCCGCTAGCCCAACAACGGCCGCGCAAAGAGCGTCGCTGAGGACCAAGGCAAAGCGGCCCGGTGCATAAGCATAAGCAAGCGAGAGTGGCTCGCGAGAGTCTCGACTTGGTCCGTCGCTTACCCTTCAGGACTAACTTGTCGCGGTTGTGTCAGACGACAGCGGCTTTAGAAACAGACTGCTGCTTAAACTCTGAAGCGAGTGCATACAGAAACTGCGTTGGTTGCGTCGTCAGGAACTCGCGGAAGAACGGGCCGTATGACTTGTCAGAAGCTCTAGGAACTCGACCGGCTGGTGTCGCGTGAGGCTTCCGAGCCAGAACATGATCGCATAGATGCTGACGAGCTGGGGAAGCCGGATGTCATCGGGTGGCGATAGGTAGACGTAGAACCGGCGGTAGGCCTGGCCGACGTCAAGGTCAGCCAAAGGCGTGGGCGGACGGTCTCTACCACTGCCATTACTTCGTCTGCGGCCCGGTGTGAGTACAGAACGGGCGTCATCTGTTCGAAGGTATTGTGCTCGGGGCTGGTGAGATCTGCCACCGCGCGAAAGTCGGGCGCGGGCCGTGCGCCGTTCACGGTGTCAGCTATGCCCCAACGACGGGCGCGCATCGTGTCGGCTCGTACCTGGATCGTCGCCCATACCTCTTTATGCGCGGCGTTTTCCATGAGTTGCACGCGGTCCACGCTGAGAAAGCGTTCCTTTCGGTTCCCGACATCGCACCAGAGCCGGTGCGCAACGACCGACTGCGGGATCAACTGCTCAACGGGAACCCGTCCAGGCGTCAAGTCGTGACCGGTCAGCGCGTGGTGCAGCTCGTTAAGCGCGCTCTTCGCACTTGAAGCGTTCTTTTGTAGCGCGAGTTCGGCTGTTGGGATTGTGTATCCGACGCCAGCGATTGCCGAAACCCCGTGAACCACCTTGCCAACGAGTCCCGGCCGCCCTCGGCGCTCGGCGACCCGACCCGACAGGGTGCGGATCGAGTGCGGCCAGTCGACCCGCTCCGCAATCACCGTCGCCGGCATCCTCGGCACCGCCTGTAGCAGCTCACGGATCCGCGGCTCGAACGAATCGGTCAACGATGCACCCGCCGGCCGTTCATAATTCGGTGCGACACCGGCACGCACCGCCGCGCGGACCGTGTTCTGCGAAATCCCCAGCACCCGCGCAATCCCCTTGATCGGGACACGCTCCACGCGATGCAACCGCCTGATCTCCGCCCAGTCCTCCACGCCCAACACCCGCTTCCTCCTCGGCTCGACTCAGCCAAGGCTTTCGGGGAAGGGGGTCAACTTTCGTCTGGGCGGTTTCTACGGGCGGTCGCAACACTCCCTACTGTCTGGGAGCTGTGTTGTCATCGTTTCGTCGCGTGAAGAAGGGGCCGGGGCGGCGTCCGCAGTCGGCCAAGCGCCAGCGGTTCATGGAGTTGCGTGAGCGGGGGTGGAGCATTCGTGCAGCTACCCGCGAGGTTGGGGTGGCTCGCACTACCGGCAGGAACTGGGCCTGCGGTCACAAGACCTACCGCAACGGCGAGGTCGTCGGGTTCGTGCCGCCCTTGGAGCGGCTCGTGGTGCATCATGTCAGCCCGAGGTGTCTCTCGCAGGACGAACGCATCGAGATCGCTGACCTGCGCCAGGCGGGCTTGAGTGTGCGGGAGATCGCGCTGAAGCTTGGGCGGGCACCCTCGACGATCTCGCGCGAGCTGCGTCGCAACGCCAGCGGCCGGGGTTATCGCCCGTTCGAGGCGCATCGAATGGCAACCGCGCGGCGCGTCCGTGATCATCGGCGCCGCGTCGAGACCAACGTCGAGCTACGCGAGCTGATCGCCGAGCTGCTGACGCAGCGATGGAGCCCGCAGCAGATCAGCCGCCACCTGTGTCGACTGTTCCCCGAGCAGCCCACGATGCGCTTGTGTCACGAGAGCATCTACCAAGCCCTCTACCAGCCAGGATCGGTGCTCCTGCGCCCGTCGAAGCTGGCCCCACACCGTCGTTCGCCGCTTCGCACGGGCCGCGACCACCGACGTGCTCATCAGCGAGTCCAGCGGCGCCGGCCCAGGTTTGAACAGCCGATGCTCACCATCCACCGGCGGCCCTTTCAGCCCGAGGATCGCTCCGAGGTCGGGCACTGGGAAGGGGCTCTCATCATCGGTAAGGAGCAGCGCTCAGCGATCGGCACCCTCGTCGAGCGCAATACCCGCGTGGTCCGCCTGCTGCACCTTTCGCAGCGCGACGGCGAGACCCTGCACGAGGCCCTGAAGACACGGATGGCCGCCCTGCCGGCAGGGCTGCTGCGGTCAATCACCTGGGACCAGGGAACGGAAATGGCCCGACACCTCACCATCACCAAGTCACTCGGCGCGCCGGTCTACTTCTGCGACTCACGCTCACCGTGGCAGCGAGGCTCGAACGAGAACATGAACGGCCTACTGCGCGACTACTTCCCCAAGGGCACC
>JBDUBV010000063.1:0-14311 GCA_040003795.1 Pseudonocardiales bacterium | reverse complement strand
CGCTGGGACGGTAACGACAACTTGGCTGAGGCACCGGCCGGGCAGCGAGTCCGCGCCCTCGGTGAGGTGTTCACCATGACGACCACGCAGGGCAATGTCCGGGAGAACCATGTGGTCGAGTTCGACGAGGGCCGCCTCATCGCGTGGAGACCTGCCGAACCCGGCCAGGAACCACCAGGGCACCTGTGGCGATGGGCGCTCGAGCCGATCGATTCGTCGCGAACGTACGTGACCCACACCTACGACTGGGGAGAGTTGACGGACGAGAGGCGCCTTCCGCGCGCTCGGGCCACCACGGCCGACAAACTTCAGGCCTCGCTGAACCGACTCGCCGCCCTCGCCGAGGGTGAGTGATCCTGCTCCACTGCTTCACCGATGGCAAACACGCGGCCCGCGGCAAGACAGCGCGTTCGCTCGGCGTCGTGGCATGGGGGTGCTGATGAGCGAAGATGACCATACGGTAGTGACTGGTTCCGTCTGGTACTAAACCTGTATTCGACTGGTTCGGCGGAGATGCACGCAGGTTTCACAGGCTGGGCTTAGCCAGCAGCTCGGCGCTGGTGCGGGCCGCCTGGACGTCCCCTTTGCGCTCGAACACCTGCACGGCGTCTTGAATAGCCCCAGCCGATTCGGCTGAACGGCTGCAGAGCGCCAGTACCTCGGCCAACCCCAGCAGGGCCTCTCCCTGCAGCGGCAGGCTATCGGTCAGAGCAGCCACGTCTAAGGCTTCCCGGATCAGCGTCTCGGCGTCCTGCCCCTGGCCTCTTCGCGCAAGCAACGCGGCACTCACCCGGCGCCAGAGCACCTGCGAAAAGACGTCCTCGCTTCCGGCCAGCTCTCGGCTGCGGTCGGCGAGACTCTGCGCTTCATCGAAGCGCTCTTGTGCGTAGACCGCTTGAGCCAGCAGCGCAGCAACGGTCGGAGTCCAGGCCATCTCGCCCACCTTGATGAGCGTGTCGTACCCCCGACGCAGCTCCTGCTCGGCCGCATCCGGCCGTTGCGCTCTCAGCTCGACCAACCCGGCCATCTGTGCCAGCGGCCCAGCCATCCATACCGTAAGGGCTATCTCCTCGAGAAGGCTTCGCGCCTGCTCGATCAACTGTTTGGCCGTGGCGTCGTCGCCGCGCGCGGCTTCGAACACTGCGCGCATGAACATTGCGGTGGCGCGGGCCTTCTGGTCGCCGCCGGCTCGCTCCAGGACGCTTAACGAGCGGCGCAGCCCCTGCTCGACCGGTGCAGGCCCGGCCCAGAGGCTCAGGAGGACCCAAGAGAGCGCTTCGAGCTCGCTGCGCCGATCGCCAGCCGCGCCGGCGTGTTCAGCCGCCTTTTCCCAGGCCTGCTGCGCGCTAGCGAACTGCGCCTTGGTCACGTTGACGAGCCCGAACAGTGACCATCCTCTGGCCAGACCGCTGTCGTCCCCCAGCCGTTGGAACGTGGCCAGGGCGTTGCGCGCCTCGCGCTCGGCCTCCTCCGCCCAAGTCTCCGGACTGGTGAACAACCGGATGTAGAGGTTCAGGATGTTGGCGTGCGCCAACCTTCCGGGATCTCCCGAAGCACTCGCCAGATCGTGGGTTTCCGTGGCCACAGCGACCAGCCGTTCGAACTGCCCGACCTCCATCAGCGCGAACGCCAGGCTCGGCAGAATGTCGAGGCGCTGAACGTCATCGCTCGAGAGCAGCGCGTCCGCCCGTGACAGGAGGTTGACGGCCGCCGGCATGTCACCGCGGGCGTACGCGTTACGGCCAACCGACGAGAGAAGCGTCGCCGCGCGCCGGCCTTGGTGCCGGGCGCGCGGCGTCAGCGGTCCCAGCTCACGCCGCGTGCGGTAGCTCCGCTCCAAGTGAAAACCGACCAGCTCCTCGTGATCGATGACTCCGTCACCGGTCTTGCGCGCGATCCATTCGGCGAGCCGCTCGTGCAGGTCCGCGCGCGTCTCCTTCGGCATCTCCGCGTACGCGGTGTCCCTGATCAGGATGTGCTGAAATTCGAACGCGTCCTCACCCGCGAAGTCGGAGTGTCCAGGACGGATCAGCTGCTTGCGGCTCAGTGACTGCAGAGAGCCCGCGACGGAGCCTCGCAGCTCCGGTGGCGAGAGCTCCCAAATTGCACCCCACCAGAACTGCCGGCCGGCCACTGATCCTCGCTCGATGACCGCTCGCTCCTCCGGCTCCAGGCGGTCCAGCCGGGCTGCGATGAGAGCGTGGATCGTCGGCGGGATGGCAGCACGTGACAGATCGCCAACAACCGTCCAGCTGCCATCGACCAGCCGCAGCACGGTGTCATCAACCAGCATCCGCAGGGTTTCCTCCACGAACAGCGGATTGCCTTCGGCTAACTCTGTGATGCAGGTCTGGGCTTCATGCGGAAGTTCGGCACCCTGGACCAGGTTGGCGATGAGAAGGTCGACGCCCTGCGGCGGCAGCGGTTCGAGCTTGAGTAGGTCGGCGTTCGGCCGGCCCTCCAGCCATCCCGGCCGTTCGTCCATCAGCTCCGGACGGGACAGGCAGACCATTAGTACCCGGGCATCACCGAGCCAGTCGGTGAGGTACTCCAATAGGTCTAGCAACGTCGGCTCGGCCC
This sequence comes from Pseudonocardiales bacterium, assembly GCA_040003795.1. GTDB lineage: Bacteria > Actinomycetota > Actinomycetes > Mycobacteriales > QHCA01 > QHCA01. The sequence continues at coordinate 11,731 of JBDUBV010000063.1, read as the reverse complement.
ACTGGATGTCGTCGAATACGAGCACCACTGGTTGTGTGCTTGCAAGATGCTGCAGCAGTCTTCGCAGCGCCCAGAAGGTCTCCTGGATGTTCGTGGGCGTGCCATCGATCCCGAGCAGGCTCCTGATTCGATCGCTGACCATAATCGCATCTGGGGCAGCGCCCAGCAGCACGTCGAGGTTGCCGACCGCCGTCTGGGGCGAGTCAGACAGCGAGCTGCCGACGAGCTGCTTCAGGATCTCGACTATCGGACGGAAGGTGCTGCCCTCCCCGTAGGGCTGACACCGGCCCAGGGCCGCCCACTCGTCTCCGGCGACCTGGGCCAGGAACTCCGAGACAAGGCGGGACTTGCCGATCCCCGCGCCGCCCATGACCGTCATGACCTGGCACGTCGAGGTCTGCACCATCCGCTGCAAGACGTCATGGAGGCGACCGAGTTCCGCGTCCCGCGTGACCAGCGGCGAGTCCAGGCGGCGGTTCCATCCGCTCAGTGTCCGATGTACCTCGACCACCTTCCAGGCGCGGACCGGGTTGGTCTTGCCCTTCAACGGCAGCGGCCCAACCGGTTCGGCGATGACTGCGTCGCGCACCAAACGGAAGGTGGCGTCCCCGATCAAGATTTCCCCCGGCTCCGCTGCCTGCTCGAGCCTTGCGGCGACGTTAACGGCGTCGCCGACGACCAGCGACTGACCGTCCACCACAACGTTGTTCGCGAGAACCTCGCCGGTGTTCAGTCCGGTCCGCGTTTGGATCGTCACCCCCCAGGCATTCACCAGCTCGGCGTTGAGCTGATCGAGAGCATCGCGCATCTCAACCGCCGCCCGTACCGCCCGCAGCGCGTCGTCCTCGTGGGCCACCGGCTGGCCGAACACCGCCATGACCGCGTCCCCGATGTACTTCTCGATCGTGGCACCGTGGCGGTGTAGAACCGCGGTCATCTCCGTGAAGTAGCGGCTCATGACCCGACGCAACGACTCCGGATCGAGCTGCTCGCCCATGGCGGTCGAGCCTGTCACGTCCGTGAACAGGATCGTGACGACCCTGCGGGCCTCGGCAGGCGCCGGAGGAGGCACTCCCAGAGGTGCTCCGCAGGCAAGGCACAAACCGTCAGCATCGCCGTCAACCGCGCCGCAGTCAGTACATACCCGCACGTCGTCCACCGGCTCCTGTCCACCCTGTCTCAGGCACTCCAGGGCCCCGCAGCAGGGATTATCCGCTTGCTTCAACATGTCGACAAGATCAGCTTGACAGGGCAGGTCGAAAAGGTACTACTGACCGGAGCCTCACATTGGAGCGGAGATGAGCGTCGAATCTGAAGGCCGCGGGGACACGCAGCGGGCCCTCGATCGTCTGGCCGACCTGCTGCTGTTCCCCGAGCGGTTCACTGAGGACCCTCGTGCTGCCTTGGAGGAGTACGGGCTCGCCGGCGCTATACCTGACGAGGTGGCGAGCGTGCTCTCCGGTATGTCTCCTGACGAGTTGCGGCTCATTGCCCAGGTTCGTCGCAGACAGGGGCTCGTGAAGATCGAGCCAGAGTTCGGGATCATCTTCTGACGGATGTCTCGTCGGAGGTGGCCTTCGGATCGCGAACTGGCTCCGAGGGCTCGCGGCTGCGGCTGAAGATCGAGTTCGTCATGCCCGCCCTAGCCGCGGGAAGCCACCGGTTGAGCAGCCACTCCCACCCCGGCATCGCTTACCGCGAGTACCTCATCACCTCGCACGCCGTCGTACGGGCCAGCGTTCCGTTGATGGAAGCGGCATTTGCCAGGGCGCAGTGCATGGCTCGCGACGATCCCGTTTCGGCACGGCTCGTGAGCTACCTACCCGAGCACATCGTCGAGGAGACCGACCATGACTCGTGGCTCCTGGAGGACCTGGAGTCGATTGCGGTGGACCGCTGCACCGTCCTCGACCGTCCTCCGTCGCCGCGGGTAGCGGCGCTCGTCGGCGCCCAATACTACTGGATCCACCACTACCACCCGGCCGCGCTGCTGGGCTACATGGCCGTGCTCGAGGGGACCCCGCCGTTGCTGACTGCCGTGGAGCAGATGATCGAACGGACCGGGTTCGATCGACGCGCCTTCAGGACGCTCATCGAGCACGCGGACATCGACAAGCACCATGCCGACGAGGTGTTCGGCGTGATCGACGACCTTGAACTCACGACGGAACAGTCGACTCTGCTCGGGTTGAGCGCGATGCACACCGTCGTGGCGATCGCTGCCGTGATTGATGAGGTCGTCGACCGGTGCCACCCTGGCCCCATCGGTCCTGGTCGGGTCGTCAGCTGACCGACCGCTGAGCAATGGCGGCCGCATGCTTGCCACCAGCGCGCGAGCGCTGCGACGGGTCATTGATCTGGGCGGCACTGCCGCGGTAGTCCCCGGGCTAACGTTGTCAGCTGTGATCCGCGCCGGCCTCACGCAGATGCAGGGCCAGGGCATCAGGGTGCCAATAGTGCTCGGCGGGACGGCCTAAGTGGCATGCCCCCTCTGCTCTTGCTGGTCGCCGCATCGCCGGCGGGCGAGCAGTGGCAGCGCATGCTCGATGTGTACGGCCAGGTCGCCCAGGGCGGAGCGAAGAAGCTGCCGCCACCGTTCGATCCGGGTCGGCCAGGCACCGTCGTTTTCCACGGCCTCGATAAGGTCACCGGAGCGTTCGCTCCCCTGGGTCACCGTCCAGCCGGGCCAGACATTGGCCATGACGACATGGGCGAGCGACACGCGCGCGGCCAGTGGCAGCTGGTGGGCGGCCAAACCGCGCGCTCGAGCGACGAGTTCGTAAAGATCGATGACCGTCGCGCGCCGCCCTTTCGCTTCGCGAAGTCGACGCCACGCCACCAGCGGTGACGGTGCGGGCTCTACCCCAACCGCAGCCAATCGGTGGTCAAGGAACCGACTGTCAGTCACGGTGCCAGGATGCCGCTCCCCACGACCGACCGTGACCCGCGCATCGGACTCAGGGCGGTGCGTCTGCTCGCGACCGCTCGGCCCAACTCTGCGTCTGAGTGGGCCGCCCGGTCAGCGAATCTGGGTGAGCCGGACGCTGTTGCCGGACGGGTCGCGGAAGGCTGCATCGATGCCGTAGGGACGCTCCTCCGGCTTCTCTACGAATTCCACACCTCGGTCGGAGAGCTCCTCGTAGCTGGCCTGGCAGTCGTCCGTCACGAGAAAGACTGTGCCGGCGAAGCCCTTAGCCATCAGATTGCGCACCTCCTCGGCGGTGTGGTCGTCCATGACCGGCGGCCCCGGGATTGCCATGAGCACTATCGACACATCCGATTGGCCGGCCGGGCCCACCGCCAGCCACCGGAAATCGCCCATCTCGGGAACGGTGACATCGGAGCGAAGCTCCAAGCCGACCTTGCGGGTATAGAAGTCCAGCGCAGCTTCCTGGTCATGCACCCAAAGCTGCACGCTACCTATTGTGATCATCATTTCTCCCCTCACCGGGCGACTCTTTCTGGACGCGGTTGAACCTATGGGGGCTGCGGCAACCTTGTCTTCTTCGAACGTGCTGCTTTCAGTCCGCACCCTGACGCCGGCTGGTACGCACCGGACGCTGCTGGGATCGGCCGTACAAGCGCATGACGCAAGCGGGCACCCGCGCGTAGTGGCTGGCGGGCGGGAACGAAGCCCGGAACGCGGTGGGCGTCATGCCGTACACCCGTCTGAAGCTCGACGTGAACGAACCGACGCTGGCCAAGCCCACGCTGATGCAGATGTCGGCGACCGAGCGGTCCGTGGTGCGCAGCATCGCGGCCGCGCGTTCCAGCCGCCGAGTGAGCAGATAGGAGTGCGGGGACTCACCGAATGCACGCCGGAACTCCCGGCTGAAGTGCGCCCGCGAAAGGCCGGCTGCCTTCGCCATGGTCACTACATCCACCTGCTCATAGAAGCGAGTATCGGCGAGGTCCTTAGCGCGCAGCAGGTGCCGAGCCGACGGCAATGAGGCCATCAACCATCTGTATCACGCCGCACCGATCGACACTGGACTGGAGGCGTCGGGCATCCGTGCGTCCCGCTCACTCAGGGTCTTCAATCGACCGGTCGACGCCCATCGCCCCCAGCCGGAAGTCAAGGCCGTCGCTGTCGATTCCCACCACCTGGGGCTGGGCGAGTGCGAGCCGGCGAACGTCGTGGGCGTCAGCCAATCTTCGGTCGCCTTCACGCAGGCACCTGGTCACAGGAAGAGGGTGCACCAAGATGTGAGCGCAGGCGCTCTGTGCCCTGAGCGCCACCGTCGGCCGCTCCCGCGTCGAGTCCCGCCAGATCTAGCCAAGGCTCGGCCGGATCACCGGCGCCATCCTGCCGGCGGATCCTCTCCGACCAGACCGTCCACGGCCTCGCGGAGCAGGTCGGCATGGCCGGTGTGCCTGCCGTACTCCTCGATCAGGTCCATCAGCAGGCGGCGCAGGTTGGCGTGGCGACCGTCGGACCAGGCGACGTGGACAAGCTGGTCGAGACCGCCGTCGGCCAAGATCGCCGCGAGCCTTGCCCGCGAACGCTCCACCGCGCCGTCGTAGAGCGTGTAAAGATCCTCGGGGCTGTCGCCGGCGGCGGAGTGAAACTCCCAGTCGTCGTCGCCATCCCAGCCGTTGTCGGCCCAGTGCTCGTCCATCGGCGCACCGCTGAGCTTGACGGTGAAGGCGTAGTCCTCCTGAGCCGCCAAGTGTTTGAGCAGGCCGCCGAGCGTCGTCGTCGAGCTGGGGATCGCCTTGCCCAGGCCGGCCGCGTCGAGGCCTCCGGCTTTGTACCGGAAGGTCCAACGCAGGCGATCGAGTGCGCCTGTGACGGCCTCCGTCTCGGTGCCGGCGACCGGGGGTTCCCAAGGAGTGTCGGCGGCCGTCATCATCATGGCGCCGGGGGGTCCTCTCCCACCAGACCGTCGAATGCCTCGCGGAGAAGGTCAGCATGGCCGACGTGGCGTGCGTACTCCTCGATGATGTCAACCAACATCCGGCGGATGCTTGGCGTCCGACCGTCGGGCCAGGCGAACTGAGCGCTGCGCCCCAGATCGCCTTCGGCCAGCGCCTTGGTAAGGTTGGCGCGCGAGCGGGCCACGCTCTCCTCCCACAGCCCGTAGAGCATTTCATGAGTGTCCTCGGCGGCCGTCCGCCACTCCCAGTCCGGATCGGACTCCCAGTCCACGGCTTCCCAGGGCGGGCCGGGACGTCGCCCGACCAGCTTCACGCAAAAATAGTCGGCCTCGACCAGCGCAAGGTGCTTGAGGAGCCCGCCGAGCGTCATCGTCGTTGCGGCGGTCGTCGCTCGCAGGCCCGCCGCGTCCAGGCCACCGCACTTCCAGGCGAAGGTACCCCGCTGCCGCTCCAGCGAGCCGATGAGTGTCTCGATTTCGGTGCCGGCGGCCGGTGGCCCCGAGATGGTGGGTTCGTTGTCCGTGCTCATGTCGAGCACCGTAGAGTCAGTTGCGGACGTTCTGCTTCCGGATTGGGCAAGGCGATGTTGTGGCATCCGACGTGAGCCCGACGGCGCGGGCGCTGCTTGCCCTCGAACTGGTCCAGGGCAGCCCGGGCATCACCGCGGACCGACTCGCCGACAAGCTGCGCGTTTCGGAGCGGGCCGCCCGGCGGTACGTCGGCATCCTGCGCGAGGCGGGCATCCCGGTCGAGTCCGTCCGGGGGCCCTACGGGGGATACCGCATCGGCCGCGGCCTGCGCCTTTCGCCGCTGATGTTCAGCGCCACGGAGGCCCTCGGCCTGGTCATGGCGGTGCTCGACGGTCACCACGATGCGCGCGATCCGACCAAGCCGGTGGGCAGCGCCCTCGCCAAGATCGTCCGGGCGCTCCCGGAGCCGGTAGCCGTCCAGGCCGACGCTGTCCTCCGGACTACGGCTCCCGCTCCCGACCGCGCCGCCGCCCGGCCCGACCCCGCGACCACGACCGCCCTCGTGCAGGCCTGCTCTAACCGCAGACGGGTGCGGATCGGCTACCGCTCGGAGGCCGGCTCGGAGTGGCTCATCGACGTCGACCCGTGGGCGGTGGTCGTACGCCACGGCCGGTGGTACCTGCTGTGTCACTCCCACACAGCGGACGCCCGCCGGGCATACCGGATCGACCGGGTGCACGGTGTGGACGAGCTCGAAAACGCCTTCAGCCCACCCGCCGGCCTCGACCCGGTGGCGATGCTGGAGGCGCATCTTGCCGTCGGATGGGAATACGACGTCGAGGTCATCATCGACGCGCCTGTCGAAGACGTGGCGCGGTGCGTCCCGCGCGCCCTCGGACTGCTCGAGGTACTAGATGCCGAGACCACCCGCCTGGTTGGCAGCACCAGCAACCCGGTGTGGTACGCCGGGCAGTTCGCGGCGATCCCGGCGTCGTACCGGATCCTGAGAGGCCCGGAGCTGCGGGAGGCCGCGCGCCTGCTCGGCCAGCGGCTGACGGCGGCGGCGGCAGACGACGCGGGGTTGAAGGACGACGCCAACAGTCACGAGACGGTGGGAGCGAGCGATGTGGCAGCCGACGCGGCGCGTTCCGGCGCCGACGTTGACCTCGAAGGCGCCACCCGCGACACCGACGGCGCGCGGGTAGGAGTGTCGGACCTGGAAGCCGATGCCGAACGCAGTGGAGCGGACCCCGAGGACGTCTAGACCCCGGCGCCCTGCGCGGGGCAGGGACAACGGTGCAGCGGCAGATCGACACCTTCGGGCCGACCCGGGGATACTCGCGTGCGTGCCAGAGCACCTGTTGCCGCCTGCCGACGTCCTCCGGGCCGCCTACCGCGCGTTCAGCGCGGCTGTTGCGACGGTCGATGACGACCGCTCCTGGCTGCCCACCGGCTGCACCGGCTGGTCGGTGCGGGACCTGGTGTTCCACTGTCTCGGCGATGCCCAACGGGGACTGGTCGCGCTGCACACGCCGAGCGCCGGCCGACTCCCCGACCGCGATGCCGTCAGCTACTGGCAGGAGTGGCAGCCGAACACCCCCGGGGCGGCCAACGGGAGGCGGTTCATCCGGGTCGTGGCCAGCATGTTCTTGGAGGTGGGGCAACTGTGCGAGAGCTACCTGGAGACCACGGCCGCGGTGGCGGACGCCGCCGGGCGGACGGATCCGACGGAACAGGTCGCCACACAGGGCCATGTGCTCACGGCAGGCGACCTGATGCGCACCCTGGCAGTCGAGGCGACGATCCATCACTTGGACCTGATCGAATCGCTCTCGGGGGCGCCCGGGCCGTCGGCAGAGGGGTTGGCCGAGGTGCGGTGGACCCTCGACGGGCTGCTCGGCCGGCCGGCCCCGGACTCCTGCGACGACGCTCACTATGCACGCGTGGCCACCGGCCGGTTGGCCATGCCCGACGCTGAGCGGGCGGAGCTGGGCGCTGTTGCCGCCCGCCTGCCGCTACTCGGATAGCCGGCTGCGTCAGCCGGCCGAAGTATCGTCGTTCCATATAACTGCGCAATAGAATTCGTTCGCGGCCGGCAAACTGGTGGAGAACTACAACGCCACGTCCCCTTCCTGCTCGGCGCAGTGGTCGTGCTGGCCCGCAGCGGCAGTGCTATCCACTGTGGACCGCCGGTTGGACACGGCCCCACCGCGAGGGCGGCCAGCAGACGGTCCCCGATGCGCAGGACGACGAGGGCTGCCGCGCCGGGCCAGTTGCGCTGATCAGGTCTGCTTGCGGGGGGCCGAGCGCCACTCGTCCTCGAGCAGGCCGAAGAGCAGCTCGTCGCCCCACTCGCCCTTGAAGATCTCGTTGTGCCGCAGGTGTGCCTCCTGCCGCATCCCCAGTGAGCGCATCAGCCCGGCGGAGGCCTCGTTGCGGGCGTCGGTGCGCCCGACTACACGGTGCAGGTTCACCCGGTCGAAGGCGACGGAAAGCAGGGCGGCGACCGCCTCCCGGGCGTACCCCTGACGGTGCACGTCGGGATGGAAGACGAACCCGATCTCGCCCTGCCGGTGCTCGAAGCTGCGCAGCCACAGGGTCAGGTCACCGATGACCCGGCCGTCCTCCCGGCGCTCGACGGCCAACGCCATCGCGTCGCCATCGCGTCGCACTTGCGCCATGCCGGCCCGCTCGGCGAGCAGGTCGACGACCTGCTGGCGACTGAGAACGTCCCCGTACAGGTATCGCGTGACGTCAGGTCGCGAGCGCATCGCGAATACCGCGTCCACGTCGTCGGCACGGAACCTGCGCAGCAGCAGGCGTGCGGTCTCGATGTCGGGAGGTACGGTGGACACCGCCGTATCCTGCCAGCCGACAGTCCTCAAGTAGGGCTTTGCACATGCCGACAGCTGCCCCGTGACAGATCCGTGGCTGCCTGTCGCGCCGGCCCGGCCCCGGACCTCCAGCCCGCCGGGCAACCCGTACGCCCCGCCCAGTTTCCCGTACCGCCCGCCGCCGGCTCGTCGCCGGCGCACCGGTCTCGTGGTCACTGCCGTGCTCGGGGTCCTGCTGTTCGTGGGGGTCTCGACTGCCCTGGCGGTGTTCGTCGGGCGCGCTGTCGAGAGCCACTCCGGTGCGTCTGCGGATCATCCGGTGAAGATCTACGGTCCCGCGGGAGACGCGTTCGTGATCCGGCTCCCGACCGGCTTCCACGACGGCGGCGATAGCGACCTGCAGGGGGGCTACCTCGGCGCGGTGTCGGCCGACGACAAGGCGCCCTACCTTGACGTCTACACCGACACGCGTACTCAGTCCAGGAGCGGTGATGTCGACGGTGTCGCCCGGCGCGTCCAGGCCGACAACGGCGACCAGGGTGCGAAGACCGTTGTCGACGTGCATGACGTGTCCACGAGCGGTCGGGTCGTCGCCGAGTGGCAGGACAGCTTCCCCGGCGACAAGGACGTGGACGGCTACACCCAGTTGACCGCTGTGGTGCTCGTCGGCGAGCACGGCGAGTACCTCGAGATCGACTTCTCCGATGATCCCAGCGCGTTCTCCGCTGACGCCGGGGCGCGGGCGGTCGCTGCCCTCGTCGGCTCCCTCGGCGCTAGCCGCTGACCGAGCCGGGGCTGCCGACCCGTTCGAAGATCAGCGCGCCCCGGTGGTCATAGACCTTGCGCCAGGCGCGCGAGCCCTCGAGGGCGGTGACGTCGATCAGTGGCCGGCGACCGGGGAACAGGCGCGGCCCCACGTAGGCGTAGCGCACGTGCCAGGCATCAGCCGCCCGCCGGGCCCGCAGGTCGGTGTCGAGGTGGCCCGCGTTAGTACGCAAGTAGAGCCGGTCGCCCCAGGCCGCCGGGGGATAGGCATGGGTCGCCATGGCGAACACCGGCGGCACCCCGTCCAGCGCGTACATCCACCCCGACCCGTCGGTGATGTCGTTCAGCACCCGGTCACCCGGCCGGTTGTGCGCCGCAAGCCAGGCGTAGGCGGCGCGCTCGTCCGGGCCGGCCAGGCTGGCGGAACGGAAGCCGTAGGACACCTGTCGGGAGCTGGCCTGGTATTCCGGAGCCAGGGCGAGTACGGCTACGAGGACCGCCGGCAAGGCGCCGGCCAAGCCCACCCCCCGACGGGTGAGCGGGAGCGGGACGCGGCGGGCGAGGACCGTCGCGCCCCGGATGAGCACCGCTGCACCGAGCCCGGCGAAGGTGGCGACGAAGAAGAGCAGGTTGATGACCACGCGGTCCCAGCGGCCGTACCACGGTGCGGAGAGCGCGTCGCCGAGGCCGGTCCGCATCGCGGAGAGGTACGCCAGGCCCGCGAAGAGCATCGTCGCCAGCAGCCAGCCGGTCGACCACAGCCGGCTGAGAGCAGCCAGCACCCCGAGCGCGAACAGCACCGTGATCACGGTACGGGCGGTCGAGGCCGTACCGAGGAATGCGGTAGTCACGTCGTGCGCTGCATGGCGGGAGTCGACCGGCAACAGCCGGGCCACGTCCCTGCGCTGATGGGCATCCCTGACGAAGCGACCGAACTGTGTGGCGACCACCGCGCCCGCCCCGAGCGCGCCGATCAGCCAGCGCACCGCAGTGCCGGTGAAGTGCGCCCACGCTCGGGCGGGCCACCGGGGGAGGAGCGCGAGGGGCACGGCGATCACCGCGACAGTCAGGAGCTCGGTGACGTGCAGAGTGAACAGCCCCGCCCAGGCCAGGCCCAGCAATGCCGCACCCGGCAGCACCCCCGAGTCCTGAGCGGTGCCGACCATGGCATCGACCACCGCCGGCACCAGGGCAATTGCGGCGATCATCGTCAGCCCGCCCCAGTAGGCGGGGAAGTAGGGAAAGGCCGGGAAGGCGACCGCCAGCAGCGCAGCGGCGGGCGCGGCGAACGGGACACTGGGGAACAGCCGCCGGTTGATCACGAAAATGCCCACCGGCAGCGCGACGGCAGCCAGCCCGATCACCAGCACGTCGAGCACCGTGCCGACAGGGACTCCGGACGCCCCCGAGGCCATCGCCGTGGCCAGGTGCATCGCCAGCGGGTAGTAGGTGGTCGACGGGTGCTCGCTCAGCACGTCGCCGACCGCGACGTGCGCCGGCTCGAGGTGGCCCAACCGCAGCACCCGCTCGGCGAAGAGCCCGTGGTGGGTGCCGTCGTCGTTGGCGGGAACCAGCGCGGCAAGACGCGTGGCACGCAGCCACATTCCCAGCGGGGCCAGCACGGCGAACGCGAGCAGCGTCCCCTCGGGCCAGTCGACGGCCAGCCGATGGCGTCCCGGCTCCCGCCACAGCTGCCGGTCGCGCCACACGGACAACCCCAGGGCGGCCGCGGGCACGCCGAGCGCGACCGGCAGGACGGTCGCCGGCCGGACGGACCACCCGACGGCCTCCACAATCAGTGCCCAGGTCATCAACAGGCCCAGGGAGACCACCGGTGCCAGCGCGACGTTGCGCAGCCACCCGGCCCCGGGACGCAGGGCCAGCAGCAGCATCAGCCCAGGCAGCCACCCGACCAGGACGACCGCACCGCTGCCCCTGAGCAACTGCAGCACATCGGCTCCCTGGGGGTCGGCGTCATCCTAATCAAGGCTCGGCGACCGGACCGGGTCCCGCACGCGTGGCACGCCGGAACACCCAGGACCGGTAGGCGAGGAAGTTGACCACGGCGAGCACGGCGGTGCTGATCGTCTTGGCAAGGAGGTAAGGAGTCCCGGCAGCGCTCAGGCCGCCCACCAGGACCAGAGTGACGACATAGTTGGCCAGGACGAGGACGAGGTAACGGAAGAGTTCATAGCGGATGAGTGCGTCGCTGTCGAAGGTGAGGATTCGGTTGAGCGCGTAGTTGACGGCCAGCCCGACGGCGAAGGCGACACTGGTGGCGACCAGCAGCGGCACATGGGCGCCGCCGTGCAACAGCGCCAGCGTGCCGGCGTCGGCGAGGTAGGACACCATCCCTACCAGGAGGAAGCGGCCGAACACCCGGTGGATCCGCCGCGCCGGCCCGGTCGTGACCCCGGCGGCGTCCTGTCGGTCCCCCACCTGCGCATACTAGGCTTCTGATCTGCGCTTTTCGTCGATTCTTGCCGGGAGGCCCGTGTACAAGCACCTCTGCGTCACAGTGGTCGTGCCCGCCTACAACGAGTCCCGCCTCGTCGGCCGGACACTGCGCGGCGTCCCGGATTTCGTCGACTCGATCGTGGTGATCGACGACGCCAGCACCGACGAGACCTCCGCGGCTGTGCTCGCCGTCGACGACCCGCGGGTCCACCTCATCCGGCACGACAACAACACCGGCGTCGGCGGCGCGATCTGTGAGGGGCACCGGTGGGCCCTCGACAAGGGCGCCGACGTCTGCGTCGTCATGAACGGCGACGACCAGATGGA
>JBDUBV010000003.1:0-42429 GCA_040003795.1 Pseudonocardiales bacterium | reverse complement strand
GCCGCGCAAAGGCAACCCGGTCGGCACCGGCTTCCTCCGCAGCAACGGACCCCTGAGGAGCCAGTGCAGCACGGAGACCCGGCCGAGCCGACGAGGCCGACGAGTGAAACCGGCCTGTACTAGCGGAGAATCGGTTGGGTTCCGGCTCCCTAACAGGCGATGCCCGCCTTGGGATTCCTGCTCCGGTTCATGACTGCCCAAGGTCCTCGGTGCGCCGCAGGACTCAGCGCGCCGCCGCTGACTGCCCGCAATGCCATGGGCGAATCGCACTGTGGGCTCGACCCGGGCCCAGCAATGGGCCCGCCCGCTGCATGACCATTGGACGGCGGCCACAGCACAATGGCGCGCTGCCGAGAGAAGGTGTGCAAGGTGATCCAGAGTCTCGCAGTCTGGTCACCGCCGGCCTGTCGAGGCTGGGCGACCTCCAGGGGGCGTGGATCGCGGGCGGGCCTTTACGGGACACCTGGCGTGCGAGGCTGCCGTAGTGCCCCAGCGTCGCGGTGTCCCGCTGGGGATCCCTGACATGACACAGTCGATGGTGCGGGTCGGCGACCACACCCCTGCGCGCTTGCCAGCAGGCTCGGAGGGTCACCACTGACAGGGCGCCCGGATACGGTTGCTGCGCTCCACTGGGGTCGCGGGCCGACCCGAGTCCTACTTCCGACTGGCCGACGAGCAGTCGTGGGCCGACCGGTGGCAGCTCACGCGAGACTCAGATGGATGCTTCGACTACCAGGACTTCGTACGGGCGGCCGTGGCAGAAGGAAGTACGGACAACGGTGTCTTCGGCGCCAGGGTCATGTGGGCAACGATGGAAGAGATCGTCGCCAGGCTCGGCGCCGTGCGCCCGGAACTCGCGGGCACCGATCTCGACCGACTGACGGGAGCATTCGGCCGGACGCGCTTTCTTCACCTCTGGCGAGAGAACACGCTCGCCCAAGCGGTGTCGTGGGCGCGCGCCGAGCAGATCAACTACTGGCACCCAGGAGACACAGCCACACCCGGGCGCGACCCTCGCTTCGATTTCGAGCAGATCCACGGCCTAGTCGAGACTATCGAGGCGCACAACGCGGCATGGCGGGCTTGGTTCGCCGCGAGCGACGTTCGACCGCACCTGGTGGGCTACGAAGAGTTGATCGCCGACGTGGCCGGCGTCATGGACGCAATCCTGAACTTCCTCGGCCTTCAGCTTCCCGATGATCGGACGATTGCACCTCGGAATCACCGCCAAGCCGATGAAACGAACAACGAGTGGATCGACCGTTACCGCGCCACCGCCGAATGTCGGACGGTGGGTTGAGAGGGCCGGCGCATCAACATCACCATGCCCGCGTCCAGGTCATCCAGACCCTGATCGCCCTCAGGCCCCCCGGTATCGGCGGCAAGCTGTGCCGTATAAGGGCCCCTTACGGGCGGGTCGTGGGGCGGCCGGCCGCTGGCTGGTCATTCCACCGAAATGAGCCTAGGCGATCGGGCCTCGGCTTCCTCGTAGCACCATCGGCACAGGCAAAATATCGCCCGCTGTCAGCTGCAGCCGCTGGTGCTGCCGCAGGACTCGCAGACGTAGCAGCTGCCGGCCGGGCGCATCTTGACCCCGCAGGTCATGCAGAGCGGGGCGTCGATGGCCGTCTGGCCGGACAGGGTCTGCCCGCCCACGCCGCCGGTGGCCATCTCCGGCCGAGCCGCCGCCGTCTTGAGCGGCTCGACGGGAGCGGAGGACCGCATCCCCTCGATGTCCGGCTCGGCCTCGGCGACGCCGGCACCGGACCCTGCATCCAGCGTGGCCATCCGCTCCGCCGCCGTGAAGATCCCGAGCTCGGCGCGGGTGTCCAGGGGCAGGTAGTCCAGGGCCAGCCGACGGAAGATGTAGTCCATCACCGAGTTGGCGATCCGGATGTCTGGGTCGTCGGTCATGCCGGCCGGCTCGAAGCGCATGTTGGTGAACTTGGAGACATAGGTCTCCAGCGGCACGCCGTACTGCAGAGCGATGGAGATGGCGATCGAGAAGGCGTCCATCACGCCGGCCAGGGTCGAGCCCTGCTTGCCCAGCTTGAGGAACACCTCGCCCAGGCCGTCGTCGGGGTAGGAGCCCGCGGTCATGTAGCCCTCGGCACCACCTACGGCGAAGGAGACGGTCTGCGACGGCCGCTTCTTGGGCAGCCGCTTGCGCACCGGCCGGCTCTCGATGACCGCCGCGGCGGCCGCCTGCTTCTTGCCTGAGGTATCGGAAAGCGGCTGGCCGACCTTGGAGTTGTCGCGGTAGACGGCCAGCGCCTTGAGCCCGGACTTCCACGCCTGGAAATAGGCCTTCTCGATGTCGTCGATCGTCGCGCTGGCCGGCAGGTTGACGGTTTTGCTGGCGGTGCCGGACAGGAATGGCTGCACCGCGGCCAGCATCCGCACATGCCCCATCCAGGAGATGGAGCGCTCCCCCATCGCGCAGTCGAAGACCTCGTAGTGCTCCTCGCGCATGCCCGGTGCATCGACGACGTGGCCGTGCTCGGTGATGTACTCGACGATCGCCTCGACCGTCTCCTCGTTGTAACCGAGCTTGCGCAATGCCATCGGCACCGTGCGGTTGACGATCTGCATCGACGCGCCGCCGGTCAGCTTCTTGTACTTCACCAGCGCCAGATCGGGCTCGACCCCGGTGGTGTCGGCGTCCATGAAGAAGGAGATGGTGCCGGTCGGTGCCAGCACGCTGGCCTGGGCGTTGCGCCAGCCGTTGGCCTCGCCGGTGGTCAGGCAGGCCTGCCAGGCAGCGGTCGCCTCGGCCAGGACGGCGGCGTCGTCGGCCCCCATCGTGCGGACCACATCGGTGGCGGCAGCGTGCTTGCGCATCACCCGGGTGTGGGCGTGGGCGTTCTTGGCATAGCCCGCGTATGGACCCACGACGCCGGCCAGCTCAGCCGAGCGTTTGTAGGCCGCACCGGTCATCAGGGAGGTGATTGCGGCGGCCATCGCGCGGCCGTCCTCGCCGTCGTAGGCGTGCCCGGTGGACATCAGCAGAGCGCCCAGGTTGCAGTAGCCGACACCGAGCTGGCGGTAGTCGCGGGTGGTCTGGCCGATCTTGTCGGTCGGGAAGTCGGCGAAGCAGATCGAGATGTCCATCGCGGTGACGACGAGCTCCACCACCTTGGCGAACAGCGGGGCGTCGAAGGTGCCGTCGGCCTTGCGGAACCGCATCAGGTTGAGGGAGGCAAGGTTGCAGGAGGAGTTGTCGAGGCTGAGGTACTCGCTGCACGGGTTGCTCGCCGTGATGCGACCGCTCTCGGGGTTGGTGTGCCAGTCGTTGATCGTGTCGTCGTACTGGATGCCGGGGTCGGCGCACTCCCATGCCGCCCTGGCCATCTTGCGGAACAGCTCACGGGCATCGACGGTCTGCAGGATCCGGTTGTCCTTGCGGGCCCGGAGGTGAAACTCCTTACCCTCCTCCACCGCGCGCATGAACTCGTCGCTGACCCGGACCGAGTTGTTGGCGTTCTGGTACTGCACGCTGGTGATGTCCTTGCCGCCGAGGTCCATGTCGAAGCCGGCGTCGCGCAGCACGCGGATCTTCTCCTCCTCGCGCGCCTTGAGCTCGATGAACTCCTCGATGTCGGGGTGGTCCACGTCGAGCACCACCATCTTGGCAGCGCGCCGGGTGGCCCCGCCGGACTTGATAGTGCCGGCAGAGGCGTCCGCACCGCGCATGAAGGACACCGGCCCGGACGCGGTGCCGCCCGAGGACAGCAGCTCCCGCGACGAGCGGATCTTGGACAGGTTGACCCCCGCGCCGGACCCGCCCTTGAAGATCAGGCCCTCCTCCTTGTACCAGTCCAGGATCGAGTCCATGTCGTCGTCGACGGAGAGGATGAAGCAGGCGCTGACGAACTGCGGGGCCGGCGTGCCGACGTTGAACCAGACCGGTGAGTTGAAGCTGAAGTACTGGTGCAGCAGGGCGTACTTCAGCTCGTGGTTGAACACCTCGGCGTCCTTCGACGTGGCGAAGTAGCCGTGCTCCAGGCCGGCGGCGCTGTAGGTGTCGACGACCCGGTCGATCAGCTGCCGCAGACTGGACTCCCGGACGTCACTGCCGACCGCGCCACGGAAGTACTTGCTCGAAACGATGTTGGCAGCGTTGACCGAGTAGAAGTCGGGGAACTCCACCCCGCGCTGCTCGAAGTTGACCGAGCCATCACGCCAGTTGGTCAGCACGACGTCGCGGCGCTCCCAGGTCACCGTGTCGTAGGGGTGCATTCCCTCGGTCGTGAAGAGGCGCTCGATCGTGAGGCCGGCGCGAGCCGCACCCCTCTTGGTGCCAACCGTCTCCGTCATCGTCGTCCTGCCTTCCATCCTTGGAATTCAACGTCCTGGGCCCCGGGCGCATGCCCGGGGAAGGTGCTGCAACCTGCAACCAGCTGCTACGGCGTCGGGACGCGCGCCCGGTCGGGTGGCGGTGCCGGCTCGTGCGGGTCGCCGTGCTTGTCGACGGTGTGCCCCGCCCCGGGCCGGTGTCCCTGGGCCGCCCGGAGCCCGGCGATCTCGGCCTCGAAGTCGCTCAGGGAGTCGAAGCCCCGGTAAACCGATGCGAACCGCAGGTAGGCCACCTCGTCAAGCGCCCTGAGCGGGCCGAGAATGGCCAGGCCGACATCGCCGGAGTCCACCTCGGCGGCGCCGGTAGCCCGCAGGGCGTCCTCCACCTGCTGGGCCAGCAGCGCCAGCGCGTCGGCACCCACCGGGCGGCCCTGGCAGGACTTGCTGACCCCGGCTGCCACCTTGTCGCGCCGGAAGGGCTCAGTCACCCCGCTGCGCTTGATCACTGCCAGCGTCGCCTCTTCGACGGTGGTGAAGCGCTTGGCGCACTCGGGGCAGGAGCGTCTGCGCCGGATGGTCTGCCCCTCGTCGACCTCACGGGAGTCCACGACCCGCGAGTCCGGGAACCGGCAGTACGGGCAACGCATGGCCGATTCCTCCTCTTCCCGGCCCGCCGGTGGGCTGCAGGGCGCGCCGATTGGGGCCTACCTGTGCAAAAGATGGGGACAACATGTGCGTCTGCCCGCTTTGGCTGTGCACCGCCTGTGGAGAATCACATGTTTGTCATTCACAAGATGTGGGGTCCAAAGCTAGACGGCACCACAAGCTATGGCAAGGGGGTGGACGGCGTGTCGCACCGCGGGCCACGGCTAACGGCTCAGTGGCTGGGCAGGCGCAGGCGCTGCCCGGGCTGCACGGTGGCATCGGACAGGCCGTTGAGCTTGACGATGCGGTCGACCGTCACCCGCGGGTCGACCTGCGGGTCAGCGCGCGCGGCGACGGCCCACAGGGTGTCCCCGGACTGCACCACCACTATGGCGGCCGCGGGCCGCGGCGGCGGGGGACGGTCCGCCACGGACCAGGCAGCCACCAACGCCACGGCGCTGAACACCGTGACGATGCCCAGGCAGAGCACCAGCCGGCCCCGGCGGGTGATCCGCGCCGGTGTCGGCGCGGATGCCTCGGGGTTCCCGGTGGGCTCAGGTGTCCCACGTTGGTCGACGTGACGCGGCAGCCGCGCCCGGATCGGCGCCGGCTGCACGAGGCTCAGGTGCCGGGCAGGCGGCCCGGCCGGGCGGGTCTGCGGGCGCTCGAGCGCGGTGATCGACATGGCTGCCTCCTGATGACGCGTGACGCGGTATTGCTGAGAACCGATCGAACGCATGTGCGATCGAACGTACGTGCGATGTGTAGCACGACGGCATGACAGTTTCCAGGCTCGGCGGCGTGTCGTTCGAACATTTGTTTGAATCACGGGAGTTGGCGGGCTACGGTCACGAGCAGTCAGACGGCGGTTCGGCAGCAGACCGGGCCGGGATGAGGAGGCAGGGCGTGGTGAGCACCGGCGACTCGGTGACCGAGATTCCCGACGGCCCGCCCGACGAAGCCGGCCTGACCGCCCGACAGCGCCGGATCCTGGAGGTCATTCGAGACCACATGCGCCAGCAGGGGTATCCGCCCAGCGTGCGTGAGATCGGCGAGGCCGTCGGGCTGACCAGCACCAGCAGCGTCGCCCACCAGCTCGGCGCGCTGCAGGCAAAGGGCTTCCTGCGCCGGGACGCCAACCGACCACGGGCCGTCGACGTGCGGCTGCCCGATAGCCCTGATGACATCGACGAGGCAGAGCGCCGGGCCGCCCACCCGATGCCGGCCTACGTGCCGGTTGTCGGCCGGATCGCCGCAGGTGGACCGATCCTGGCAGAGCAGGCGGTCGAGGACGTGCTCCCCTTGCCACGTGACCTGGTCGGGGAAGGCACGCTGTTCTGCCTGCGCGTGGTCGGGGACTCCATGATCGACGCTGCCATAGCCGACGGGGACCTCGTGGTGGTCCGGCAGCAGCCCACAGCGGAGAACGGCACCATCGTCGCAGCCATGATCGACGGTGAGGCGACCGTCAAGACCTTGCGCCGCCGGGAGGGCCATGTGTGGCTGCTCCCGCAGAACCCTGCGTACGAACCCATCCTCGCCGACGACGCGACGGTTCTCGGGCGGGTCGTCACCGTGCTGCGCAAGCTTTGAGGCTGGGCCAGCCCCCCTGATGGGTCAGGCTACGGTGAATGGCGCCAACTGCGCACCGAGCGCGGCCGTGACCCTGGCCTGCAGGTGCGTGCCCTGCTCCGTGTGCTCCTCGGCCAGCACGTCCCCGTCGTCGTGCACCCGAGACACCAGGTCGCCGCGGGCATAGGGCAGGAGTACATCGACCTCCATGGCCAGGCGGGGCAGACCGCACTCGATCGCCGTACGGAGACTGTCGATGCCCTCCCCAGTGCGGGCCGAGACGAAGATCGCATCCGGCAGCACCCGGCGCAGCCGCTCGAGCACGATCGGGTCGGCCGCGTCGACCTTGTTGACCACCAGCATCTCCGAGACGTGCTGGGCCTCGATCTCGCCGAGCACCTCGTGCACTGCGTTGACCTGCGACTCAGGGTCGGGGTGCGACCCGTCGACAACGTGCACGATCAGGTCGGCCTCGGCAACCTCCTCGAGGGTGGACCGGAACGCCTCGATCAACTGGTGTGGCAGGTGCCGGACGAAGCCGACGGTGTCGGCCAGGGTGTAGGCACGGCCGTCGGCGGTCTCCGCACGGCGTACCGAGGGGTCCAAGGTCGCGAACAACGCGTCGTCGACCAGCACCCCGGCGTCGGTGATGCGGTTGAGCAGCGAGGACTTGCCGGCGTTGGTGTAGCCGGCGATCGCAACCGCCGGCACCTGGTTGCGGACCCGCTCCTGGCGCTTCACCGCCCGGCCGCCGGCCATCGCCTTGATGTCCTTGCGCAACTTGGCGACCTTGGTACGGATGCGGCGCCGGTCGGTCTCGATCTTGGTCTCACCCGGGCCGCGGGTGCCGATGCCGCCACCGCCGGCGACCCGCCCGCCGGCCTGCCGGGACATCGACTCGCCCCAGCCGCGCAGCCTCGGCAGCATGTACTGCAGTTGCGCAAGCTCCACCTGCGCCTTGCCCTCGCGGCTGCGGGCGTGCTGGGCGAAGATGTCGAGGATCAGGGCGGTGCGGTCGATAACCTTGACCTTGACGACGTCCTCGAGCTGGCGCAGCTGGCCGGGGGACAACTCCCCGTCGCACACCACGGTGTCGGCGCCGTCGGACAAGACGATGTCGCGCAGTTCCTTGGCCTTGCCCGAGCCGATGTAGGTCGCCGGGTCGGGGCGGCCGCGACGCTGGATCACCCCGTCGAGGACCTGCGAGCCGGCCGTCTCGGCCAGCGCCTTGAGCTCGGTGAGGGAGTTCTCCGCGTCGGCGAGGGTGCCGGTCGTCCAGACGCCCACGAGCACGACGCGCTCGAGGCGCAGCTGGCGGTATTCGACCTCCGAGACGTCGACCAGCTCGGTCGACAGGCCCCCGACCCGGCGCAACGCCTGCCGGTCGGCCAGGTCCAGCTGGTCGCCGTCGGCGAAGGAGTCGCCGACGGAGTCGTCGGGGGTCTGTGAGCTTGCCAGTGAACGCGTCATCACCTCCGATGGTGTCACGGGGGTTACCGTGAAGCACGCGGGTATTGGGACCACAAGCCCAAACAGGAGGTGCCATGTCGATCGACGTCGCCGGGCCGCCCGTACGCGGGTCAGCGGAGATCCTTACTTCAGCCGCCCTGGAATTCCTCGCGGCGCTGCAGCAGCGGCATGGGTCCCGTCGCATGCAGTTGCTCGCCGCCCGGCAGGACCGTCAGCGCGAGATCTCCGCGGGCGGCACGCTGGACTTCCAACCCGAGACCGAAGACGTCAGGCGCGGGGACTGGAGGGTGGCCGACCCCGCCCCCGGCCTCCTCGATCGGCGGGTGGAGATCACGGGGCCGACCGACGCCAAGATGACGATCAACGCGCTGAACTCCGGCGCCAAGGTGTGGCTCGCCGACTTCGAGGACGCCAACACCCCGCTGTGGGAGAACATGGTGGGCGGCCAGCTCAACCTGCGCGACGCGCTGGACCGCAGCATCGACTTCACCAGTGCCGAGGGCAAGGCCTACGCCCTCAAGGAGGCCGGTGAGCTGGCGACCATAGTCGTACGCCCCCGTGGCTGGCACCTGCCCGAGAAGCACGTGCTCGTGGACGGCGAGCCGATGTCGGGCAGCCTGTTCGACTTCGGGTTGTACGCCTTCCACTGCGCGCGGCGCCAGCTCGATGCCGGCAAGGGACCGTACTTCTATCTGCCCAAGATGGAGAGCCATCTGGAGGCCCGGCTCTGGAAAGACGTCTTCATGCAGGCGCAGGATCTCCTGGGCATCCCACAGGGCACCATCCGGGCGACCGTGCTCATCGAGACGATCCCGGCGGCCTTCGAGATGGAGGAGATCCTCTACGAGCTGCGCGATCACTCCGCTGGCCTCAACGCCGGCCGCTGGGACTACCTGTTCTCGATGATCAAAGTCTTCCGTACCCGGGGCAAGGAGTTCCTCGTCCCTGACCGCAACTCTGTCACCATGACTGCGCCGATGATGCGGGCCTACACCGAGTTGCTGGTGAACACCTGCCACCGGCGAGGTGCGCACGCCATCGGCGGTATGGCGGCCTTCATCCCCAGCCGCAAGGACGCCGAGGTCAACAACAAGGCGATGGCCAAGGTGCGGGAGGACAAGCAACGTGAGGCCGGTGACGGTTTCGACGGGTCCTGGGTGGCCCACCCCGACCTGGTCCCGTTGTGCCGTGAGGTCTTCGACGGCGTGCTCGCCGACCGGCCCAACCAGCTCGACCGGCTGCGCGACGACGTTCACGTGACGGCCGAGCAGATCCTCGACGTCGCCTCGACCCCGGGCGAGGTGACCGAGGAGGGGTTGCGCAACGACGTCAGCGTCGCCCTGCAGTACCTCGCCTCGTGGCTCAAGGGCTCCGGTGCCGTCGCGGTGTTCAACCTCATGGAGGATGCGGCGACCGCCGAGATCTCCCGTTCGCAGATCTGGCAGTGGGTGCACAACGACGTGACCCTGGCCGACGGGCAGGCCGTCACCCGCGGCCTGGTCAACCGGATCATCGTCGAGGAGCTGAACAAGCTGGGCGAGCCCGAGGACTACGCCGAGGCCCGTCAGCTGTTCACCGAGGTGGCGCTGGCCGACGACTTCGCCGACTTTCTCACGCTGCCCGCCTACGACCGGATGCCGTAGATGCCGGCGCAGGCGGCGCAGGCGGCGCAGGCACTAGCCGACCGGCTGCGCCCGCTGCTCGACCCGGGCGCCGTACTGACCGACCGTCAACAGTTGCGCACCTACGAGTGCGACGGCTTGGCGCAGTTCCGCGTCACCCCGGCGCTCGTGGTCTTCCCGCGGACCACCGAACAGGGCCAGGCGGTCGTACGGGCGTGCATCGAGGAGGGCGTCCCGTATGTCGCCCGCGGGTCGGGCACCGGCCTGTCCGGCGGCGCGCTGCCGCATGCCGACGGCGTGCTCATCGTCACCGCGCAGATGCGCGCAATCCACGAGGTCGACGTGGCCAACCAGCGGGCTGTCGTCGATCCGGGCGTGATCAACCTGCACGTGACCCGCGCAGCCACCCCGCACGGCTACTACTACGCGCCCGACCCCTCGAGCCAGCAGGTGTGCTCGATCGGCGGCAATGTCGCGGAGAACTCCGGCGGCGCCCACTGCCTGAAGTACGGCTTCACCGTCAACCACGTGACCGGGTGCGAAGTGGTCACCCCGGACGGGGAGATCGTGCAGATGGGCGGCAAGGCGGTCGACCCCCCCGGGTACGACCTGCTCGGCGCCTTCGTCGGCTCCGAGGGCACGTTGGGTATCACGACGCGGGTGACGCTCCGGCTGCTGCGCCTGCCCGAGACCGTGCAGACCCTGCTGGCCGGCTTTGCCTCGACCGACCACGCGGGCGCCGCCGTGTCGGCGATCATCGGCGCGGGCGTGGTGCCGGCGGCGGTGGAGATGATGGACGCGCTGGCCATCGAGGCCGCAGAGGCCGCCGTCGCCTGCGGCTACCCGGCAGAAGCCGGGGCCGTGCTGATCGTGGAGCTCGACGGGCCGGCCGCGGAGGTCGAGCACACCTTCGCCGCCGTGCAGCAGCACTGCCGCGATCACGGCGCCTTCGAGATCCGGGTGGCCGCCGACGCCGCCGAGCGGGCGTTGTTCTGGAAGGGCCGCAAGTCCGCCTTCGCCGCAGTGGGACGGATCAGCCCGGATTACATCGTGCAGGACGGAGTGATCCCCAGGACGGCGCTGCCCGAGGTGCTGCGACGGATCGCCGCGCTGTCCGGGGAGCGCGGCGTGCGCGTGGCCAACGTCTTTCACGCCGGCGACGGCAACCTGCACCCGCTCGTGCTCTTCGACGACGCGGTCGAGGGCCAGGGCGAGCAGGCCGAGGAGGTGTCGGGAGCGATTCTGGACCTGTGCATCGAGTACGGCGGTTCGATCACCGGCGAGCACGGCGTGGGGTCGGACAAGGCCAAGTACATGCCACGGATGTTCACTGACGACGACCTCGACACGATGCAGATGCTGCGTTGCGCCTTCGACCCGGCCGGGCTGTCCAACCCCGGCAAGATCTTCCCGACGCCGCGGCTGTGCGGTGAGGTGCCCGGGCGACGCAAGGAGGCACATCCGCTCACCAGGGCAGGGCAGGCCGATGCCTTCTGAGACTGCCCTGGTCGACGGGGTGCGGGCAGGAAGCGTCCTGCGCCCCCCGGGCCAGGACGGCGTCGCGGCAGCGCTGCGAGCGGCGGCCCGCGATCGGCTGACGGTCGTCGCCACGGGAGCAAGAACCAAGCTGGACTGGGGGTGCCCACCGTCGAGGGTGGACCTGCTTGTTGACCTGTCGGCCATGGACTCCGTCATCGAGCACGTCGCTGGCGACCTGGTGGTGCGGGTGCAGCCCGGTGTCCGGCTAAGTGATCTTGCAGCGGCGTTGGCCCCGGCCGGGCAGCGGCTCGCCGTCGATGAGGTGGTGCCAGGCTCTACCGTGGGCGGTGTCGTCTCGACTGCGCTGGCCGGCCCTTCTCGGCTGCTCTACGGCACCATCCGCGACCTGCTCATCGGCATCACCGTGGTGCGGGCCGACGGCGTGGTGACGCGCAGCGGCGGCAAGGTGGTCAAAAACGTTGCGGGTTACGACCTGGGCAAGCTCTACGCGGGGGCCTTCGGGACCCTGGGAGTGATCACCGAGGCCATCTTCCGCCTGCACCCGCTGCCCGAGGCCGCGGAGTGGGTGAGCGCCGACCTGGCCGACGAGGCCGCGGCCGGCGCCGCAGTCGCCGCTGTGCTGGATTCCCAGGTCATGGCCTCGGCGCTGGAGATCTCGCGGCCCTCGCCGGAGGGCCCGATCACTGTCACGGTGCTGCTGGAGGGCGTCGCTCCGGGCGTGCGGGCCCGCTCTGCCACCGTGAGCGCACTGCTCGGGCAGGGAGCCGTGTCGGGTGACCAGGCGCCGGCCTGGTGGGCGCGGCTGCCCGGACCCGTCACGCTCAAGCTCACCGCCGAGATCGCGGCCGTTCCGGGCCTGCTGCGCAGGCTGGCGCAGGCCGCGGCCAGGGCCGACGTGGCCCCGGACCTGCGCGGCTCGGCGGGCGTCGGGGTGCTCTTTGCCGGGCTGCCTGCCCACACCCATCCCGCCGCGGCCGGTCGCTTCGTCGTCGCCGCCCGCGCGCACTGCCGCGACGCCGGCGGCGCGGCGGTCCTGCTGCGTGCACCGGCCACCGTGCGGGCGACGGTCGACGCGTGGGGCCCGGTCGCCGGCCTGGCCCTGATGCGCAGGGTAAAGGACGAGCTGGACCCGGACCACCGGATGGCCCCGGGCCGCTTCGTGGGAGGAATCTGATGTCTTCCCACGACGCGCTTCCCTTCGCGGAGGAGTCATGAGACACGAGCAGGAGTCCCGCCCACAGGTCACCATGCCGACCGCCGACGACGCCGGGGACGGCCGGAACGGAGCCTTCGACGCCTTCCACCCGCCCGATCCCGAGCTGGTCGATGACTGCGTGCACTGTGGCTTCTGCCTGCCGTCGTGCCCCACGTACGCGCTGTGGGGTGAGGAGATGGACTCCCCTCGGGGACGTATCTACCTGATGCAGGTGGGCCTGGAAGGTGAGCCGCTCAGCGACTCAATGGTGACGCACTGGGATCGCTGCCTCGGGTGCATGGCCTGCGTGACGGCCTGCCCGTCGGGTGTGCAGTACGACAAGCTGATCGAGGCCACCCGCTCCCAGGTGGAGCGCCGCTACCCGCGCCGGCTGCGGGACCGCCTGCTGCGAGCGTCGATCTTCGCGCTGTTCCCGTACCCCCGGCGGTTGCGGCTCCTGCGCGGGCCGCTGCGGCTCTACCAGTGGTCGGGAGCGAGCCGGCTGCTGTCCCGCAGTGGCCTCATGCGCCGGCTGCCGTCGAGCTTGCGGGTGATGGAGTCGATAGCGCCCCCGTTGTCGGCCACCGAGCGCCTGCCCGAACGCGTGCCGGCGCAGGGCGAGCGCCGGGCGGTGGTGGGGTTGCTGACCGGCTGCGTGCAGAGTGCCTTCTTCGGCCACGTCAACGCCGCCACCGCACGGGTGCTGGCGGCGGAGGGCTGCGAGGTGGTGATCCCCCGGCGCCAGGGCTGCTGCGGTGCGCTGTCGGTGCACAACGGGCGCGAGGAGGAGGCGGCGACCTTCGCACGCCGGCTCATCGACACCTTCGACTCCGCCGGCGTCGACACCGTGGTCGTCAACGCCGCCGGCTGCGGCTCGTCGATGAAGGAGTACGCCCACCTGCTGCGCGATGACCCCGCCTACGCGGCGAAGGCCCAGGCGTTCGACGGGAAGGTCCGCGACCTCGCGGAGTTCCTCGTCGAGATGGGGCCGCGCGCGACCCGGCACCCTCTCGAGATCACCGTCGCCTACCACGACGCCTGCCACCTGGCCCACGCGCAGGGCATCCGGTCCCAACCGCGGCAACTGCTCCGCGAGATCCCCGGGCTGCAACTGCGGGAGATCCCCGAGGCCGAGATCTGCTGCGGCTCGGCGGGGGTCTACAACCTGCTCCAGCCCGACGCCGGAGAGGCGCTGGGCAAGCGCAAGGCGGCCAACGTCGCGGCCACCGGCGCCAACTGGCTCGTCACCGCCAACCCCGGTTGCCTGATGCAGGTCGCCGCGGCAATGAGCGCCGATGACGCCAATGGCTCCCGGGGGACACAGCTGGGTTTCCGACACACCGCGGAGGTTCTCGATGCCTCCATCCGGGGCATCAGTCTCGGCGACGGGGGCAGGTCCTCAAGCTCCGGAGCGTGATCCATGTACAAGCAGGTGCTCGATCCGGTCGGCGGTTCGCTGTTCCTGAGCTCGCTCGTCGCGGTGCTGCCGCTGCTCACGCTGTTCCTCCTGCTCGGCGGCCTGCGGATGCGGGCCTGGATCGCCGCGCTCGCCTCGCTGCTGGTGGCCGCGCTCGTCGCCACCCTGGTCTACGGCATGCCGGTCGCCCAGACGGCATTGTCGGCCACCGAGGGCGCCGCCTTCGGCTTCTTCCCGATCATGTGGATCGTCATCAACGCGATCTGGATCTACAACATGACGGTCAAGAGCGGCCACTTCGACGTGCTGCGCCGGTCCTTCGCCCGGGTCAGCGACGACCAGCGGATCCAGGCGGTGCTGATCGCCTTCTGTTTCGGTGCCCTGCTGGAGGCGCTGGCCGGATTCGGCACGCCGGTGGCTATCACCGCGGTCATGCTCATCGCCGTCGGCCTCAAGCCGATCAAGGCCGCCACCGTGGCGCTGGTCGCCAACACCGCGCCGGTGGCCTTCGGTGCGCTCGCAGTGCCGATCATCACCCTGAGTACGGTCACCTCGGCTGTGAAGCCGCTCAGCGTCGACCAACTCGGATCGGTTGTGGGCCGGCAAACGCCGGTGCTCGCGGTCTTCGTACCCCTGGCCCTCGTCTTCATCGTCGATCGTGGCCGGGGCCTGCGCCAGACCTGGCCGGCCGCTCTGTTGTGCGGCGTCGCCTTCGGGCTGGCGCAGTTCGCCAGCTCCAACTACTTCTCCGTGCCGCTTGCCGACATCATCGCCTCGCTGTTCTCGGCAGCGGTCCTGGTCGGCTTCCTGCGGGTCTGGCACCCGGCCGAGCCCTATCGAGGGGGCGTCGGCGTTCCGGCGGTGGCGGGTGGCGCGGCAGACCAGCCCACCGCGGAGTTCGCCGACCATGTGCAACGGCCGGACTCCCGCGCCGAGATCGCGCGCGCCTATGCCCCGTACCTGATCATCATCGCCATCTTCGGCCTGGCCAACATCCCAGCCATCAAGGGGATCGCTCCCAAGCTGCCCGGAGGCCACGGCACCGGTCTCAACGCGGTGACGAAGATCTTCGCCTGGCCCGGTCTGCACCTGTTCAACGTCAAGGGTAAGCCGCTCACCCTGGTCAACTACAAGTTCGACTGGCTGATCGCCGTCGGCACGTTGCTATTGCTGGCCGGCCTTATCACCATGCTTGTGCTGCGGGTCAAACCTGGTGCGGCGGTCCGCGTGTACGTCGCATCGCTCGATCAGCTGAAGTTCGCCATCCTCACGGTCATGGCGGTGCTGGCTCTGGCGTACGTGATGAACGCGTCCGGACAGACCGCGACGCTGGGCAACTGGATGGCCGGGGCCGGCGGCGCCTTTGCACTGCTGTCGCCGGTGCTTGGCTGGCTCGGCGTCGCGGTGACCGGGTCGGACACCTCGTCCAACTCGTTGTTCGGCGCCCTGCAGGTCAGTGCGGCGGGCAAGGCTCATTTGGATGCCGCACTGATGGCGGCGGGGAATTCATCCGGTGGCGTCCTAGGCAAGATGATATCGCCGCAGAACCTGGCCATCGCGGCCGCGGCGGTGGGGCTGGCCGGTCGGGAGGGAGAAGGCGAGTTGTTCCGCCGGGTGATCGGGTGGAGTTTGCTGTTCCTGGTGCTGATGTGCGCCCTGGTCTACCTGCAGTCGACATCGGTGCTGGGCTGGATGGTGTGAGGCTCGCACCGTCTGCCACCGCCTTCACCCGGCAATATCCCGGATAACGTCGCGTCCGAGGGTCTCGGACCCGGCAATGTCCGGGCTATGCCGCAACGGGGGCCGGGCTTGGTGCGGTGCTGGCGATCCGCGGGCGAGGGGGTGCGACGATGGCCCGGTGACGGCGACCGGCACCACCCCGCTGCCCAGTGCGGGCTATTCGATCACCGTACGGGTGGCCGCGCGGCCCGACCCGAACGCCGTGGGGCGCCTGACCACCGCGGTCGGGGCTTCCGGGGCCGTGGTCACCGCTCTCGATGTGGTCGAGTCCCACCCCGAGCGCATCGTCCTCGACATCACCTGTGACACCTCCGACGGTGCCCACGCCCAGCGGGTGGCCGACTCGCTTGCGGCCCTCGACGGGGTCGACGTGCGCAAGGTCAGCGACCGCACGTTCCTGCTGCACCTCGGCGGCAAGATCGAGGTGACGCCCAAGGTTTCGTTGCGCAATCGCGACGAGTTGTCGCGTGCCTACACCCCCGGGGTGGCACGAGTGTGCCTGGCCATCGCGGCCAACCCCGACGACGCCCGTCGGCTGACGATCAAGCGCAACACCGTCGCCGTCGTCACCGACGGCTCGGCGGTGCTGGGTCTGGGCAACCTCGGCCCGGCAGCCGCACTGCCGGTGATGGAGGGCAAAGCGGCGTTGTTCAAGCGGTTCGCCGGGGTGGACGCCTGGCCGGTGGTCATCGACAGCCAGGACACCGACACCATCGTCGAGGTCGTGCGGTGCATCGCCCCGGCCTACGGCGGCATCAACCTCGAGGACATAGCGGCACCGCGCTGCTTCGAGGTCGAGCGCCGGCTGTCCGACCTGCTCGACATTCCCGTCTTCCACGACGACCAGCACGGCACCGCGGTGGTCGTACTGGCGGCGCTGACCAACGCACTGCGCGTGGTCGGCAAGCGGCTGAGCGACGTCCGGATCGCGGTCTCCGGCGCCGGCGCCGCGGGCACGGCGATCATGAAGCTGCTGCTGGCCGAGGGCGTCGGTGACCTCGTCGCCTGCGACCTGATGGGAGCCCTGCACGGTGGCCTGACCGGTCTCGACCCGTCGATGCGCTGGCTGGCCGAGAACACCAACCGGGCGCACTACTCCGGGGACCTGCGCGGAGCCCTGGCCGGTGCCGACGTGTTTATCGGCGTCAGCGCGCCCAACATCCTGACCGGTGCCGATATCGCCACCATGGCGCCGCGGGCCATCGTGTTCGCGTTGGCCAATCCCGATCCGGAGGTGGACCCGCGGGCGGCACGCGCCCACGCGGCGGTGGTAGCGACCGGGCGCAGCGACGAGCCCAACCAGATCAACAACGTGCTGGCCTTCCCCGGGATCTTCCGCGGGCTGCTCGACGCGCACGCCCGGGTCTTCACCCGAGAGATGTCATTGGCCGCAGCGAGGGCGATTGCCGACGTGGTCGACGAGGGCCAGCTCAACGCCAGCTTCATCGTGCCGAGCGTCTTCGACTCCACGGTGGCGCCAGCCGTTGCTGCTGCCGTCCGCGACGTGGCGGGATCGACCGGGTGAGGACCGGGGCCCGATTGACGGGCCCCGGCCATCATCACCCCACCGGAACTGGTGGCCTCACGCCCAGGTGACGAAGGTGAAGACCTGGTTGCCGTGACCGAGGTCGCGCACGAACAGCGACGCACGGCCGTTGGCCGAGCGCTCGAGCACCCGTCCCCACGAGGCAGGGGTGTCGGTCACAGCGCTAGCTGGCGCGGTGGGTGCGAGTCCCACGGTCGTGGTGCTGTCGAGGTGGGAGTAGATCGACACCAACTCGTCGTAGTCGTGCTGGTTCGGGTGCTGGTTGGTGCTCGGGTCGTTGGTGTAGTCCATGCAGGTGCCGAGGTTAGGGTTGTCGAAGTTCGTGTCCTGGTGGTCCAGGCCCAGGGTGTGGCCGACCTCCTGACAGGAGACGAGGTTCCGCCAGGCCGGGGTGTTGTACTGCGACGTGTTGAAGTACGTGTCATTGAGCTTGACGGTGCCCAGGGTGATGTGCTTGCCGGAAACGCTGATCGAGGCCACGCCGAGCCACCCGGTCTGGCCGTAGGTGTTGTTGCATACCTCGACCCGTCCCGTGGTGCCGCGGCAACGGCCTTTGGCCTGGCCGGCGACCTTGGTCAGGTCGAGCACGGTCGACTTACTCCAGTCCGACACGGTGGTGTTCAAGTAGGTATCCCAGGCGGGGGTGACGTTGTCGCCGACCTTGAGGGTGAACGGGTTGCTGGTCCGGGCCCAGTGGTAACCGTTCCACGAGTGGCTCGCGCTCGCCGTGCCGGGGGACGCCAGGATCGCCAGCGTTGTCACAGTGAGGACCAGCAGCAGCCTATTGCGCATGACGACCTCCGAGTCGGGACGTTGCACAAGCCTGACGCATCGGTGACATCCAGGGCAATACCTGACGAGGAACGATCAGCGCCCGATCGACGACAGCCAGCCCTCGTCGATGACCCCGCTGGCGACCACCACGGCCGGTCCGGTCAACTGAACCCGGTCCCCCTCAAGGGTCACCACGAGCCGGCCGCCGGGGACGTCGACGATCCACTCGCCGTCCGCTTCCCCCGTCTGCCGGCTGGCGGCCGCGACGGCGGCACAGGCCCCCGTACCGCAGGACCGCGTCTCCCCTACCCCGCGTTCGAAGGCGCGCATCTGCAGGTGCCGCTCACCCACCCCGGTGACCACCTCGACGTTGACGCCGTCGGGGAAGAGCGCGCTGTCCACGATCGGTGCTGCAGTCAGGTCGAAATCCGTCACAGGGCCGTCCACGACGCAGACCAGATGCGGGTTTCCGATGTCGACGAGGATGCCCTGACACGACCGGTCTCCAAGGCCGGCAGTGGCGGCGCCGTCCACCTTGGCCTGGCCCATTTGCACAGTGACGTCACCGAAGCGGTCCAGGCTGACCTGCTTGACGCCGTCTCGGGTGGCCACCTCGAGCGACCCGGGCTCGGCCAGCCCGGCGTCGACCAGGTAGCGGGCATAGAGCCGGATCCCGTTGCCGCACATTTCGGCGATCGAGCCGTCGGCGTTGCGGTAGTCCATGAACCACAGGGCGCCGTCACGGACTACTCGCAGCACCCCGTCAGCGCCGATGCCGAAGCGCCGGTCGCACAGCGCCCGGACGAGCGACGGCGTGAGCGGCACGTTGTCAGGGTCGGGCAGCACGACGAAGTCGTTGCCGGTGCCGTGGCCCTTGAGATAGCGCACGGCTGCCGAGCCTACGGCCTCACCCCGGGTGAACCACCGCCGCCGCGCCACCCCCGCGCCGCACCGGCTCGGCCGCCGCCAGCAGCCGACCGTTGCCGAGGAACTCGATAGCCGTCGCCGCGCCGATCTCTGGAGGCGGTGGCGGAAGGACGAACTGCTGCCCCAACGCCTGCAGGGCAGGACCGTATGTGTCGATGAAGGCCTGCTCCGCCTGGGTCGTTGGGGAGTTGCGCTGCGAGGCCCGCGGAGCGGCGATCGCCTGCGGCAGTGTCATGCCGTGATCGAGGCGTTCGATGAGGATCTGCAGAACCGTGGTGATGATCGTCGCACCGCCGGGAGATCCCAATGCGAGGAACGGCGTGCCGTGCCGCAGCGCGATGGTCGGCGACATGCTCGACCGCGGCCGCTTGCCCCCTGCCGGGAGGTTGGGGTCGGGCATGCCGGCGGGCAGTGCCGAGACGAAATTGAAGTCGGTCAACTCGTTGTTCAGCAGGAAGCCGCGGCCGGGCACCGTGATCCCGCTCCCGCCGGTCTGCTCGATGGTCAGGGTGTACTCCACGACATTGCCCCGCCGGTCGGCCACCGTCAGGTTGGTGGTGTTGGTGCCCTCGACGCCGGTCAGGGCGGGTGCACCGAGCACCCTGCAGCGACCGTAGGAGCCATCCGGGCTGCCGGGCGCAACCGGGCTCGTCAGCGCGTGCGCCGGGTCGATGAGGCAGGCCCGCTCTCGCGCGAATCCCTTGCTGAGCAACTGCTGCAGCGGGACGTCGACGAAGTCGGGGTCGCCGACGTAGGCGTTGCGGTCGGCGAAGGCCAGGCGGGTCGACTCGAGGTAGTGGTGGTAGAACTCCGCGTCGCTCATCGACTTCAGCCTGAAGTTGCTCAGGATGTTCAGCGCCTCGCCCACGGTGGAGCCGCCGGAGGACGGCGGCGCCATACCGTAGACGTCGAGCCCTTCATAGCGCACGTGTGTCGGCCGGCGCTGCGTCGCGGTGTAGTCGCGCAAATCGTGCATCGTCATCAGGCCGGGCCTTGGGTGATAGGTGGCGGCGGGGTCGATGGGCGGGTGCTGCGTGGTCCGGATGATGTCGCGGCCGACCTGGCCGCCGTAGATCGCCGACATCCCCTGCTTGCCCAACAGCCGATAGGTGTCGGCAAGATCGGGGTTGCGCAGCGTGCTGCCCACGGCCGGCGGCTGTCCCCCAGGCAGGAACAGCGCCGCCGTGGCGGGGAAGAGAGCGAATCTGGCGGAGTTCAGCGCCGTCTGGTCGTGGAAGGTCTGATCGACGACGAAGCCCTTGTCGGCGAGCCGCTCGGCCGGAGCGAGCGCCTGCTTTAGCGAACGCGTCCCCCACAGGCTCAGCGCCTTGGCCCAGGTGGCGGGGGTGCCGGGGACGCCGTTGGACAGCCCGCTCGTCACGGCGTCGGCGAAGGGGATCGGTTGACCGTTCTCGGTGAAGGTCGTCGGCGTGAAGGCCGCCGGTGCCTTCTCCCGGCCGTCGATCGTGTGCACCCGCCCCGTGGCGGCGTCGTAGTAGACGAAGAAGCCGCCACCGCCGAGGCCGGAGGAGTAAGGCTCCGTCACACCGAGCGCGGCGGCGGTCGCCACAGCCGCGTCGACCGCGTTGCCGCCCTGCCGGAGCACCTTGACCCCGATCTGCGTGGCGTTGGCGTCGACGGTGGACACCGCGCCGCCGGAT
This sequence comes from Pseudonocardiales bacterium, assembly GCA_040003795.1. GTDB lineage: Bacteria > Actinomycetota > Actinomycetes > Mycobacteriales > QHCA01 > QHCA01. Next base: position 22,064 of record JBDUBV010000003.1, on the reverse strand, counting down.
CCGATCGCCACGGGCGCCTTGGGCGGTGTCTTCGTCTGCGCGCTGGCCGCTGTCGGGGCAAGCAGTGCCGCGGGGACGACTGCAACGGCAAGGAGGCTCATCAGCCGATTCGTACGCATGCCTGCCATCTTGCCCCGGGTCAGTCCCCTCTGCCAGCCCCGTCGAGCGAGCCGACCACTGCTGCCGGGTCGGCCGACCGCAGCCATCGGATCCGTGGGTCGCGGCCGAACCACCCCCGCTGGCGGCCGGCGAACCGGCGGGTGGCCGCAGCGGTGAGCGAGCGGGCCTGGCGCTCGGTGATGTCTCCGTCGACGAGCCGGAGCGCCTGGGCGTACCCGAGCGCGCGGCGGGCGGTGACACCGTGGCGCAGGCCGCGGGTTTCCAGCTGTCGGACCTCGGCCATCAGGCCGAGGTCGAAGATTCGCTCGGCCCGCTCGTCGATCCGGCCCGAGAGCTCCGCGCGCGGCAGATCGATGCCGAACTGCACGACGTCGTACCGAGGGGCTGCTGAGGTGTCGTAAGCCGGTAATGCGGCGGTGAAGGGCCGTCCGGTGATGGCCATCACCTCCAGGGCCCGCACGATCTTGCGGCCGTTAGCGGGCGCGATGGCCAGCGCGGCAGCGGGATCGGCCGCGCGGAGGCGCTCGTGCAGCACTTGCGACCCGGCTCCGGCCAGCTCCGCTTCGAGCTCGGCGCGCAGCACCGGGTCGGTGCCAGGGAAGTCCAGCGGGTCGATCACGGCGCGGACGTACAGCCCGGAGCCGCCGACGAGGATCGGCGTCACCCCGCGCCGCAATGCGTCGTCGACGGCCGCGCGGGCCAGCCGCTGGTACTCGGCCACGCTGGCCGTCTGGGTCACCTCCCAGACGTCGAGCAGGTGATGGGGGACGCCTCGGCTCTGCTGCGCGGTCAGCTTTGCCGTGCCGACGTCCATCCCGCGGTAGAGCTGCATCGAGTCGGCGTTGACCACCTCGCCCCCGACGGCCAGTGCGACCGAAACGGCAAGATCGGACTTGCCGCTGGCAGTCGGGCCGACGAGGGCGACCACCCGGCTCACGGCCGGCGCTGCCAGGACGCGACGAGGTACCCCACGCCGTACGGTGCCGTGGCCTCGATCAACTCGGCGTCCCAGGCCGCCCCCGCCGCCGCGCACCCGAGCAGCCGCCACGCGGCGGTGCCTGCTGCGAGCAGGTCGTCGCCGAGTTGCTGGTCGAGGGCGCTGAGCGCATCCGTGTCGGCGCTGGCGAGGGCCGTCGCGACCGCCTGGTCGAAGTCAGGCGCGCGCTCATCGAGGTATCCCGGCGCCTGCACGGTGTGCCGCGCGCTGCCGTCGCCCATCACCAGCAGGGCGACGCGGGCAGCAGCGCCGGTCACCTCACCGGCCAGGCGGCCCAGGTGGGCCTCGGCGACGTGACCCGGCACGCCGAGTGCCCGCCGCCGGCCAGGCCAACCGGCCACGTTGAGCAGCCACCCGCCGACGGTCAGGGACAGCGGCATGGTCGGCAGGCCGATGATCTCGGTGTCGAGGGCTACCTCGACGGGCACGCCGTACGACTGGAAGGAGCCGGCGTCACCGCGGTTGTACCACCGGACCGTCGGGGCGGCGCCGACGAGGACCACGACGTCGGCGGCGGTCGCCGACAATCGCCCGATGGCAGTGGCGCAGGCACTGCGCAGGCTGGCCAGCTCGGGCGCGGCGCCGGCCGCGACTGCAGGGACCAGCAGCGGCGGGTGGGGGCAGACCGCTACCGCAACCAGCACAGGGCGAGCCTACGCAGCGCCGCACCGAGGTCGAGTGGTCGGCGATTATGCGATGCGTGAGAATGCACGGGTGAGTTCTGCTATCCACGAAGCGGGCGAGCCGGCCGACCCGGGGGCCACCCAATGGGGCCGGGTGGCAGACGACGGCACGGTCTACGTCCGGACCGTTGAGGGCGAGCGCGTCGTCGGATCCTGGCAGGCCGGTCCGCCGGCCGAGGGCCTGGCCCACTACTCCCGCCGCTACGACGATCTGGTCACCGAGGTCAGCCTGCTCGGACAGCGCATCGAGTCCGGCAACGGCGACCCCAAGGCGACTGTCGCCGCGACCCGCCGGCTCCGTGCGTCGCTTCCGACGGCACCCGTCGTCGGAGACCTCGCCGCGGTGGCCGCGCAGCTGGACAGCGTGCAGGCGAAGGCGGAGGCCCGGCTGGCCGACGCCAAGGCCAAGCGGGCCGCGCAGGTGCAGCACACGCTGACCCGCAAGCGTGAGCTCGTCGAGGAAGCCGAGCGGCTGGCAGAGTCGAGCACGCAGTGGAAGCTCGCCGGCGAGCGGATCCGCCAGATCGTCGCCGACTGGAACGACGGGCCGCGGCTCGGCCGCTTGGTCGAGGCCGAGCTGTGGAAGCGGCTCAACTCCGCTCGCACGTCGTTCACCCGCCGCCGCGGTGCCTACTTCGCCCAGCTGGACGTGACCCGCAGGGAAGCGCAGGCCAAGAAGGAGGACTTGGTCGCCGAGGCCGAGGCGCTGTCCGAGTCGACCGAATGGGGCCCCGGCGCGCGCCAGCTCAAGGAGCTCATGACCCAGTGGAAGGTAGCTCCCCGAGCCAGCCGGGAGGCTGAGGAAGACTTGTGGAAGCGGTTCCGTGCCGCCCAGGACAGCTTCTTCGGACGGCGGACGGAGGCCTTTGCCGAGCGCGACGCCGCATCCCGGGGCAACCGCGACGCCAAGGAGAAGCTCATCGTCGAGGCAGAGCGGCTGGACCTGACCGACCCCCGGGTGGCTCAGGACCGGTTGCGCGACATCCAAGAACGCTACGAGAAGGCCGGCCGGGTGCCGCGAGAGGACGCCGCCGCGCTTGACGACCGGATGAGGGATGCGCAGGACCGGGTGCGGGACGCCGTTGACGATCGCTGGCGGCGAACGGCCGCGTCTTCCAACCCGTTGCTCGACCAGATGCGCGAGCAGGTGAGCAAGGCCGAGAAGCAGGTCGCCCGGGCCCGGGTTGCCGGTGACGAGCGTGCGCTGGCCGACGCCGAGGCGTCGCTGGCCCGACGCCGCGAATTCCTCGACCAGGCCGAACGCTCCGCCCGTTAAGCAGGGGCGCCTACGGTCGGCATGCCAAGGAGTACGCCGGGCGCCCGGGTCGCGCGGCCGTTCTGCCACGCGTCCCCCGCCCGAGTGCGGCGGTGCGACAGCACGCCGCCGTCCGCGACCAGGTGGTGGGGTGCTGCATAGGTCACCTTCGCCTCGACCAGGTCGCCGGGACGGATGCCCTGCCTACCCGCGAAGTGCACCAACCGGCCGTCGCGGGCCCGGCCCGAGAGCCGGTGCGTGGCCGCGTCCTTGCGACCTTCCCCCTCGGCCACCAGGACCTCGAGGGTGGATCCCAGCAGTTCCGCGTTCTCCGCCCAGGACACCTCGTCCTGCAGTGCGACCAGCCGTTCGTAGCGTTCCTGGACCACCTGCTTGGGCACCTGGCCGTCCATCGACGCAGCCGGGGTGCCGGTCCGCTGCGAGTACTGAAAGGTGAAGGCGCCGGCGAACCGCGCCTGGCGCACCACGTCCAGGGTCGCCTGGAAGTCGACCTCGGTCTCCCCGGGGAATCCCACGATGATGTCGGTGGTGATCGCCGCGTCCGGCATGGCGGCGCGTACCCGGTCGAGGATGGCGAGGTAGCGCTCCTGCCGGTAGGAGCGGCGCATCGCCTTGAGCACCACGTCGGAGCCCGACTGCATCGGCATGTGCAGCGAGTGGCAGACGTTGGCGGTCTCGGCCATGGCGATGATCACGTCGTCGGTGAAGTCGCGGGGGTGGGGGCTGGTGAAGCGCACTCGCTCCACGCCCTCCACCGTCCCGCACGCGCGCAACAGCTTGCCGAACGCCCCGCGGTCGCCGAAGGAGCGGCCGTAGGAGTTGACGTTCTGCCCGAGCAGGGTCACTTCCAGCACCCCGTCGTCGCCGAGTGCGTGCACCTCGGCCAGGACGTCGGCCGGGTCACGGTCGCGCTCGCCGCCGCGCAGCGAGGGCACGATGCAGAAGCTGCAGGTGTTGTCGCAGCCCACGCTGATCGAGACCCAGCCGGAGTACGCAGACTCCCGGCGGGCCGGCAGGGTCGAGGGAAACACCTCGAGGGACTCAAGGATCTCCATCTGCGCCTCGGCGTTGTGCCGGGCCCGCTCCAGCAGCACCGGCAGGGAGCCGATGTTGTGGGTGCCGAACACCACGTCGACCCAGGGCGCTCGACGGAGGATCTCACCGCGGTCCTTCTGCGCGAGACAGCCCCCGACCGCGATCTGCATGGCGGGGTTGCGCTTCTTCATCGGAACGAGCATGCCGAGATTGCCGTACAACCGGTTGTCGGCGTTCCCCCTCACCGCACACGTGTTGAAGACCACCACGTCTGGTGCTTCGTCGGTTGCTGCCGCCCGCGCGTAGCCGGCCGCCTCGAGCAGCCCACTGAGCCGCTCGGAGTCGTGCACGTTCATCTGGCACCCGTGGGTGCGCACCTGGTAGGTAGGCATCTCGATACGGAAGCGTACGCGGGGCCGCCGGCGGATAGGCTCCGCCGCATGCTGCCCGGCAAGCAGGTCCTGTTGCGGCCGTTCCAGCCCGATGATTTGCCGGCGCTCTACCGCATCATCTCCGACCTCGACACCTGGGCCGCCCGCAGCCGGCGCGCCCCCCAGCCCCTGACCTTCGAGGCGTTCCGTGACTGGTACGTGCCGGCGACGGCCGGGATCGACGGCGTGGAGTTCGTCGTCGAGGCCGAGGGGGCACCGGTCGGCCGCTGCGGCATGTTCGGTGAGGACACCTTCGCCCAGGCCGCCGAGGTGGGCATCGCCCTCCTCCCCGGGGCCCGCGGCCGCGGCTACGGCACGGACGCCCTGCGGGTGCTCGTCGGCTTCCTCTTCCGGGCGCGCAACCTGCGGCGGCTGCATCTGGAGACACTGGCCTCCAACACGGCGGCGCTCGCGTCCTACGGCAAGGTCGGGTTCGTCAAGGAGGGCGTGCTGCGCCGGCATGCCTTCGCCGACGGCGCGTACGTCGACACGGTCGTCATGGGCCTGCTGCGCGAGGAGTGGGCCGGCTAGCTCTCATCCGAGAGGTTGATGTGCCCCGGGTTGGCGACGTGGCGACTTGATGTACCTCACATCCGTCCCGCCCACGAGGTCCTTGGCTGACCCTAACGCTCGTAGGAATCTGTGCGCCCGCGAGCTCATCGTTGAACGTGTCGCGGCAGGTTGGCCGCCTGTTCCGTCGCCGGGCAGCCGGGCGTCTCGCGGGCCACGGTCTACACGTGGCTGCGCCCTCACCCGGGGCCGGCGTAGCCGGGCTGGCCGACGTCCCAGCCGCCCGCAGGGGAGGCCGAACCGCACCTCGCACAGGGTGGAGAAGCGGGTGCTGGCCGCCCGGCAGTGGCAGCCGGCACATCCGCCGGTGTGTGTTTCGCTGCGGCGCAGATCGGCCGTTCGGAAGCTGGCTACCGGCTCGGGAGCGATCGCGGTAGCCCGAACCATGGGAGCACGGCGTTCTCGAAGCGGCTCATGGCGCAGATCTGGTCGCCGGCGAGGGTGAGGACGATGAGACCGACCCCGTGGGCGATGCCGTTGGGGGCGCGCAGATGCACCCCGAACGCCGGCCGGCCCTCGTATTCGAAGGGCATCGGTGGCATTGAACAGAAGACGTCGTCGGTCAGCAAGCGCACCAGCGCGTCGAGATCGACGGACTCGTATGCGTCGACGAAGTCCGCCACGATCGCATCCCCGGACGGTGATCCGGAGGCGGGAGGCCGTTCGCGGTCGGCGACCGGCGGCCGTCGGCACAGCAGGCTGGTGCGCGCCCGTTTGAGGGCGCTGTCGACCGAGTCGAGGCTCAAGTCAAGCATGTCGGCTACCTCGTTCGCGTGAAATCCGAGGATGTCGCGCGAAGATAAGGACGGCGAGTGGGCGATGCGGGAGGAGTTGAAGGGCGGTCACGAAGGCCAGGGGAGATGGATTCGGTCTGCTCGTAGCGGGCTTGCGGCCCGGGTGATACGTCGATCGCACCCTCGAAGAGCGTGTCGGGGTACGGCTCGAGCCAGAGCACTTCGCCGAGCCGGGTCGGCTCGGGCGGTTCGACGTTGAGCATGCCCCACTCCTTGGCCGGGCGCCTGCTGGCGGCGCGACACGCGTTGAGGCACCGGCTGGTGGCGATCCGGTAAAGCCAGGTGCGGATCGACGCACGTCCTTCGAACCCTGCGAGGCCTTGCCAGGCAGCCAGCAGCGTGTCCTGGAGGACGTCCTCGGCATCCTGTAAGAATCCGAGCATCCGTGCCCGAGCGATGATCCACATGGACATCAAGAGACTCGGCCGCATCCCGGCCGGCGGTGGGTGGCGAATGTCCACACCGCCATCGACGACCACACGCCTGGCCTATCCAGAGGTTCTGCCCGACGAGAAGGACCACACCAGCGCCGCCTTCCTGCACCGCGCCCCAGCCTGGTTCACCGCCGACGACGTGCGCGTCGGACGCGTCCACACCGCTAACGCGATGGTCTAACCGGCACGGCACCGACTGCCGCAGGGTCTGCTCAGCCTGGCAACTCAAACGCCGGTTCACCGAACCGGCTCCCCCTGGACCAACGGCAAAACCGAACGCTTCCACCGCCACCCTGCTCAACGAATTGCCGGAGCGGAGCGAGATGACGATCAGGCCAGCGACCGCACGAAGAACGCCGTCAGCGAGTCCTCGATGGCTAGGCCGTCGACCACCTTGGGCAGCAACGCGGTGCCGTGCTCGCCGGCGTCGGCCTTGATGAGCCGGGCTCCCTGGATGTTGGCGGCGAGCACGTCGGCGTCCTTGGCGAAGGTGCCGTCCAGCCCGCCCACGATCAACAGCACGGCGGAGGGCAGCCGGGCGCGGCCGGCGAACGCGTCGAGCCGGCCGAAGTCCTTTTGCGGACCGGACAGGCTCGCCACTGCCACGACGGGCGCACCCGGGCGCTCAGCGGTGGCCAGCGCCAGGGTCCCGCCGATGGATGCACCGGCCAGGCCTGCCTTGACGACGCCGTGACCGAGCAGCCAGGTCAGCGCGGCCACCCCGTCCAGGTCGTAGCGTGACGTAGGAGCACTCGACGAGGGGTCGACGGTGGATCCGTGCCCCCTGGCGTCGATGGCGAGGACCTGCATCCCAACACCGGCCAGCCGCCAGGCGTATTCCGCCCATTGACACAGGTCGCCGTCGGAGGAGTGGAACAGCGCCACGCCACGGGTGCCCGCCCCGAGTGCGATGCCGGTCAGGCGAAGCCCATCGGCGGTGGGGACGAGCACCACGTGCGCACCGAGCGGCAGCCGGCAACCGTCGACGCTGGCCGCGCCGAGCGGCACCGGCGAGGACGTCGGGCTCGGCGGCAGTGACGACACGCTCGATGACGGCGCGCTCGATGACGATGACGGCGACGCACGTCGATCGTGCCCTTGGCACCCACCGGCGGTAAGCACGGCCGACACAGCGGCAGCGCCGGCCGCAACCCTCGCGACTGTGTGAAGCACCCGATCCCTCCTACCGCGCGACCTCGGTCGCCCGGGTCTCTCGCACCACCGTCACCCGGATCTGGCCGGGATAGGTCAGCTCCTCCTCGATCTGCTTGGCGACGTCGCGGGCGAGGACCTGCGCCGCGAGGTCGTCGACGGAGTCGGGCAGCACCATGACCCGGACCTCGCGACCAGCCTGCATCGCGAAGACCCGGTCGACACCGGGCTTGTTGCCCGCGATCTCCTCGATCCGTTCCAGCCGCTTGACATAGGTCTCCAGGCTCTCCCGACGCGCACCTGGACGGCCGCCCGAGCAGGAGTCAGCAGCCTGCGTCAGCACCGCCTCGATGGTCTGCGGGGCCACTTCGTTGTGGTGCGCCTCGATGGCGTGCACGACTTCCTCGCTCTCGCCGCAGCGCCGCGCCAGCTCGGCACCCACCAGGGCGTGGCTGCCCTCTGCCTCATGCGTCAGGGCCTTGCCGACGTCGTGCAGGAACGCGGCGCGCTTGACGACGGCGGGATTCATGCGCAGCTCGGCGGCCATCAGCCCGGCGATGTGCGCGGTCTCGATGAGGTGCTTGAGAACGTTCTGGCCGTACGAGGTTCGGTACCTCAGGTGACCGAGGTGGCCGAGCAGCTCGGGGTGCAGGTCGGTGACCCCGACCTCGACCAAGGCATCCTCGCCGGCCCGCAGGCACAATGCCTCCACTTCCTCCTTGCTGCGTTCGTGGACCTCCTCGATCCGGTGCGGATGGATCCGGCCGTCGAGGACCAGCTTCTCCAGGGTGATCCGGCCGACCTCACGGCGTACCGGGTCGAAGCAGGAGAGGAGGACCGCCTCGGGAGTGTCATCGATGATCAGGTTGACGCCGGTGACCTGCTCGAAGGAGCGGATGTTGCGCCCCTCACGGCCGATGATGCGGCCCTTCATGTCGTCGCTGGGCAGGTGCAGGACGCTGACCACGCTCTCGGCGGTTTGCTCGCTGGCGACCCGCTGGATCGCGTCGACGACGATGTGGCGGGCCCGGTTCTCACCGGTCTCGCGGGCGTCCGCCTCGATGTCACGCACCAGGAGGGCAGCCTCGCGCTTGGCCGCCGTCTCTATAGCCCGCACCAGCTCGGCGCGAGCCGTCTCAGCGGACAGCCCGGCAATCCGCTCGAGCTCCTGGCGCCGCTCGTCCTCGAGCTGCCCGAGCTCGGCCTGGCGGCGGCCCAGTGCGTGCTCCACCTCTGTGAGCTCCGCGTCGCGGGCCGCCATCCGGCTGACGTCGGCGTCGAGACGTTCCTCCCGCTCGGCCAGCCGGTGATCGCGGCGCTCGAGATCGGCGCGCACCTCGACCGTCTCGCGCTCGTGCTGCCGGCGTGCCTCGAGCAAGGAGTTTGAGGCGGCGAGCTCAGTGTCGCGCCGGGCGTTCTCGACCAGATCGGCGGCGCGCCGGCGCGCCTCGCTGGCGATGTCGTCAGCGGCCTGGCGCGCCTGTGCCTCGAGGCGCTGTGCCTCCATCCGGGCGGCGGAGGCCACCTCGTCGGCGTCGCGCCGGGCGGCCCCGAGCGCCTGCTCATCGCCGGCCACTTGCTCATCGGCGGGCCCGAGCCGGGGCTGCGGGGCAGGCCCGAACCGGGGCTGCGGGGCAGCCTGCTCGGCGGGACGGTCCTCGCGCACTCGGACCCGGCGTATCACGAGCGCGGCTCCGAGCGCAGCGGCCAGTGGCACGGCGATGGCGACGAGCAGGCCCAGGAAGAGATCGACGGACCCGATCTGAGCAATCACGGCTCCTCCTCACATGTCGCCGCAGCCACGCCAGGTTGGCCGAGCGCGCCGCGGAGCTACGCATGAGGAGAGCCCGAAGACGACAGTGCAACCCCGGGGGGCAGATGCGCCGGGTCGTCGGAAGACCCGGGGGAAAGGGCGGCAGGCGGGCTGCCTGATTGGTGATGTTGCAGGGAGCGATGGTGCCTGTTCGAGTGTCGGGTGGTGCGCTTTGTCGTATGTGATCTATGTCGTCCCGCTCCGTCGCGGGCTTTACTCCTCAGTAATTCGAGGTTATGACGGCATCCGTGGAGGGTCAAGCGCGGCGCCGCTGTGGGAGTCAGGACGAGCGGGTGATGAACGCACATCGTGGTCCGGCAACGGCGTGCGTGAGTCCTCCCATGAGGACCAGCGGCAAAGGGCCATGGCACGCACCTAGGAGCCAGTGACAGTGGCGACCGAGCCTTGACGGAACCAGCGGGGCACTGCAAACTCTGCGTCGGCGGGGCGGCACCGTTGTCGACCCTCGGGTCTGACCTATCTCGCGCTCTGAGCGCTGGTGCGCCCCGCCACCACCAACCCTTGTTCAGCAGCGCCTAGACATCAGCGAGAGTGTCGGTCTCGTCGACGTCCCCGGCGCCGTCAACCCGGCCGGCCGCCACTGACTGGGCGAGGGCGTCGCGGACGACGCGCATAGCCAAACCCGTGGGGTAACCCTTGCGGGCCAGCATGCCGACAAGGCGGCGCCGGCAGGCGTGCGCCGGCACCCCGTGCAGGCCGGCCATCTTGCGGTCGACCAAGTGCCGGGCGGTCGCCATCTCGGTGTCTCCGTCCACCTGGTCGAGGGCGGTCGACACCACGGCCGGTGCCACACCGCGGCTGCGCAGCTCGTCGGCCAGCGCCCGCCGGGCGAGGCCGCGGCCGGCGTGCCGCGAACTCACCCACGCCGCCGCGAACGCCTCGTCGTCGATCAGGCCCACTTCGGCGAACCGGGTGAGGACCGCGTCGGCACAGCCGTCCGGGACACCGCTCTTGCGCAGCGCCGTCGCAAGCTCGGACCGCGTGCGCGGTCGGGCTGTCAGCAGCCGCAGGCAGATGGCCCTGGCTGCCGAGGCCGCCGACTCGGGATTCGGCAGGCCGACCTCCTGCATGTCGGCCTCATCGGCGGCGCGCCGGCGGCGGGTCATGGTCAGAAGTCGACCGGGGGCGGCACCGGCACGTCGTTGTCGAGCGATGGCACGATGCCCAGCCGTTCCTTGATCTTCTTCTCGATCTCGTTGGCCAGATCCGGATTGTCGCGCAGGAACGCCCGGGCGTTCTCCTTGCCCTGGCCGAGCTGGTCCCCCTCGTAGGTGAACCACGCACCGGACTTGCGGACGAGACCCTGCTCGACCCCCACGTCTATCAGGGAACCCTCACGACTGATCCCCTGCCCGTAGACGATGTCGAACTCGGCCTGCTTGAACGGCGCGGACATCTTGTTCTTGACGACCTTGACCCGGGTGCGGTTGCCCACCGCCTCACCGCCGTCCTTGAGCGTCTCGATACGCCGCACGTCGAGTCGCACCGAGGCGTAGAACTTCAGCGCCTTGCCACCGGTCGTCGTCTCCGGGCTGTTGTGCACGACGATGCCGTCGGCGAGGTAGTTGTGAGAGCCCTCCACCTCGAGGTCGAACCGGTGCATGGACCGGGTCGGCGGCTTGACGCGCACATCCATCACTCTGGCCGGCACCGGCAGCGGGGTCGGCTCGACGAACGACGGCTCGACAGCGAAGCGCCCACGGAACCGGGGCAGCAGCTTGTAGTCCATCGACGGGTGCACGTAGGGCGCAACGAGCTCCTGGAGCCGTGCGGTCGCCGCGGTGGTGAACTGCAGGAGGTGTTGCGCCGCAGCGCCGCGGACCACCAGCTTGCAGGTCAGCCCATAGGCGTCGCGAAGATGCTGCACGAGCCGATCCCGCGACCCGGGGCTCATCGCGTCGACGCACACCTCGGCCCGGCCGCTGCCCCCCACTGTCCGTGCTTGCAGTCCCTCGGAGCGGAGGGTGAAGCACGCGTCGTCCATGTACCAGACGGCCAAGGCGAGTGGGGTCAGCGCCTTGAAGTAGTCCCAGGACAGGTGCTTCTTGCCGTCACCGAGGTAGACCGCCTCCCGCAGCTCAGCCAGCTCGGGCAACCGGGTGAGATCGACGAATGCCGCACCGGTGTCATCGGAGGAGCGGGTCTGGCCGATGTTGGCGAACATCGACGCCTTCCAGTCGAGATAGTCCACCCGCTGGACACCGTGGCCCATCCGGAACCGAGTGCCGAGGCTGCCCTCACGGCGGCTCGGCGAGAGCGCGGCAGCGCCCATCAGCCCGCCGAGAACCATCTCCCATTGCACGGGGCTCAGCCGATGAAGCTGCGACAGCATGACGCGATCTCCGACGATGAGCTCGCCCGCCTCTCGCCAGCCCCCCGGGGTGCGCACCTGATGGTTGCTGGTGAGACCCAGCTGCGCCCTGCCGTTGCCGCCGGGCCGCGCGACAGTGATCTGCAGGAACTCATCGGTGATGCCGTTGTCGAACCAGTTGACCACTCGCTTCGGCACGATCCTGCCGAGCTCGGGGTCGTAGGACATCACCTCGACGGGAAGCCGCTGGTTGACGATCTTGCCGATCTTCTCCTGGGTGCCGTCAGCCAGGGTGACCTTGGTGCCATAGGACAGGCAGCCGAAGAAGACGCCGATCTTTTCCCGCAACTGGTTGATGAAGATGCAGGTCGTGTTGGTGTTGCTGATCGCGCCGGTGATCTTGCGCAGCGCCTGGCTCATCAGGCGGGCCTGCAGCCCAACGTGGCTGTCGCCCATCTCGCCCTCGATCTCCGCCCGGGGCACGAGGGCCGCGACGGAGTCGATCACGACGATGTCGAGCGCGCCCGACCGGATCAGCATGTCGGTGATCTCCAGCGCCTGCTCGCCCGTGTCGGGTTGGGAGACCAACAGGGCGTCGGTATCGACGCCCAGGGCCTTGGCGTAGTCGGGATCGAGTGCGTGCTCGGCGTCGATGAAGCCGGCGATGCCCCCGGCCGCCTGTGCGTTGGCAACCGCGTGCAGTGCGACCGTGGTCTTGCCGGACGACTCGGGACCGTAGATCTCGATGACCCTGCCGCGGGGCAGGCCACCGATTCCGAGTGCCACGTCGAGGGCGATCGAGCCGGTCGGGATCACCGAGACGGGGATCTGCGGCCGGTCGCCCAACCGCATGACCGAGCCGCGGCCGAAGGACTTGTCGATCTGGGCGAGCGCGAGGTCGAGGGCCTTGTCGCGGTCCAGTGCTGCCATGCCTGCCACCTTGCTTTGAGAGTCGGGACGTCGGGTGTCTCTGCTTCGGGCTTTCGCAGTGTCGGTTCTTCTCGGTTGTGCGGTCACGGCAGACGCTAGATGGCAGGTCCGACAATCTGCCCGACCCGTTACCCCGCTGTGGACGACCACGGCCTTGTGGACAACACGTTAGCCCGAACACGTGTTCGAAATGGGCTCGACACGCCGGGGTCAACGGCTATGGAGTGTTCTCCGACAACGGCCTTGCCGAGGTCAGCCACCGCAGCGCCCGGTGTCAGCCCCTCACCGGCCGACGAGCGTGCACACACAGGCCTTGATGCCCTCCGGGTCGGCCAGCACGACGAACGACGGGGCGTTCTCGTCGTCGACCACTCGCCCCCCGCGGCGACCGCGACCGCGATCCGCTCCTCGGCGACGTCATGCGGGACCCACAGGTCGATGTGCAAGCGCTGACGCGGAGTCTCATGTGCGTCGGTGCCCTGGCACCAGAGCGGGGGCACCCGGCCGCTGGGATCGACGATGTCGTCACCCACGAGTGAGTCGGGACTCCCGGTGAGCAGGGCGGCCCAGAAGGGTCCCGCGGCGGCGAGGTCAGCGGTGTCCGATGCGAGCTCGATCTGGGTCACGGCACTCGCTCGGCGGCGATCCTTGGTCGCGGGCGATCTCGCTGATCCGCCGGGCGAGGTCGATGTCGCGCTGGGTTACCCACCGACGTCATGGCTGATCAACCTGATGTCTACCAACGGGACGGTCAGCCGCACGCCCGGTGTTTGTTGCCGTCTCGGCGGCTCGCTGACGGCGGTGACGAATGTGCAGCCGACCGCGAGGTCTCGAGTCAGGAACTGCGCGTGGAGGCCCTGCGCGAATGTGTGCCAATCGAGGCGCGCGCCGAGTATCTGCCAGGTGGTGAGCTTCTCCAAGTCCTCAGTCTCTCAGGAGCACCCGAAGGAGCCGGCTACCGGTGCCGGACCGCCAGTTCGGCACCTTCCCGGTGCGCCCACACTCGTCACCGCGGCCCTGGCTCGTCGGGAGGCACCGGCCGCGCCGGGTCGACGACGGGCAACTGCTGCGTCCGATCGGCGGGCGACACCCCGCTGGCCTCCGGCGAGGGTGGCGCGGGCCAGGCCCAGCCCTCCGACTGCGAGGGCGCTGCGTACGGTGCGCCGTACTGCCCCTGGCCCGGGCCGTACGCCTCCTGCTGCTGGGCAGGCGACGGGTCGTACCCTCCGTAACCGGCCGGAGCATAAGCCGGCTGACCGGCGTAGGCCTCGCGCACCCGTCGGCGGCGGCGCAGCACCAGCAGCACGACCAGGCCGATCACCAGCAGAAGCCCGACCACGCCGCCGGCTATCGCCAGCAACTTGGGGATCACCGCTGTCGTGCGCGCCTCTGCGCTCAGCAACGTCCGCTGGCCCAGCTTGGGATGCCAGGTGACGGAGCGACCGTTGATGGTGCCGTTGCTCGTGAGTACTTCGCCGGGAAAGGTCATCTTGATCCGCAGCTCCGGCGTGCTGCCGAACTGTTTGGCCAGCGCCTCGGTCTGGGGGTCGGTCGCCGACTGGGTGGTCAGGTCCAGTTGGCCCGACACGAAGTACCGGTCACCGGTGTGGGTGATCTTCAGGCCGGTGCCGCTGTTGCCGAACTCCGTGAGCGGGACACCGGAGAACGTGTAGGCCTCGCCGACCCTGCCGTCCTTGTCGTACGGGCGCTGGCTGAACGTGCCCTCCTTGGGCCGTTCGGCGGCCGCGAAGGGTCCCTGCTTCTCGAGTTGGTCGTGCAGCTGCTGCTCTCCCTGGCCGGAGGCTGTTAGCAGCCGCTTGTTGACGGCAAGGATGATCGTGCCTTCGACCGTGTCGTTGGACCTGATGGTCAGGTCCATGTCGAGCTTGACGCAACCGCTGAGGCTGAGTAGCAGGCCGATTGCCCCGGCCACCGCGACCAGCAGTCTGTGACGTCCCATGGCAGGCATGGTCGCAGACGAGGCGCCGATCGGCACGGGGCATGCGACGCGGTTCACCGGTTGCGGACGGGTATGTCGAAGGCGGCGCACACGGCACGCCAGACCACCTTGGGATCATCACCGGCTGCCAAGGCCTCGCGTACGCTGCGGCCGCCGAGCTCCCCCAGCACCTGGTCGGTGGCGATGGAGTCGGCGTATGCCACCCCGAAGTGCTCCTGCATCCGCGTCCAGAACTCCGTGAGCCGCACGATTGGCAGGCTAGCCCGCCCGGTCAGATGCCCAGTGACCGGCCGATGATCTCCTTCATGATCTCCGTCGATCCCCCGTAGATCGTCTGGACCCGCGAGTCCAGGAACGCCCGGGCGATCGGGTACTCCAGCATGTAGCCGTAACCGCCGTGCAGTTGCACACAGCGGTCGGCGACCTTGTTCTGCAACTCGGTGGTCCACCACTTGGCCATGGCCGCGTCGATGGCCGACAGGGTCCCGGCGTTGTGCTCGGCGATGCACCGGTCGATGAACGTACGGGCGACCGCCGTCTCCGTCGTCAGCTCCGCCAGCAGGAAGCGGGTGTTCTGGAAGGACCCGATCGAGCGGCCGAAGGCCTCCCGGGTCTTGACGTACTCGATGGTCAGCTCCAGCATCCGCTCGCACGAGGCCACGGCGACCACGGCGATGCCGAGGCGCTCCTGCGGGAGGTTCTCGATCAGGTAGTAGAAGCCGTGGTTCTCCTCGCCGAGGAGGTTCTCGACCGGAACCCGCACATCATCGAAGAACAACTCGGCAGTGTCCTGGGCCTTGAGGCCCATCTTCTCGAGGTTGCGGCCGCGCTCGAACCCGAGCATTCCCCGCTCGAGCATGAGCAGGCTGATCCCGTGCGCACCCTTGGCCGGGTCGGTCTTGGCCACCACGATCACCAGATCGGAGTTGATCCCGTTGGTGATGAAGTTCTTGGACCCGTTGACGACGTAGCTGTCGCCGTCGCGCCGGGCAGTGGTACGGATGCCCTGCAGGTCGCTTCCGGCGGCCGGCTCGCTCATGGCGATCGCGGTGATGAGCTCGCCGGCGCAGAAGCCGGGCAGCCAGCGCTGCTTCTGCTCCTCGGTGGTGTGACGGAGCAGGTACGGCGCGACGACGTCGTTGTGCAGGCCGAAACCGACTCCCGTCGTGCCGCCCCTCACCAACTCCTCGACCAGGACCGCGTTGTAACGGAAGTCGGGCTGCCCCCCTCCGCCGTACTCCTCAGGCACGTCGGTGCCCAGCAGTCCCAGCTTGCCGGCCTCCAACCACATGGCGCGGTCGACGATGCCGTCCTTCTCCCACTGGGCGTGAAAGGGGACGACATGGCTGTCCAGAAACGACCGGGCCAGCGCGCGGAAGGCGTCGTGGTCGGGGCCGAAGAGGGTGCGCTGCATGCCAGTCAGTGTGCCAGGACGCCAGGGCAGCTTGCTCTGTCGCACCCCCGAGGCACTATGAACAGCGTGCCCGACGTCCTCAACCGCTTCTCCCCCGCCACGCAGGCGTGGTTCCGGGGGGCGTTCGAGCGTCCCACCGCCGCCCAGGAGGGTGCCTGGGATGCCATCGCGGGCGGCAGCGACGTGCTGTGCGTCGCGCCGACCGGATCCGGCAAGACGCTGGCTGCCTTTCTGTGGTCCATCGACCGGCTGGCCGCCGAGGGCCCGCCCGCCGATGCCCTGCGCCGCTGCCGGGTGCTCTACATCAGCCCGCTCAAGGCGCTGGCGGCCGACGTCGAGCGCAACCTGCGTTCCCCTCTCGCCGGCATCTGGCAGGCCAGTCACCGGCTGAGTCTGCCCCGCCCGGACATCACCGTGGGGACGCGCTCCGGGGACACCCCCGCGCGTGAGCGCCGCGACTTCGGCCGCCGACCGCCGGACATCCTGATCACGACACCGGAGTCGTTGTTCCTGCTGCTCACCAGCCAGGCCCGCGAGGCCTTGAGGGGTGTCGACACCGTCATCGTCGACGAGGTGCACGCGGTGTGCTCCACCAAGCGCGGCGCCCACCTCGCGCTGTCACTCGAGCGCCTGGACGCGCTGCTAGAGGCACCGGCCCAACGGATCGGGCTGTCAGCGACGGTGCGGCCTGCAGAGGAGGTGGCGCGGTTCCTCGGCGGGGCGCGGGAGGTCACGATCGTGGCACCGCCGGCGGCCAAGACCGTCGACGTGCAGATCGTGGTGCCGGTCGAGGACATGTCCGCGCTGGGCGAGACGGCTGAGCCGATCTCCGACGATCAGCCGCAGCGCCGGGCCTCGATCTGGCCGGCCGTCGAGGAGCGGGTCCTCGAGTTGATCCGGGCCCACCGCAGCACGATCGTGTTCGCCAACTCCCGGCGGCTGGCCGAGCGGCTGTGCTCACGGATCAACGAGATCGCCCACGAGCAGTCCAGCCCCGACGTGGAGTCGGTGCTCGGCTCCGTGCCCGCCCAGCTCATGGGGCAGTCCGGGTCCGGCCCGCCGGCACGGGTTGAGGGACCTGACGTCGCCCGCGCCCACCACGGGTCGGTCTCCCGCGAGCAGCGGCGGCTGACCGAGGAGGCCTTGAAGGCGGGCACCCTGCCGGCTGTCGTGGCGACCAGCAGCCTGGAGCTGGGCATCGACATGGGCGCCGTCGACCTCGTGGTGCAGGTCGAGTCACCGCCCTCGGTGGCCAGCGGACTGCAGCGCATCGGGCGCGCCGGGCACCACGTCGGCGCGGTGTCGCACGGTGTCATCTTTCCCAAATACCGCGGCGACCTCGTACCGTGCGCGGTCGTCGCCGAGCGGATGGTGCACGGCGCAATCGAAGCACTGTCCTATCCGCGCAACCCCCTCGACGTGCTGGCGCAGCAGATCGTCGCCATGGTGGCGATGCAGGACTGGCCGGTCGAGGACCTCGCGACCATGGTCCGTAGGGCCGCCCCATTCGCGGCCCTACCCCAGTCGGCGTTCGAGGCAGTGCTGGACATGCTGGCGGGGCGTTACCCCTCCGACGACTTCGCCGAGTTGCGGCCCCGGATCGTCTGGGACCGCGTCAGCGGCACGTTGTCTGCCCGCTCGGGTGCCCAGCGGCTCGCCGTCACCAGCGGCGGAACGATTCCCGACCGGGGGCTGTTCGGGGTGTTCCTGGCCGGCCGGGAGGGCGAGCCCGGCGCCCGGGTGGGCGAGCTCGACGAGGAGATGGTCTACGAGTCCCGCGTCGGTGACGTGTTCCTGCTGGGCAGCAGCAGTTGGCGCATCGAGGACATCACCCACGACCGGGTGCTGGTCTCCCCCGCGCCCGGTCAGGCCGGCCGGATGCCGTTCTGGAAGGGTGACGCGCTCGGCCGGCCGTTGGAGCTCGGCCGGGCGATCGGCAGCTTCGTCCGCGAGCTTTCGGTCCTGGAGCCGGCGGCTGCTGTCCAACGTGCCGCAGCCACCGGGCTCGACGAGTGGGGGGCGGCCAACCTGGTCGCCTACCTGGCCGAGCAGCGGCAGGCGACCGGGCATCTACCCGACGACCGCACGATCGTCGTCGAGCGCTTCCGCGACGAGCTCGGCGACTGGCGGATCGCCGTGCACTCCCCCTTCGGCGCCCAGGTCAACGCTCCGTGGGCGCTGGCGATCGCCGCCCGGCTGCGCGAGCGCTACGGCCTCGACGTCGCCTCGATGCACTCCGACGACGGCATCGTCGTACGCCTGCCGGAGACCGACGGCGAGCCACCCGGGGGGTTCGCGGTCTTCGAGCCCGACGAGATCGACGGGCTGGTCACTGCCGAGGTCGGCGGCTCGGCGCTGTTCGCCGCCCGCTTCCGCGAGTGCGCTGCGCGCGCGTTGCTGCTCCCACGGCGCAATCCCGGCCGGCGCTCGCCGCTGTGGCAGCAGCGGCAGCGGGCCGCTCAATTGCTGCAGGTGGCAGGGAACTACGGCAGCTTCCCGATCGTGCTCGAGACGATGCGCGAGTGCCTGCAGGACGTCTTCGACCTGCCCGGCCTGGTCACCCTGATGAGTGACATCGCCGCCCGCCGGGTGAGGGTCCTGGAGGTGGAGACGGTCCAGCCGTCGCCGTTTGCCCGCTCGCTGCTGTTCGGCTACGTCGGCATGTTCATGTACGAAGGCGACGCCCCGCTGGCCGAGCGCCGGGCGCAGGCGCTCTCACTCGACTCCACCTTGCTGGCCGAGCTGCTGGGGCAGGCCGAGCTGCGCGAGCTCATCGATCCAGAGACCCTCGACGAGATCGGAGCCGAGCTGCAGCGGCTGACCCCCGAGCGGCGGGTCCGCGACCTCGACGGCACTGCCGATCTGCTGCGGCTGATCGGCGGGCTCAGCACGGCCGAGGCCTGCGAGCGAGGCGCCAGCCCCCAGTGGCTGGCCGAACTGGCGGCGGCCCGCCGCGTCATCCGGGCGCGGGTGGCCGATGTCGAGCGGTGGTTCGCGATCGAGGATGCCGGCCGGGTGCGCGACGCGCTCGGTGCAGCTCTGCCGGTCGGCGTGCCGGAGGCCTACACCGAGCCGGTCCGTGACCCGCTGGGTGATCTGGTGTCGCGCTACGCCCGTACCCACGGTCCTTTCGTCGCCGCCGAGTGCGCCACCCGGTTCGGTCTCGGCGTCGCCGTGGTGGGTGGGGCGCTGCAACGCCTGGCTGCCACAGGGCGGCTGGTGTCCGGAGAGTTCCGGCCGGGCGGGGCGGGCATCGAGTGGTGCGACGCCGAGGTGTTGCGCATGATCCGCCGGCGTTCACTTGCCAAGCTGCGCAAGGACGTCGAGCCGGTGCCGGTCGACACCCTCACCCGCTTCTTGCCGGCCTGGCAGCACGTGGGCTCTGCGGCGGGCCGCGGGGTCGACGCACTGCTGCGCACGATCGAGCAACTGCAGGGCGCGGCGGTGCCGGCGTCGGCCTTGGAGCGCCTAGTGCTCCCGGCCCGGATCGCCGACTACTCCCCGACGATGCTCGACGAACTGAGCGCAGCGGGTGAGGTGCTGTGGGCCGGCTCAGGCGCGCTGGCCGGCAATGACGGGTGGGTCAGCCTCGCACTGCCCGACACCGCGGAGTTGCTGCTGCCCTTCCCAGATGCCGAGTTCGACAGCACCCCCCTGCACGAAGCCGCCCTGGCGGCGCTGGGCGACGGCCAGGCCTTGTTCTTCCGGTCGCTGTCCGAGCGCTGTGCCGCGACCGACGACGCCGCCCTGGCGGCGGCCATCTGGGACCTGGTCTGGGCCGGTTATCTCACCAACGACACGCTTGCGCCGCTGCGCTCCCTGCTGGGCACCGGGCGCACCACCCACGCCACTTGGCGGCCCGCCGCGCGGGTGAGATATGCCCGGCCGGGTCGGGCATCGCTGCCTGCCCGCACCGGCCCGCCGTCGGTGGCCGGCAGGTGGTGGAGACTGCCCGCGCGCGAGCCCGACCCCACCCGGCGCGCGCACGCCGCCGCCGAGTCACTGCTGGACCGGCACGGCGTCGTGACCCGAGGCGCGGTGGTGGCCGAGCGGGTGGCGGGCGGATTCGCCGGCGTCTATCCGATCCTCAAGGCATCCGAGGAGGCCGGCCGCACCCGCCGCGGCTATTTCGTCGAGTCCCTGGGCGGTGCACAGTTCGCCGTGCCCGGCGCGGTCGACCACCTGCGCTCACTGGCCAGACCGCAGGACGCCCGCCCCGAGCAGGCTCGCGCGCTCGTGCTGGCCGCCACCGACCCGGCCAACCCCTTCGGCGCGGCGTTACCCTGGCCGACCCGTCCCGTCGACACGTCGCACCGGCCGGGTCGCAAGGCAGGTGCCCTGGTGGTCACCGTCGACGGCCATCTCGTGCTTTACGTCGAACGCGGTGGCCGCACCCTGCTGTCCTGGACCGACGACCGTGGACTGCTGCAGCCGGCCGTCGACGCCCTGGCAATGGCGGTGCGCGACGGTTGGCTCGGAAAGATCGCGCCGGAGCGGGCCGACGGCGAACGGGTGGGCGAGACCGGGCTGGCGCAGGCACTGGAGGCCGCCGGCTTCCGGCCCACCCCCCGTGGCCTGCGGTTGCGAGCCTGAGCGGGCCTGCGAAGGCGTACGGTCTTCGATGTGCTACTCGACGGCGTCAACCACGTGGCGATCCTGACCAACGACACCGAGCGCCTGCAGGCCTTCTATCGCGAGGTCTTCGACGCGGAGATCGGCCAGGACGGGCCGGCCGGGCCGGATGCTCGACTCTGCTTTATCCACATCGGACACTCTGCGGAGCTCAACGTTTTCGAGGTGCCGGGCAACACCGAGGCGCACCGTCAGACCCCCATGTTCGGCCGCGGGCGCATCGACCATCTCGGGTTGCAGGCGGCCTCGCTGGAGGCCTTCAACACCATCCGGTCTCGGCTCATCAAGCGCGGTGCCACCGACGGCTTCGTGACCGACTTCGGCCCGAGCTTCAGCGTCTTCTTCCGCGACCCGGATGGCCTGGAGGGGGAGGTCTGCGTTGCCAACCCGAACGCCGAGCCTGGCGCCTCCAACCCACCCGGTACGCCCGCCCCCGGCTATTGAACCCCGGCCGGCATGTGGGATCCCGAGGTCTACCAGCGCTACGCCGACGAGCGCACCCGGCCGTTCCAGGACCTGCTCGGCCGGGTGGCGGCCGCCGACCCGCAGTTCGTCGTCGACCTGGGCTGCGGTCCCGGCGACCAGACCGCGACCCTCCTGCAGCGCTGGCCGGGCGCCACTGTGGTCGGAATCGACAACTCCCCGGAAATGATCCACGCGGCGCAGCAGCACGCCGTGGCCGGTAGGCTGCACTTCATCGAGGCCGACCTCAGCACTTGGCAACCCGGCCGGCCGGTCGATGTGCTGGTTTCCAACGCGACCCTGCAGTGGATCCCCGGGCACCTGGACCTGATCCCCCGGCTCGCCGCGATGCTGGCCGTCGGCGGCTGGCTGGCGTTCCAGGTCCCCAGCAACTTCAGCGCCCCGAGTCACACCGAGCTCACCGCGCTGCGCGAGAGCCCTCGGTGGCGCGACCGGCTCGGTGCCGGCGCGGCCCGTGCGGCACAAGTGCACGAACCGGCTGACTATGTGAGCACCCTGGTCGGGCTGGAGCTCAGCACGGACGTGTGGGAGACGACCTACCTGCACCTGCTCGGCGGTGCCGACGCCGTGCTCGAGTGGACCAGGGGCACGGCGCTGCGGCCGGTCTTCGCGGTGCTCGACGGCGCTGAGCGCGAGGAGTTCGTGAGCGAATACGCCGAGCGGCTCCGGGTCGCCTATCCGCGGGAAGCATTCGGCACGCTGCTGCCGTTCCGGCGGATCTTCGCGGTGGCGCACCGCGATCCTGAGCGGAACCCCGCAGGGCCCAGCAGCATCCCATGACCATGAACACACAGTTGCCCACCGGACTACGGGGGCTGTCCGCCGCCGCCATCGCCACTGCCCTGCTGGCCGGCTGCGCGAGCAAGCGGCCCTCCAGTCGGACCCAACGGATCCGGGCAGGGTGCCCAGAGCATCGCGGTGTTCACGATCACCGAGACCGGCGGCCTCGCCGGCGTCAGCCAGCGGATGGCCGTCGCCCCGGACGGCACTGTCACCGACGGTCTCCGG
>JBDUBV010000197.1:0-4241 GCA_040003795.1 Pseudonocardiales bacterium | reverse complement strand
GCCGGCAGCGACGTCATCGTCGAGACGCCCGGGGGACCCGAGGGTCAGGGCGCCGACATCGCGTTCCTGCGCGGGTCGCTCGTGTCCGCCTGACCGAGCACCACCCGGTCCGGGGCGCCGTCGAAGTAGCCGCCGCCGGGATCATCCAGCCCGCCGATGCGCACCACGTCCAGATCCGGGCGCCACATGTCTCGCACGATCAGGCCGGCGATGGCGAGCAGCAGCACGTCCCGGACCACCAGCACCAAGATCAACCAGCCGTAGCCGATCCCGTGGTTCTGGTTTGGATTGCTGAGTTGCAGTAGCACGGTGAGGGTCAGGAACCACACGGCGATCTCGGTGAACTGCCACAGCAGGTTGAGCCGCCACCGGGGCCGGGCCAGCGCGAGCAGCGGCACCAGCCACAGCGAGTACTGGGGGCTCCACACCTTGGTAGTGAGCAGGAAGGCGAGAACGACCAGGAAGGCAAGCTGGGCAAGTCGGGGCTTGCTCGGTGCCCGTAAGCCGATGTATGCGACGGCCGCGAGCACCGCAATCAAGACGAGTGCCACCGCGGTTCCGGGCGGTTTCCAGAACGGTGCGTCGGCAGCGCCCACGCCGACGTCGGCCAACGTCTTGCCCATGGCCCATACGGTGCTGCGCTCGGTCGGGCGCTCGATGCTGAAGCGGTAGAACTCCGACCAGCCGTGGTAGTAGGCCAGCGCGATCGGCACGTTCACCGCCAACCACACCAACACTGCCGACAAGGTGGCCCACAGCGCCGGCGCGTACCGGCGGGTGCGGATGGCCAGGATCGCAATCGCCACGAGCAGGAAGATCGGGTAGAGCTTCGCCGCTGCGCCCAGCCCGATCAGCGTCCCGGCGAGCACCGGTCTTTCTCGGGCCCAGGCCAACAGCGCCCCGCTGGTCAGCGCCATCGCGAGCAGGTCCCAGTTGGAGAAGGCATGGATGATCAATAGCGGCGAGAGGGCGAAGATGGCGGCGTCGTAGGGCCGCCGCCCGGCGGTGTGCGCGGTGGCAGTCGTGACGAGCAAGCCGCACGCACCGAGCAGGAGGGCCGAGAGGGATACGAAGACGACTAGATCTGGCCAATTCGTGTCGAGCGAGTGCACGCCGCGGGTCAACTCGGCCGTCAGCCACATGAAGCCGCCGGTGAGCACGGGGTACTCCACGGCGGTGTCGCGGTAGGGCACCCCGCCGACATCGAGGCGTTCGTCGCTCCACAGCGGGACGATGTCGGAGTAACACATGTGCGTGTACTGCTTGCTGCCCGTCCAGTTACCCGTGGCGCAGGGCGACTTCTGCGCGAAGCCGAGCAACAGGGTGAAGCAGGTCATCGCCATCAGGATCCGCACCGGCGTCCACCACGAACCCGGGAAGACCCCGGCGTAGCGGCCCAGGACGCCGCCGATGATCCCGCTGGCCCGCCCTACCGTCGGGTCGGTGTGGCTCGGCGGGGGCAGACCCGGGTCAGCCGCGCCGGACGGGCGGGGCGGGGCCGTCGATGTCACCGACTCATCCTGGCATGTGCCTAGCTAGGGCCCGCCGGCGTGGGACGTCGTGGGCGCGGGAGTGGGCGTCGAAGTCGTGCACGTCGGCGCTCCGATGATCGGCGTGCTGCAGGTGACCGACGGCTGAGGCACCGGCGGCGGGGGCGGGGTGGAGGAGCTGTCCGGCGGCGGTGTCGACACCGGCGAGAAGCCGGTCGTGCGGGTGAAGGTCGGCGTCGGCGTCGTCGTCTTGGTGGAGGTGGGCGTGGCGGGCACCTTGGCCGTGCTCACCCCGCCGGTGATCATCTGCGTGGTCGCCATCGGTAGGTTCGGCTTCGCCGCGAGGTAGGTGTCCATGAAAAATTTCCACGTCTTTCCGGGCAGATCCGAGCCGTACTCCGCGCCGCCGTAGGAGTTGTAGATCGGGTGCCGGGAGTCGCCGCTGCCGGCCCAGACGGCCACGCTCACCTGCGGCGTATAGCCGACCATCCAGGCGTCACTGTTCGCGGTCGTCCCCGGGATGCCCTCGGTGCCAGTCTTCGCGGCCGAGACCCGGCCGTTGGCCAGCGGGTCGTTCGACCATGCCGCGATCGGCTGCAGGGTGAGCGTGACATCGTTGGCGACCTTCGGGTCCAGCGCGCGTTTGGTGGCCTGCTTGTGCTCGTAGACGGTCTCGCCGTTGGAGTCGACCGCCTTCTGCACGAAGTACGGGTCGTTGCGCCCGCCGTTGTTCGCGAACGTCGCGAAGCCGACGGCCTGGTCGATCGGGCGCACCGCGTAGTCGCCGATCCCGATGCCGAAGCCGGTCCTGCCCTTGGAGTTCACCAGTGTCTTCTTGCCGTTGCCGTCGGTCTTGGCGATGCCGGCGGCGTGTGCCGTCGCCGCGACATTGTTCGGCCCGGCCTGCTCGGCGAGCTGGTCGAAGGTGGTGTTGAGGGAGTACTTCATGGCCAGGCTGACCGACACCGACGAGCTACTGACGCCGCGGTCTCCGGGGTCGTTGCAGATCTGCCGTCCCTGGATCATCACGCAATAGCTGCCGTCTACGAAGCTGCTGATGGTCAGCGCCGGTCGATCGGCCGCCTTCTTCACGGTCTGGCCGAGGACGGTCGCCAGCGTGAATGGCTTGAACGAGGAACCCGGTGGCCGCGAGCCGATGCCCGCCCAGTCGAAGTAGTCGAGCTTGCCTGCGTAGTTCTTGCCGTTCGGGCCGCCGTAGTAGGCCACCACGCCACCCGTCTTGGGATTGACGGCCACCAGCGCGTTCTTGAAATTGCGCTGCTGTGGCGTGAGGTTCGCGAAGCTCTGCCTGATCGCGGACAGCGCGACGTTCTGCGCGTTGCGCTCGATCGTGGTCTGAATCCGCAGCCC
Organism: Pseudonocardiales bacterium; assembly: GCA_040003795.1. Taxonomy (GTDB): domain Bacteria; phylum Actinomycetota; class Actinomycetes; order Mycobacteriales; family QHCA01; genus QHCA01. The sequence continues at coordinate 1,380 of JBDUBV010000197.1, read as the reverse complement.
GCGCGTGTTGATCTCAGCCTCGGTGATGCCGTGCGCCTCGAGGTCCTGGATGACCTGATGCACGATGAGCGCCGTCGGGCCGGCGGTGCCCAGCGTGCCGTTGTCCGGACGGCGCACCTTGGGGTAGACGAGCTTGTCCGCCTGCTCCCGGGTGAGGTGATTGGTGCTGAGCATTCCTCGCACGACGTAACGCCAGCGGGCCTGTGCCTCTCTGGGGTTCACTGCCGGGTCGTAGTAGCTCGGGGCGCGCAGTTGGGCCGCGAGCACCGCTCCCTGTGCGGTGTTGAGCTTGCTGACATCGCGGCCGAAGAAGGTCTCGGCGGCGGCCTGGATGCCGTATGCGCCTCGACCGAAGTAGACGGTGTTCAGGTAGAACTCCAGGATCTGGTCCTTGGAGTACTGGCGGCTGAGCTTGACGGCGATGGCCAGTTCCTTGAGCTTGCGCGACAGGGTGCGGGCATTGCTCAGGTAGGCGTTCTTGGCGTACTGCTGGGTGATCCCCGAGCCGCCCTGGGTGTCGCCGCCGGTCAGGTCCGAGATCGCGGCCCGCACGGTTCCCTTGATCGAGACGCCGGGCTCCTTGTAGAAGCCGCGGTCCTCGGCCGCGAGGATTTCCCAGCGCACGCTCGCGGGAACCCGGTCGAGCTTCACGATCGTCCGGTTCACCGTGCCGATGCGCGCCATCACCGAGCCGTCGGAATACAGGATCGTCGCGACCTGCGGCAGCGGCAACGTCTCAGGGCGCGGGACATCGCTGAGCGTGTAGAAGAGGGTGACCGCGCTGATCATGAGTACCGCGGTGATGCCGAGCAGCCAGGTGCCGGTCAGGCCGAGGCGCCGCAGGACGCGCCGCCCGCGGGTCATCGCGGCCAGCCGCGTCTTCTTGGCCCGCCGCCGCTGCTTCCACCTGGCCGCCAATCCGCCGAACGGGCCCCGGTCGGGATCGGCTGCGGGCACGTTGGCCCGCTTGGCTCCGCCTTTCTGCAGTTTTTCTCGCTCGACCAAAGCCTCAGCCATCCGCGGCGTTGAGCGACGAGTCGGCGGGCCGGCCAAGGACGAAGGAGCGGATCAGGTGGTTCCAGCCGCAGTCCGCACAGACCTCGACGACGTAGACGTCGAACTCCGTGCGGGTGCCGTCGAGCTGGGCCAGCTCGGCGATGGACTTGGCCTGGCCGCTCACCTTGCCGAGCGACTGGCCGAACACATAGTGCACGTGCTGCAGGCGGCGCCGGGCGCACACCGGGCAGGCGGCCGGGCTCGGAGTGCCGTAGTGCGTGGCCGCCAGCAGCAGGTGCGGGTGCGCGTCGCATGCCTCGGCCTGCGTGCGGCGCCCGGACGCGACATCACTGAGCAGGGCCCGCCGCTGCAGGCCGTAGTCGA
>JBDUBV010000196.1:0-4243 GCA_040003795.1 Pseudonocardiales bacterium | reverse complement strand
GCCTCCTGTCGAAGTGGAGAGCAACGCGTAGGTTACCGATGGGTGACGCAGCATGCCTACTGGTGGCGATCGGCCCCGCCCGGGCGGCTGGCTAGAGTCCCGGGCAACCCAGTCGGCGAAGGATGTGGCGCGTGGACCTGTTCGAGTACCAGGCGAAGGACCTCTTCGCCGCCCATGGCGTTCCCGTCCTCGACGGCGGGGTAGCCGAGACGCCCGCGCAGGCCAGGGCGGTGGCCGAGCGGCTCGGCGGCCAGGTGGTGGTCAAGGCGCAGGTCAAGACCGGCGGCCGGGGCAAGGCCGGGGGAGTGCAGCTGGCCGACACCCCGGAGGCGGCTGAGGCGGCCGCAGCAGCCATCCTCGGCATGGAGATCAAGGGCCACCCCGTGCACCGGGTGCTCGTGACGACGGCAAGCGACATCGCCGAGGAGTACTACTGCTCCTTCCTCGTGGACCGCGCCAACCGCACCTTCCTGGCCATGGCCTCTCGCGAGGGTGGTATGGAGATCGAGCGGATCGCGGTGGAGCGCCCCGACGCGCTGGCCATGGTGCTGGTGGACCCGATTGCCGGGGTCGACTCGGCGACGGCCCGTGAGATCGCGGTCCGCGGCAACTTCCCTGACGAGGTCCTCGACGAGGTCACCGGGGTGATCACCGCCCTCTGGCAGGTGTTCACCGAGGAGGACGCCACCCTGGTAGAGGTCAATCCGCTGGTGAGGACGCCGGCGGGGCGGGTGCTGGCCCTCGACGGCAAGGTCACCCTCGACGACAACGCCGGCTTCCGGCACGCCGAGCACGCGGCGCTGGCGGACGCGTCCTCCGCTGACCCGTTGGAGGCCCGGGCGGCCGCCAAAGGGCTGAACTATGTCAAGCTCGGCGGCTCGGTGGGCATCATCGGCAACGGCGCCGGCCTGGTGATGTCCACCCTCGACGTCGTCGCCTATGCGGGCCAGCGCCACCGCGGGGTCACGGCTGCCAACTTCCTCGACATCGGCGGCGGCGCCTCGGCTCAGGTCATGGCCGACGGCCTGGAGATCATCATGAGCGATCCCGCGGTGCGCTCGGTGTTCGTCAACGTCTTCGGTGGCATCACCGCCTGTGACGAGGTGGCCAACGGCGTCATCCAGGCACTGGCGCTGCTCGAGGAGAGCGGCGATCTGGTCGACAGGCCGATCGTGGTCCGCCTCGACGGCAACAACGCCGTGCTCGGCCGCGCGATCCTGGACAAGGCAGGGCACCGGCTCGTGCAACGGGTCGACACGATGGACGGCGCTGCGGATCGCGCTGCCGAGCTTGCGTCCCGGGGGGCCTGACCATGGCGATCTTTCTCACCGACCGCAGCCGGGTCCTCGTGCAGGGCATGACCGGTGCCGAGGGCCGCAAGCACACCAAGCGAATGATCGACTCGGGCACGACGATCATCGGCGGGGTCACCCCGGGCAAGGCCGGGGAGCAGGTGACCTTCAGCAGGACGACGGTCCCGGTGTTCGACACGGTCCTGCGGGCGGTACAGGTGCTCGATGCCGACACCTCGGTGGTCTTCGTACCCCCCCGATTCGCCAAGGCGGCGGTGATCGAGGCGATCGACGCGGGGATCGGCCTGTGCGTGGTCATCACCGAGGGCATCCCGGTGCACGACGCCACGACTATGTACGCCCACGCACAAGCACTGGGCAACCGCACCCGCATCATCGGCCCCAACTGCCCGGGCATCATCAGTCCCGGGCAGTCCAACGCCGGCATCATCCCGGCCGATATCACCCAGGCCGGCCAGGTCGGCCTGGTCAGTAAGTCCGGCACGCTGACCTACCAGATGATGTACGAGCTACGCGACATCGGCTTCTCGACGGCCGTGGGCATCGGCGGCGACCCGGTCAGCGGTACGACACACATCGACTGCCTGGCCGCGTTCGAGGCCGATCCCGACACCGACGCGATCGTGCTCATCGGCGAGATTGGCGGTGACGCCGAGGAGCGCGCGGCCGAGTACATCTCGGCGCACGTCACCAAGCCGGTCGTCGCCTACGTCGCCGGTTTCACCGCGCCGGAGGGCCGGACGATGGGGCATGCAGGGGCGATCGTGTCTGGCTCGTCGGGTACCGCCCAGGCCAAGAAAAGGGCCCTGGAGAAGGCCGACGTCCGGGTCGGCAAGACCCCTAGTGAGACTGCCAACCTGATGCGCGAGGTCATCGGCGGCTGAGCGCCCCCACCGTGGTGATCATGGAGCTTTGGTGGTGCGACACGCCGTAGGCGCCGGCAAAGTTCCATGATCACCGCAACGGGCGGCACAGTTGACGGGTGACCGATGTGCTGACCTCCGTCGAGCCGCTCGACGCCGAGCCGGAGGGCCGACAGTCCTCCGTCGTCGTCGCCGGCGTCACCGCGGCCGGGTGGGCGGTCGGCGTCGGCCTGATCGCGGTGACGGTCGTCGTGCTCGTTGCGTGGTCGGGCGACGGCCGGTCCGGATCGTCGGCGGCCGCGGCGCTGCGAATTGCCGCCGACGTCTGGCTGCTGGCCAACGGCACGCCGCTGAAAGTGGGGGGCACCATGTTCGATCTGGTGCCTCTGGGGCTGGCGGCCCTGCCCGCCTGCCTGCTCATCCGCTCCGGTGCATCCCTGGCCCGCACGGTCGGTGTGACCGACCTGCGGGGGGCGGCCCGGGCGACCGGTGTCCTGGCGCTGGCCTACGCCGTGCTGGCCGTGGTGGTAACCGGCCCGGCTACCACCGCGCAGGTCCACCCGGCGCCGCTGTTGGCGTTGGTGGCGGCGGCCGTGCTGGCCGGGGTCTTCGGCGGCGTGGGCGTCCTGCGGGGGGCGGACCTGTGGCCGGCCACCTGGACGTTGCTCCCCGAGCCGGTTCGGTTGACACTGCACGGGGGAGCGGTCGCAGTCGCCGTTCTGTTCGCCGGTGCGGCCCTGCTCGGCGGCGCTGCCCTGGCGCTGAGTGGGAGTGAGGCGGGCAGCGTGCTCTCGGCCCTGCGCACCGGCGTCGTCGGGACCCTGGTGCTCCTGGCCGTCTCCCTTGCCTACCTGCCCAACGCCGTGGTCTGGGCCGCGGCATACCTGGCCGGGCCGGGCTTCGCGGTGGGCACCGGCACCACGGTAGGCGCTTTCGACGTCCGGCTGCGCCCGGTGCCCGCGCTTCCCTTGCTCGCCGCCCTGCCGTCGGCGCCGCTCGGGTGGCTCGCCGCACTGCTCTTGCTCCCGGCGACCGGCGGCCTGCTGGCCGGTGCCGCGGTGGGGCGGCGGCAGGCCGGCACCGCGTTGCGCCGCATGCTCGGCACCGCCGCGGCGACCGGTCCGGCCGCCGGGATCATGGTCGGGGTGTTGTGCCTGGTTTCCGGCGGCCCGTCAGGCGGCCGGCAACTGGCCGCCGTCGGCCCCTCGGCCTGGCGGGTGGCGCTCGTGCTGGCCGCCGAAGTGGCGCTACCTGCCATGGCGGCGGCCTGGTGGACCGCCCGCCACCGGTCGGCCAAGGCCGCGGGTCGCGATCAGCAGCCGTGACCCCCTACGCCGCGCGTCACACGTGCAACGCAGAGAACGGCGCCCACGGCAGATTGCGGGCGACGGAAAAGACGAGGAGCAGGCAGAGACCCAGGCGCAGCACTCGCGTCGAGGGGTGCCACGCCGGCGGTGCTCTGAAGCGCAGCTTCGGTGCGGCCCAGACCAGCCAGAACCACATCAGGGCGGGCAGCATGAGCAGTGCTGCGACGTTGTACCTCGCAGCTCCGGCCACGTCGCCGTGCAGCAGGGAATGCAGCATGCGGGTCGAGCCGCAGATCGGGCAATCGATTCCCGTCAGTGTCCGCAAGGGGCACAACGGTAGCCCGCTGCCTGGTCGGGTCGGATCTGCGATTGCCGCGACCGCGCAACAACCCGCTGCCACCATGACACTGCCGATCGGCAGCACCCATGCCGGCAGTCGGTCGAGAACGCGCACGCCGGAATGCCGCTGGAGGTTCCCAGCGGCATTCCGGATCCCGAGGTAGGCCGTCATCGCTTTGAGGTGTCGGGTCTAGGAGTTGTTGTTGCCGAACTTCACGCCGACGAACACGTAATACAGGATGCCGAGGATCAAGAAGACGATGCCGCCGATCCAGGCGATGCGGGGAAGGGTCGTCGGTTGCCCGTTCTTTGTAGCCTGCGACTGACCGATGAGGCCGAGAACGATTGCGGCCGGCGAGCAGCAGAACCAGCAGACGATGCCGATGATGCCCATGATCATCGGCCCGTTGCCGGCGCCACC
>JBDUBV010000002.1:0-42868 GCA_040003795.1 Pseudonocardiales bacterium | reverse complement strand
GTGGCGAGCCGGTCGAGCTAGACCTCAAGGAGTCGGCGCAGGAGGGGATGGGCCCCCACGGGCTGGTGATCGGCTCCACCGGCTCCGGCAAGAGTGAACTGTTGCGCACTCTCGTACTCGGCCTGGCGATGACCCACTCGTCGGAGACCCTCAACTTCGTCCTCGTCGACTTCAAGGGCGGCGCGACCTTCACCGGCCTGGCCGGCCTGCCGCACACCGCCGCAGTCATCACCAACCTCGCCGATGACCTGACCATGGTCGACCGGATGCGCGACGCCTTGCAGGGGGAGTTGCTGCGCCGCCAGGAGCTGCTCAAGTCGGCCGGCAACTTCGCGTCGGTGCGTGACTACGAGCGGGCCCGCGAAAAAGGCGCCGACCTGCTGCCCCTGCCGTCGCTGCTGATCGTGTGCGACGAGTTCAGCGAGTTGCTCACCGCCAAGCCCGACTTCATCGACCTGTTCGTCGCGATCGGCCGGCTCGGCCGCAGCCTGGGCATCCACCTCCTGCTGGCCTCCCAGCGGCTGGAGGAGGGCCGGCTGCGCGGCCTGGACAGCCACCTGTCCTACCGAATCGGCCTGCGCACGTTCTCCGCTGCCGAGAGCCGGACCGTCCTTGGCGTGCCCGATGCCTACGAGCTCCCCGCTGTCCCCGGGTCGGGCTATCTCAAGGTCGACACGACCACACTCACCCGGTTCAAGGCTGCCTACGTCTCCGGCGCCTACGGCGGCAACGCGGTGCGTGACCGGGGCACCGCGGTGGTGGGCGGTGAGTTGCCGGTGCCGTTCTCGACTGGCTACGTCGCGCCGGCGCAGGCAGCCCCGGCCGCGCTGGAGTCCTTCCTCGACGAGCAGCCGGCGGCCGGGGCGCCCGACATGCCGGTGCCCGAGACCCTGCTGGACGTGGCGGTCGGGCGGCTCGCCGGCCGCGGTCCCGCCGCGCATCAGGTCTGGCTGCCGCCGCTGGAGGAGCCGCCGCCGCTGGACTCGCTGTATCCCCCGATTGCCGTCACCGCCGACCGCGGGTTATGTCCGGTCGACTGGCCGTCCATCGGTTCGCTGACCGTGCCGGTCGGCCTGGTCGACCGGCCCTTCGAGCAGCGCCGCGACCCGCTGTGGGCCGACCTGTCCGGCGCGGCCGGGCACGGCGTAGTCGTGGGCGGCCCGCAGAGCGGCAAGAGCACCCTGCTGCGGACGCTGATCACCAGCCTTGCGCTGGCGCACACCCCGGCCGAGGTGCAGTTCTTCTGCCTCGACTTCGGCGGCGGCTCGCTGACATCGGTGACCGGCCTGCCACACGTCGGGGGCGTCGCGGGGCGCCTCGATCCCGACATGGTGCGGCGGATGGTCGCCGAAGTGACCGGGGTGCTGGAGGAGCGTGAACGCCGCTTCTACGAGCTCGGCATCGATGGGATGGCCACCTATCGCGCCCGTCGGGCTTCGGGTGACGTCCCCGAGGACCGCTTCGGCGACGTCTTCCTGGTGATCGACGGCTGGACCACGTTCAAGACCGAGTTCGAGCTGCTCGAGCCGGTCATCATCGGCCTGGCGACCCGCGGCCTGAGCTACGGCATCCACGTCGTGCTCGGTGCCACCCGATGGGCCGAGATCCGGTCTGCCCTGCGCGACATGATCGGCACGAGGCTCGAACTACGGCTGGGTGACCCGTCGGAGTCCGAGATCGACCGCCGCGCGGCGGCCAACGTACCCGAGGCGTGCCCGGGCCGGGGACTCACCCGCGACAAGCTGCACCTGCTCACTGCCCTGCCGCGCATCGACGGGCAGTGGTCGGCGGCGGGCCTGTCCGCGGCCACTGCCACGGCGGTCGGGGCGATCGCCCAGGCCTGGCGGGGGCTGCCCTCGCCGCGGGTGCGACTGCTGCCGGCCATGTTTTCGGCCGGTGACCTGCCGTCCGCCGACCCGGTCTCCTCACCGGCGGGCATCCCGATCGGCATTCGCGAGGCCGATCTCGGCCCGGTCCACCTCGACTTCAACGCCGACCCGCACTTCGTGTGCTTCGGCGACGTCGAGTGCGGCAAGACCGGCCTGCTCCGGTTGCTGCTCGCCGGGATCGCCGTGCGCTACACCCCTGAGCATGCCCGGATTATCGCCGTGGACTACCGGCGGACGCTGCTCGAGGCCGTCGACTCGCCGCACATGCTCGGCTATGCCACCGGCAGTGCGGCCGCCGGGCCGATGATCAACGATGTCCGCGACTCCATGCTGCGGCGGCTGCCGGGTCCCGACGTCACACCCGAGCAGTTGCGCAACCGGTCGTGGTGGAGTGGCCCGGAGCTGTTCCTGGTGGTCGACGACTACGACCTGGTGGCTACGCAGTCGGGCAACCCGCTGAGCGACATCGCGGAGTTGCTGCCGCAGGCGCGCGACATCGGCCTGCACCTGATCGTCGCGCGGCGCAGCGGCGGAGCCAGCCGAGCACTGTTCGACCCGGTGATCCAGCGGATCAAGGAGTTGGGCTCTCCCGGCCTGGCCATGTCGGCACACCGCGACGAGGGGGTCCTGCTCGGCAACGTGCGATCGGGACCCATGCAGCCGGGCAGGGGGGTGCTGGTCAGCCGCCGCACGGGCGATCAGCTCACCCAGGTCGCCTGGCTGGCCCCCGTCGAGCTGGAGGTCGGCACGGCTACACCGGCTATGCCCGTTTGACGGTATCGGCGCGCCCGCTGCATCGTTGCCCCGGAACACCAGCGACCGGCCCGGAGGCCCTGGCGAAGGAAGTGACGTGGCCGACTACAGCGCCGATCTCAACGACATGGCCAAGGCTGCCAATGACGTACGCCAGGTCAACAGCCAGGTCCAGGGACAACTGACCAGGCTCATGACCGAACTCGACGGGCAGGCCTCGGCTTGGAAGGGTGGGGCGGCCGTCGCCTTCCAGCGCCTGCGCCAGCGCTGGCACGCCGATGCCACCAAGCTCAACGAAGCTCTCGCCCACATCGCCGACGCCATCGACGCGTCGAAGACGACCTACCACACGCTCGACCAGAACTCCGAGCAGACCATGAACTCCATCGCCAGCGTGCTCGGCTGACCGGGACAGGGAGATAGCGATGTCAGAGATTCTCGTCAGTTTCGGCAGCCTCCAGCAGGTGGAGACCGACATCCAGAACACCAAGGCCAGCATCAACCAGCAGCTCGACGACCTCCGCGTCTTCGTCTCCAAGATCACCCACTCGTGGACGGGTGAGGCCGCGACCGGTTACCAGGCCAGGCAGCGCGAGTGGGACACCGCCGCCGCGGACCTCAACGCGATTCTCGGCCAGATCGGCGTGGCCGTCGGCTTGGCCCGCGACGACTTCGCCGACGGTGAGCGCAGCAACACCCGCATCTGGACCTAGCGACCCCCCCACCCCAAGACCGGTCGGCCCCGGTGCACCGCCTGGAGCGGTCGCCGGGGCCGCCGCACGTCCGCGTCAGCTGGTCGGCTTGCCGCGCTTGGCGTCACTGAGAACGCAGTGCCGCCAGCCGGCGGCGCAGGAACCCCTGATCGGCGTACGGCCCTGGGGCGGGTGCAGCTCTCAGTTGAGGGGGTACGTCGCTGCGGGCGGGTGAAGCGCCAGGCGTGGCACCGGATCTACGCACTGCTGCAGCTCCGCCGCACCGGACATCGGCAAGGGGCGGGGGCGGCGAGGCACCGACGCCCCGGCACCCCCTCCGCGTCCGCGGTAGACCAGGAGGCCGTTCACCGGGTCCGGCACCGCATCCAACGCGGCTCGCACGCCGGTCAGGTTGCGAAAGGTCGTCGGCGTTTCGTCGTCGTCGAACAGAATCTCCAACACCACGCCCCAGCGGTGCCGGTGCCACTGCCAGTACCGGGCGCCACGGGACACCGCGGCCTCGGTCAAGGCGTCCCCATGGGAGTCCTGCCACACACTGGCCGCGAACGCCCCGTCGAAGACCTCGATTGACAGCCACTCGGCCACTGCCATCACCTCGACGCTCACAATAGGCCGCGCCCAGGCGTCGCGAGCCCCGGCAGCCCCAGGCGGACGCTCAGAGCACCATCCACGTTCGGCCGTCGATGAGCTCGCGGGCTGCATCCAGGTGCCCGGCATGGGTCGAGGTCTCGGTCAGCACGTGTAAGAGCACGGCTTGCAGATCGGGCAGCCGGAAGTCACCGAACAGTTCCTCGGGCCAGCGAGCAGGCGGTGCGTCGAGTGACATTGCGGTGATGACCTCGTCGGCAAGCCGCACCTCGTCGCGGTATAGCGCGATTACCGACTGGGGGTCGGTGTCGTCGGCGAGTTGCCACGCCGACGCGTCGCCGTCACCGAAGCCCTCCCAGACCGCCTGCTCGCCCGCCAGGACAGCCCGGAACCAGAACCGCTCGACGTCGAGTGCGAGGTGCTGGATGAGGCCCGCACAGCTCCAGCCCGTCGGCAGCACCGGGCGACGCAATGCCTCTGCATCGAGTCCCTCGAGGATTCCGCAGACATGGCCTCGCTGCCCGCCCAGCGAGCGTTGCAACGCCGCTTTGGTCTCCTCCATGGTTGCCAGTGTCGCACCCGGCACCGACAGACCGAACGCCCGCTCAGCCCATCGAACCCACATCGCAGACCAGGTCGATCGCCGAGCTTCGCGTCCCGAGACTGGGCCCCGGTTAGACCGCCCACACCATCGGCTCTGCGCGCTGACAAGGCCTATTCCGGGGCAAGAACGCAGACCCGCTGCGAACCCGCGGCCAGGTGGTAGTGATCCCTCGTAGCGTGGCCTGCCCACGTTACGACAAGTACCCGACCACCTATCGCGGCGGCATCGCCCTCGCATCGATCGTGCCCTGGCTCTCATGACGAGACACGGCCTAATAGCCGATGACCGGTGGTGCGTCGTCGTGCCCCGGGTTGCCTATCTCCGCCAGCACCGCGTCGTAGGCGCTGAGGTCCACGACCTCGGAGATGCGCTCGCGGCCGGTGGCCTGGGCGGCGTCGAAGGCGGCGGTGACGGCCGCGACCACGGCCCGGCCGATGGCGCCGGCGTCGCCCTTGCGGATGGCCTGGTCGGCGATCTCGACGCTGGTCAGCTTGCCGTGCCCGGACACCGTGGCGGCGACGAGGTTGTCGGGCGAGCGTCCGGTCGAGTGCACCTGACCGAGCTCGGCATGAATGGCGCTGATCCGGGAGAGGCGCTGCTCAGTCTCGGCGGAGCGTTGCTCGAGCCACGACGTGTTGTCGGCCATGGCGGCAGGGTACTGCCGCCGGCTGCTGGACCGAATGCGCATGACGGCCCCGCCGCCGACCGGCACACTGGTCGGCGTGGGATACGTCGATGCCGCAAGCCTCTCCTTCACACTGGCCGACGGGCGCGAGCTGTTCGGCGACGTGTCCTTCCGGGTAGGCGAGGGTGCCAAGGTCGCGCTGGTCGGGGCCAACGGCACCGGCAAGACCACCCTGCTGCGCATCGTCGCCGGCGACCTGAGACCCACCGGTGGCGGCATCGCCCGTGCCGGCGGGCTCGGGGTGATGCGGCAGTTCATCGGGTCGATCCGCGACGAGTCCACCGTCCGGGATCTCCTGCTGTCGCTGGCTCCGGCACCGCTGCGGGCCGCCGGTGCTGCCCTCGACACCACGGAACAGGCGCTGATGGAGGCCGACGACGAGCGCACCCAGTTGCGGTACGCCGATGCGCTGACTGGATGGGGCGATGCCGGCGGCTACCTCGCCGAGGTGCTGTGGGACACGGTGACGGTGGCGGCTCTCGGCGTGCCGTACGACCGCGCCTTGTACCGTCCGGTCGGCACGCTGTCCGGCGGTGAGCAGAAGCGGCTGGCCCTGGAGGCGCTGCTGCGTGGGACCGACGAGGTGCTGCTGCTCGACGAGCCCGACAACTATCTCGACGTTCCGGGCAAGCGTTGGCTGGAGGAGCGGTTGACCGAGTCCACCAAGACCGTGTTGTACGTCAGCCACGACCGGGAGCTGCTGGCGCGGACGGCCACTCGGGTGGTCACCATCGAGGGCGGCACCGCCTGGACGCACGGCGGCGGTTTCGCCACCTATCACCAGGCCCGCGCCGATCGCCACGTGCACCTCGACGAGCTGCGCCGCCGCTGGGACGAGGAGCACGCCAAGATCAAGGCCCTGGTGCTGATGTACCGGCAGAAGGCGTCGTACAACTCCGACATGGCCAGCCGCCTGCAGGCTGCGATGACCCGGCTGCGAAAGTTCGAGGAGGCCGGCCCGCCCGAGGAACGACCGCAGGAGCAGAACGTCGTCATGCGACTGCGCGGCGGGCGCACCGGCAAGCGGGCGGTGGTCTGCAAGGGCCTGGAGCTGACCGGGTTGATGCGGCAGTTCGACCTCGAGGTGTTCTTCGGCGAGCGGGTCGCGGTGCTTGGCTCCAACGGCTCGGGCAAGTCGCACTTCCTTCGCCTGCTGGCCGGCGGAGGCAGCGCCGGTGAAGGACCGGTCGACGGTGCGCCTGTCGCGCCGGTCGCCCACACCGGGACGGCCACCCTGGGCGCCCGGGTGCGGCCGGGGCTCTTCGCGCAGACCCACGACCGTCCCGAGCTCCTCGGTCGCACCCTGGTCGAGATCCTGTGGCGCGGCGACGAGCACCGGTCGGGCACCGATCGCTTCGGCGCGATGCGGGCACTTCGTCGTTACGAGCTCGACCAGCAGGGCGACCAGCAGTTCGGCACGCTCTCCGGCGGCCAGCAGGCGAGGTTCCAGATCCTGCTGCTCGAGCTCGCCGGGGCCACCCTGCTGCTGCTCGACGAGCCGACCGACAACCTCGACATCGCCAGCGCAGAGGCGTTGCAGGAGGGGCTGGAGTTCTATGAGGGGACGGTCCTGGCGGTCACCCACGACCGGTGGTTCGGCAGGTCCTTCGACCGGTTCCTGATATTCGGTGCCGACGGTGAGGTCTACGAGTCGACGGAGCCGGTTTGGGACGAGGGCCGGGTGGTGCGGTCCCGCTGAGCCGAGTGGCCCCGTGCGACGAGCAGCGCTCAGCCGATGCCGGAGAGGCGCAAGGGGCTGTGAGATGCCGATTTCATCGCATTCATCTCGACGTCGGCATCGTGGATCAGCTCCTCTGACAACTCAGCGACGATCAGTGCCGCGATCCCCTGGTCGACGTCGGTGACCGTACGGTATTGGCCAGAGGGCGGCGAGCGGCCCTGGGCGGTGGCTTTTGACCCGCCATGGGCGCGGAAGGTATCGTGATCAGTCGTTGCCGCGCTGCGCGGGGTGTTCGTGCACCCGCGCCATCACGAAGCCTGAACAGGAAGTAGAGCTGTGCCCACGTTCAACCCCAAGCCCGCCGACGTGCAGCGGCAGTGGCATGTCATCGACGCGACAGACGTCGTGCTGGGCCGCTTGGCCAGCCAGGCCGCCCAGTTGCTGCGCGGCAAGCACAAGCCGATGTTCGCCCGGCACGTCGACACCGGTGACTTCGTGATCATCGTCAACGCCGGCAAGGTAGCCCTGACGGGGAACAAGCGCGAACAGAAGATGGCCTACCGGCACTCCGGCTATCCCGGGGGGCTCAAGGCCGAGCCGTACGGTGACCTGCTGGCCCGCCGGCCGGCGCAGGTGATCGAACGGGCGGTCAAGGGCATGCTGCCGCACACGACGCTGGGCCGGCACATGCTGGGCAAGCTCAAGGTTTACGCCGGGCCCGAGCACCCGCACCAGGCGCAGGCGCCGGTGCCCTTCGAGATTTCCCAGGTCGCGCAGTAGATGTGCACCGGGACTGAGCAGAAGAGGAACGCGTGAGCACTACCACCGCCGAAAAGCCCGTCCAGACGGTCGGCCGTCGTAAGCAGGCCATCGTCCGGGTACGGCTCACCCCTGGCACCGGACAGTTCACGCTCAACGGCCGCACGCTGGAGCAGTACTTCCCCAACAAGGTGCACCAGCAGGCCATCCGGGAGCCCTTCGTCACCCTGGAGAAGGGTGAGGCCTACGACGTGGTCGCGCTGCTCAAGGGTGGCGGCATCAGCGGGCAGGCCGGCGCACTGCGCCTGGGCATCGCCCGGGCGCTGATCAAGGTCGAGATCGACGACCGGCCGGCCCTGAAGAAGGCCGGCTTCCTCACCCGTGACCCGCGGGTCAAGGAGCGCAAGAAGTACGGGCTCAAGAAGGCCCGCAAGGCGCCGCAGTACTCGAAGCGCTAGGGGACGCCGATCGTGCGCCGACTCTTCGGCACCGACGGCGTTCGCGGTCTGGCCAACCGGGATCTCACCCCCGAGTTGGCCCTCTCGATCGGTCTGGCAGCGGTGCATGTCCTCGGGGAAAGCGACGGCACCCGCCGTCCCGTGGCGGTGATCGGGCGTGACCCGCGGGCCAGCGGGGAGATGCTCGAGGCCGCCGTCGTCGCCGGGCTGACCAGCGCGGGCGCCGACGTCCTGCTGGCCGGCGTCCTGCCGACCCCAGCCGTCGCCTACCTCACCGCACAGACCGGCGCGGACTTCGGCGTGATGCTCTCGGCCAGCCACAATCCGATGGCCGACAACGGGATCAAGCTGTTCGGCCGGGGCGGGCTGAAGCTGGCCGACTCCATCGAGGCCGCCATCGAGGACGCCGTCTCCGCCGGGCTGGTCGGGTCGCGGGAGCGGCCGACCGGGGCTGGCGTCGGCCGGGTGCGCCCGCTGGAGGGTGCCCGGGAGACGTACGCCGATCACCTGCTGGCCACGCTGCCCAACCGGCTCGACGGGCTGGCCGTCGTCATCGACTGCGCCCACGGCGCGGCATCCGGCGTGGCGCCGGAGGTCCACGAGAGGGCCGGCGCCAAGGTGGTCATGGTCGCCGCCGAGCCCGACGGACTCAACATCAACGACGGGGTCGGTTCCACCTACCTGGCGGGCCTGGCCGCGGCCGTGGTCGAGCAGGGCGCGGACGCGGGGCTGGCCTACGACGGCGACGCCGACCGCTGCCTGGCCGTCTCCGCCGACGGGGTGGTGGTCGACGGCGACCAGATCATGGCCGTCCTCGCCCTGGCCATGCGCGAAGACGCCCGGCTGCGCGAGGACACCGTCGTCGCGACGGTGATGAGCAACCTCGGCCTGCACATCGCCCTGCGCGAGCACGGCATCGACCTCGACATCACCCCGGTCGGCGACCGGCACGTCCTCGCGGAGTTGACCGCCCGCCGGTTGTCCCTCGGCGGTGAGCAGAGCGGGCACATCGTGCTGCCCGACCTCGCGACCACCGGCGACGGCATCCTCACCGGACTGCAACTGCTGGCCCGCGTCGCCCGATCGGGCAGGACGCTGGCCGATCTGGCCTCGGTGGTGCAGGTGCTGCCTCAGGTGCTGCTCAATGTCGCCGTCGGTGACAAAGAGGCGGTGGCCGCTGCACCCTCCGTCGCGGCAGCCGTGGCGCAGGAGAGCGCGGCGCTGGGGGCGCACGGCCGGGTGCTGCTGCGACCGTCGGGCACCGAGCAACTCGTCCGGGTAATGGTGGAAGCTCCCGACCAGGGCCAGGCGCAGGCTGTCGCAGAGCGGCTGGTCGAGGTCGTGCGCACGGCTGGACGGTAGTCGGGCCCGATGCGCATTCTCGTTGTGGCCAACCTCTACCCGAGCCCGGCCCGGCCCGGCTGGGGCACCTTCGTCGCAACCAGGGTCGACGCCCTGCGCGCCGAAGGGCACCAGGTGGCCCTGGTCTCACCCGGCAGCGGCCCGGCGTGGCGACGCTACCTTGGCCTGCTGGCCAGGGCCACCGGTGTCACGGCGCTCCGGGCGCTGGCCGGCTCCCGGCGAACTGACGTCGTCGAGGCCCACATCGGCTACCCGACGGGCCTGCTCGCCCGGCCGATGGCGGCCCTCCTGCGCGCCCCGCTGGTGCTGTTCGCCCACGGCGCCGACGTGCTCTCCCTCCCCGACCGCAGCCGTCTCGACGCGGTGCTGTCCCGCCGGCTCTTCCGCAGGGCCGACCTGGTGGTCTCCAACGGCCCGGTGCTCAGCGCCGCGCTGCGCCGCCGGGTGGGGGAGCCTCGCCGGCTGGTCGAGGTGAGCCCGGGGATCGACCTGACGCTGTTCGAGGGCGGGCCGCCGCGGGAGCCCCACGACCGGCCGCGCCTGCTCTTCGCCGGGCATCTGATCGAGCGTAAGGGCGTCGACGTGCTCCTGCGGGCGCTGGTCCTGCGCCCCGATCGCTTTCGGACGGTGACGGTGTGCGGCGACGGTCCGCAACGTGCCGGGTGGACCGCCCTGGCCGCCGAGCTCGGGCTGAACATCGAGTGGCGGGGAGAGGTGACGCCCGCCGAGATCGGCCGGGCGATGTGCGCAGCCGACGTTCTTGCGGTGCCGACCTTGCGCGACGAGGCGCTCGGACTGGTGGCCCTGGAGGGCATGGCAGCGGGTTGTGTCGTCGTCGCGTCGCGGGTGGACGGCCTGGCGGTCACCGTCGACGACGGGCGCAACGGCCTGCTGGCCGAGCCCGGCGACGTGGCCGACCTGTCCCGGGCGCTCGACCGGGCGATCGAAATGCTCGGCGAGCCGAGTGCCCTGCGGGCACTGCGCCAGGCGGCCCGGGCGACCGCTGAGGCCAACTCCGTACGGGAATCCGTCCGGTCGACCGTGGCGGAGTACGCCGCCCTCATGGACGGGCCCGCCTGACCCTCAGCGGCCCCTCAACGGCCCCAGTCCGGCGATCATGCACCTTTGCTCGGGCTCTTCGGGCGTGACGTCCTGCAAACCTGCATGATCACGAGGGGCGGCCGGGGGGCGGCCGACGGGCGAGGCCCCGGCGCAGGACCGATCCTCGGCTAGGCTCCACAGCCATGTGCGGGATCGTGGGGTATGTGGGCGGGCAGCGGGCCCTCGACGTCGTCATCGACGGACTGCGCCGGCTGGAGTACCGCGGCTACGACTCCGCCGGCGTGGCGATCGTGTGGCAGGGCCGACTGGCTACCGAACGGCGGGCGGGCAAACTGGCCAACCTCGAGGAAGCCGTCGCCGCCGACCACCTCCCAGAGGGCACCACCGGTATCGGACACACCCGCTGGGCCACTCACGGGGCACCCAATGACCGCAACGCCCACCCGCATCGCGACTGCACGGGCAAGATCGCAGTGATCCACAACGGCATCATCGAGAACTTCGTTGCCCTGCGGGCCGAACTGGAGGAGCGCGGGCACCTGCTCACCAGCGACACCGACACCGAGGTGGTCACCCACCTGCTCGAGGAGATCACCGCCGCCCAGGGCACGCACATCGACCTGGCCGAGGCGATGCGCCAGGTGTGCCGCCGCCTTGCCGGCGCCTTCACCCTCGTCGCGGTGCATGCCGACGTCGAGGGCACGGTCGTCGGGGCCCGCCGCAACAGTCCTCTCGTTGTCGGCCGCGGCGACGGGGAGAACTTCCTCGGCAGCGACGTCGCCGCGTTCATCGAGCACACCCGCGAGGCAGTCGAGCTCGAGCAGGACCAGGTGGTGGAGATCACCCGTGACGCGGTCACCATTACCGGCTTCGATGGGTCGCCGGCCGTGGGCAAGGACTACCACGTCGACTGGGACGTCTCGGCGGCCGAGAAAGGCGGCTACGACTTCTTCATGCTCAAGGAGATCGCCGAGCAGCCGACGGCCGTCGCCAACACGCTGCGCGGCAGGCTCGGCCGCGCCGGGCAGATCGTCCTCGACGAGGTGCGCATCCCCGACGAGGACCTGCGCGAGATCGCCAAGGTGTTCATCGTCGCCTGCGGGTCGGCCTACCATGCCGCACTGATCGCCAAGTACGCCATCGAGCACTGGACCCGCATGCCGTGCGAGGTCGAGCTGGCCAGTGAGTTCCGCTACCGGGATCCGGTGCTCGACCGCTTCACGCTGGTGATCGCGATCAGCCAGAGCGGCGAGACGATGGACACCCTGATGGCGCTGCGGCACGCCAAGGAGCAGCGCGCCCGTGTCCTGGCGATCTCCAACACCAACGGCTCGACCATCCCGCGGGAATCCGATGCCGTGCTCTATACTCGCGCCGGTCCCGAGGTCGCCGTGGCGTCCACCAAGGCCTTCCTCACCCAGGTCGTGGCGGTCTACCTCGTCGCGTTGTACCTCGGTCAGGTACGCGGGGTGATGTACGGCGACGAGGTCGCGGCGGTGGTACGCGACCTCGAGCGTGCTCCGCAGATGCTCGAGCAGGTGCTGACCACGATGGAGCCGGTACGCCAACTCGGCAGCGACCTCGTCCACGCCCCCAAGGCGCTGTTCATCGGCCGGCACGTGGGCTACCCGGTGGCCCTGGAGGGCGCGCTGAAGCTCAAGGAGATCGCCTACATGCACGCCGAGGGCTTCGCGGCCGGCGAGCTCAAGCACGGGCCGATCTCGCTGATCGAGGACGGCACGCCGGTCATCGTCGTGGTGCCCTCGCCGCGCAGCCGCGACTCGCTGCACGGCAAGGTGGTCTCCAACCTCCAGGAGGTGCGCGCCCGCGGTGCCTTCACCATCGTGATCGCCGAGGAGGGCGACCACGACGTCGAGCCCTACGCCGACCACCTGATCCGGGTGCCGGTGATCCCGACCCTGCTCGCCCCGCTCGTCACCGTCGTGCCGTTGCAGGTCCTCGCCTGCCAGATCGCCGCGGGCCGGGGCAACGACGTCGACCAGCCGCGCAACCTTGCCAAGTCCGTCACGGTCGAGTAACCCGCCACGATGATCGTCGGCGTGGGGATCGATGTCGTGCCGGTGGAGCGGTTCGCCGCATCGCTGCGGCGCACGCCGGGCCTGGCCGAGCGGTTGTTCACCGCTGCCGAGCGGGTCACCGCGGCCGGCATCTCGCGGACTCCCGAGTCCTTGGCGGCCCGCTTCGCCGCCAAGGAGGCTGTGGCCAAGGCACTCGGGGCCCCGGCGGCGCTCGAGTGGCACGACTGCGAGGTGCGCACCGCCGCCGACGGCAGGCCGGAGCTGGTGGTCGCCGGCAGCGTTGCTGCAGCTGCCCAGGCGCGCAGGGTCACCCGCTGGCATCTGTCGCTGTCCCACGACGGCGGCATCGCCTCGGCCATGGTGGTGGCCGAGAACTGACGGCGATAACGGGGCAGTCTGCCACGAGGGGATTTCTTCTACACTCTGCCGACTGGATATTTCGCTCGGGGAGAGGGTCGGAGCATGGCGGACGGGTTTCGCGTCGATGTCAAGGCCCTGACCGAAGCCGCTGACGGTGTTGTCGGCACCATGCAGGCGGTGGGCGAAAAGCGGGTAAGTGACATCGACCGCGCCAAGTCGTCGTTCGGTCATGATCATCTGGCCGGTACGGTGTCGGACTTCTGCGATCGCTGGCAGATCGGCGTGGAGCATCTGATCAAGGACACCCAAGAGGTGGCAGATCGACTGGTGCGCAGTGCTGACGTCTACCTCAAGATCGATCGGACCGGTCAGCACCGGATGGAACAGATCTTGCAGGGCTCTGGTCCCGATCCGGCCGCGCAGTGATGGCAGCCGAACTCGGTCAGACGTCTGACCCCCAAGCCCTGGTCCCCGGCGATCCTGGTGCGGTGCACAAGACCCAACTGCAGATGACCGACTACGGCGACCTGCTGCACGTGGCGGGTGAGGGATTGGTGCGGGTCGATACCGAGGCCGGATGGAGCGGGCCGGCCGGTGACCAGTTCCGCTCCAAGTTCCATGGCAAGCCGGCCAAGTGGACGCAGGCAGGTCAGGCCTTCCACGGCGCGGCGGCGGCGCTGTCAACCTACGCGGAGAAGTTGACTTGGGTGCAGCACGAGGCGGCCGGCGCCATCACTTTGTGGAATCAGGGGGAGGCCGACACGGCCGCGGCCATATCGCAGCATGATCAGGCAGTACAGAAGGCGCAGCAGGACGCTGCAGTGAAGACGACGGCCGGGACCCCGACGACCCCTGCAAGTATCCCGTTCGTGGACGCCGGCGAGGCCAAGCGCCAAGCCGCGCGCGACAAACTCAACCACGCTCGCGCCGAGCTCCAGACCGCTGGAGACGCGGCAGAGAAGGTCGTCGGTGCCGGCCGGGACGAGGCTCCCGAGAAGCCGGGGTTCTGGGACGAGGTAGGCGACTTCTTCAGCAGCGCGGGGAACACCCTGGAACACCTCGGCGGAGACGTGGTGAACGTTCTGGCGTCCTACGGGCAGGCGATGCTCAACGATCCGGCCGCCCTGGCGGAGACTCTCGCCGGGGGGACGTTGATGGTGCTCGGTGCTGGCGGTGAGGTGGGCGGAGTCGCCTTGGACCTGACTGGCGTGGGTGCCCTCGTGGGAGTGCCGGTCAACGTCCTGTCGGCCGGCGTCATCGCGAGCGGAGCAGGTCTGGCCGGTGCCGGAATCCTGCAGATGGCCCGCGACGCCGCAGACAATCCGGTCGAGGCCGTGCAGACCGGAGGCGGCAGTGGTGGCGGGTACAGCGGCGGCGGCGTGGGGGGGTCGAGCGACCCCGCCGGAGATCTCAAGTTCGCGCGAAAGATCAAGCTCGACGTCGACAATCCGGCGATCGCCAACCGGCAGATGACGGTACAGGACTTCATCGGCAAGTTCCGCAACGCGGAGGTCAACCGGGTGTTTCCCGGTGAATACAAGGGTCAGACCGTCGAGGACGCGCTGAGATCGGGCGACTCGACGGTTCGCAAACTGCTGACGGACGGGCGATGGAAGTCCAAGTGAGCGCGGTCTGGTTCAGCGCCATGCTGCGCTTCATGATTCTCGTGCAGGGGGCGGGCGGCGACCAGATGTCGCGCAGTGTGATCCTTTTCCGCGCTGAGGACTTTCCGGCCGCCAAGGCGCGTGCTGTGGAGATCGGGCTGAGCATGGAGCGTACCTACACGAGCAACACCGACGAAGAGGTGCGCTGGCGACTCGTGAACATCGAGACGCTGGACATGCTCGACGATGAGATCAGTGATGGGCGTGAGGTCTACTCCGAGCCCGTCTCGCTCGCTCCCGGGACGACGATCCCCTTTGACATGGAGTTCCAGCCGGCGAGCCGAGCGCCCGGCCAGTCCGGTGTCTGAGCGGCGCACGCCCACCGGGGCATGAGGGGCGCCTGGCCGGTCGAGCAGGTCCGCTCCGCCGAGGCTGTCGCGATGCGGGACGCACCTGAGGGCGCCCTGATGGCGCGCGCCGCGGCCGGATTGGCCGCCCGCTGCGCGCAGGTGCTGGGCACGACCTACGGGGCCCGGGTCGTCCTGCTGGTCGGGGCCGGCAACAACGGCGGCGACGCGCTGTACACCGGCGCCCGGCTGGCCCGGCGTGGGGCCAGGGTCGACGCGCTCCTGCTGGCCCCCGAGCGGGCACATGCCGGCGGCCTCTCGGCGCTACAGGCCGCCGGCGGCAACATCCGCAGCGCCCACCCGGCACACCTGACCGGCGCCGACCTGATCGTGGACGGCATTCTGGGGCTCGGTGGGCGTGGGGGGCTGCGGCCGGATCCCGGGCGCCTGGTCGAGGCTGCGGCGGCGTCGGACGCGATCTGCGTCGCCGTCGACCTGCCGAGTGGCGTCGACGCCGACACCGGCACGGTGGCTGGTACGGCCTTCGCGGCCGACCTCACCGTCACGTTCGGCTGCCTCAAGCCGGGCTTGCTCGTCGACCCCGGCCGCGAGCACGCCGGCGTCGTCGACGTGGTGGACATCGGCCTGCGTCCCCATCTCCCCGAGCCGCGCATCTACGTGCCCGACCGCGTCGATGTCGCCGGCTGGCTGCCGGTGCCCGGGCCGCTCGACGACAAGTACGCCCGCGGTGTGGTGGGGGTCGCCTCCGGTTCTGCGGAGTACGGCGGGGCCGCCGTGCTCTCCGTCGGTGCGGCGGTGCGGGGCTTCGCCGGCATGGTGCGCTACACCGGGCAGGCCGCCGACGCCATCAGGGCCCGGTGGCCCGAGGTGGTCGTGAGCGAGGGCGGTCCCGGTGCTGCCGGCCGGGTGCAGGCCTGGGTGGTCGGCCCGGGGCTCGGCACCGACGACCGGGCCGACCGCGCGGTGGGGGAGGCTCTGGCCGCCGACGTGCCGGTGCTCGTTGACGCCGACGGGCTCACCATCCTGGCCCGGCATCCCGAGTGGCTCGCCGGCCGCAGCGCCGAGACGCTGCTCACCCCGCACGAGCGGGAATTCGAGCGGCTGGCCGGCGAGGTGGGGGAGGACCGGATCGGTGCAGTCCGCCGCGCGGCAGCCACCCTGGGTGCCACCGTGCTGCTCAAGGGCGAAGCCACAGTGATCGCCTCGCCGGACGGTCAGGTGAGCGTCGACGCCTCGGGCACCCCCTGGCTGGCCACGGCCGGCAGCGGCGACGTGCTGTCCGGCCTGGCCGGCTCGCTGCTGGCCGCTGGCGTCCCGGCGCTCCGGTCTGCCACCGCCGCCACCTTCCTGCACGGGCTGGCCGGCCGGCTGGCCAGCGCCGGCGGCCCGATCAGCGCGGTCGACGTACTCAACGCCCTGCCCGAGGCAGCCCGCGCCGTCCTGGCCTGACCCTGAGAGACTGGCGCCATGCTCCGGGCAGAGGCGGCGATCGATCTTGCCGCCATCTCCGACAACGTCGCGCGGTTGCACGAGGGGGCGCCCACGGCTGAGCTCATGGCGGTGGTCAAGGCCGACGGCTACGGCCACGGGCTGCTGCCCTCGGCCCGGGCGGCGCTGGCCGGCGGCGCTACCTGGTTGGGCGTCTGCATGCTCGAGGAAGCCCTGGCCCTGCGGGCCGCCGGGATCACCGCCCCCGTGCTGTCCTGGCTCAACGTGCCGGGCGAGCCCCTGCACCGGGCCGTCGCGGCTGGCGTCGACCTGTCGGTGTCCGCACTGTGGTCGGTCGAGGAGACGGTGGCCGCGGCCCGCGCTGCCGGCCGGCCGGCCCGCGTGCACCTCAAGGTCGACACCGGGCTGTCGCGCAATGGGGCGACGACGGCCGACTGGCCCGATCTCGTCACGGCCGCTGCCAAGGCCGAGGCCTCCGGCGAGGTGACGGTCGTGGGCGTGTGGAGTCACTTCGCCTACGCCGACAATCCCGGCCACCCGACCATCGCCGCCCAGGTCGAGGTGTTCCGCGCGGCCGCCTCGCTGGCCGAGCGCCACGGTCTGGCGCCGCAGGTGCGCCACCTGGCCAACTCCGCCGCCACGCTCACCCTGCCCGCCGCCCATTTCGACCTGGTCCGGCCCGGCATCGCCGTCTACGGGCTCTCGCCGGTGCCGCAGGTGTCGACCTACGGCCTGCGCCCCGCCATGACCCTGCGGGCCCGGGTCGCCCTGGCCAAGGAAGTCGCGGCCGGCAGCGGCGTGTCGTACAGCCACCGCTACACTACGGCCGGTTCGTCACGCTTGGCCCTGGTCCCGCTCGGGTACGCCGACGGCGTGCCCCGGGCCGCCACCAACGTCGCCGAGGTGTGGCTGGCCGGCCGCCGCCGGAGGATCAGTGGCACCGTGTGCATGGACCAGTTCGTGGTAGACGTGGGTGCGGACCCGGTCGCCGCGGGCGACGAGGTGGTGCTGTTCGGGCCGGGTGATCAGGGCGAGCCCACGGCCTACGACTGGGCCGACGTGCTGAGCACCATCTCCTACGAGATCGTCACGCGGATCGGGCCCCGGGTGCCGCGCACCTACTCCGGAGCGGGCGGGTGAGCCGGCGGCAGCGAGCCGGGGTGATAGGTGCGGTCATGGGCCTGGCGGCGACGGGGGTGGCGGTGGGCCTGGCGGCCGAGCGGATCGCCGTCGGCCGGGCCCGCCTGGCCGCCGATCCGGCCGGTGACGAGCCGTTCGGGCTGCTCGTGGCCGACGAGGAGATGACCGTCCGGACGAGCGACCGCGTGGACCTGCACGTGGAGGTGGTGGGCCGGGGGAAGGCCGAGCTCTCGGTGATCTTCGTGCACGGCTACTGCCTGGACATGGGCACGTGGCACTTCCAGCGGCGCGGGCTGGCCGGCCTGCGGCATCCCCGCCTGCGGCTGGTGTTCTACGACCAGCGCGGTCACGGCCGGTCGGGTCGTGGCAAGCCGCAGCGCTACACGATCGAGCAACTCGGCCGCGACCTCGAGGCGGTGATCGACGCCGTCGCACCGGTCGGGCCGCTCGTGCTGTGCGGACACTCGATGGGTGGCATGAGCGTGATGGCCCTGGCCGAGCAGCGCCCGTCGCTGTTCGCCGAGCGGGTCGTGGGCGTGGCTCTGATCTCTTCCTCCGGCGGTGACCTCGACACGGTGTCCTTCGGCATGCCGAGGCTGGCCAACGCCATCCGCAAGCCGCTGATGCCGGCGCTGGCCAACGGCCTGCGCACCCGCGCCGGCCTGCTCGAGAAGGCGCGGCGGGCCGGCAGCGACGTGGTCTGGCTGGCCACCCGCCGCTGGGCGTTCGGCACTCGCAAGGCCAGCCCGGCGCTGGTGGGCTACGTCGAGCAGATGAACTCCGGCACTCCTATGGAGACCGTCGCCGGCTTCCTGGCCACCCTGTCCGACCACAAGCGCTATGCCGCGCTGCGCGTCTTTGACGGTATCGAGACGATCCTGATCGGCGGTGACAAGGACCTGATGACCCCGATCGGACACACCCGGCGGCTGGCCGAAGCGATGCCCGGCGCTGAATTCGTCGAGATCGCAGGGGGGGCCCATCTGGCCCTGATGGATCACGCCGAGGAGGTCAACTCCCACCTGAGCGACTTCCTGGTGCGGGCCGCTGCGTCGGTGCCCGGGCGGTGAGTGCCCCCTGGCCGGCCCTGGCCGACACCATGCGGGCGTGCACGCGGTGCCTCGAGCTCGCCGCCAGCCGGACGACGGTGGTTGTCGGGGAGGCATCGCCGGGGGCCCGGCTGGCCCTGGTCGGGGAGGCCCCCGGTGCCCAGGAGGACGCGCTCGGAAGGCCCTTCGTCGGCCGGGCCGGCGCTCTCCTGGACACCCTGCTGGCCGAAGTCGGCGTGCCGAGGTCCGGCGTGGCCGTGCTCAACGTCCTCAAGTGCCGGCCGCCGGGCAACCGCACGCCGCGGCCGGCCGAGGTTGCCAACTGCCGGCCCTGGCTCGAGCAGCAACTCGACATAGTGCGGCCGGAGGTGACCGTCGCCCTCGGCCTGTCGGCCGCCCGCTGGTTCCTCGGCCGCCGGATCACGCTGGGGGCGGTGCGCGGCCGGCTGCACCTCGTCGACGGGTGGCAGGTCCTGCCCACCTATCACCCTTCGGCGGCCTTGCGGTTCGGCCCGGCCGGCGCACCCCTGGCGGCATTGCGGGCCGACCTGGGGCTGGCTGCCGGGCTGCTGGCGGCCGGGTGATCCTGCCGACCGCCGAGGACACCCGCGCCTTAGGCCGGCGGCTGGCGGCGTTGCTGAAGCCCGGCGACCTGGTGCTGCTCACCGGCCCGCTGGGTGCGGGCAAGACGGTGCTGGCCCAGGGGATCGGCGCCGGTCTGGGCGTTGCCGAGCCGATCACTTCGCCGACCTTCGTGATCGCGCGCGTGCACCGCGGCGGGCGGCTGCCGATGGTGCACGTCGATGCTTACCGGCTCGGCGGCCTCGCCGAGGTCGACGACCTCGACCTCGATGCAGTGGTGTCGGACTCGGTCACCGTCGTGGAGTGGGGTGCCGGACTGGTCGAGCGGCTGGCGCCGGCCCACCTGGAGATCAGGCTGCAGCGTGCGGCCGTCGACGAGTCCCGGGTGGCCGAGGTGCTGGCGGTGGGCGGCCGCTGGGCGCACCGGGTAGCCGAACTGGCGGGTGGCTGACCCAGGCCGCCGGGGGCCGCGATTACGCTCTGCGCTGTGCTTGTGCTGGCCCTCGACACCGCCACCCCCGCGGTCACCGCGGCGGTGGTCGAGCTCGGTGTCACCGGGGGTCCGGAGGTGCTCGCCGAATGCGTGACCGTCGACGCCCGGCGGCACGGCGAGCTGCTCGCACCGTCCATCGAGGCCGTGCTCGCCGAGGCGGGCGCCGGCCTGGGACAGTTGTCCGCGGTGGTCGCCGGGGTGGGGCCGGGCCCGTTCACCGGCCTGCGGGTCGGCCTGGTCACCGCCGCGACGTTCGCCGACGCCATCGGTCTGCCCACCTACGGTGTCTGCTCGCTCGACGCCGTCGCCTACCCGCCATGGGAGGCACCCAGCCCGCTGCTGGTGGCCACCGACGCCCGGCGCCGGGAGGTCTACTGGGCAACCTACGGTCCGGGCGGCCACCGGCTCACCAAGCCCTCGGTCGACCGGCCCGCCGAGGTGCCCACCGACGGCTGCCGGCTGGCGCGAGGGGCCGGCGCCCTGATCTACGCCGAGGTCTTGCGCCTGCCGGTCGGGGAGCCGACTTACCCACCCGCCGTGGCACTCGTCGCGCTGGCCGCTAGCCGGCTGCAGGCGGGAGCGCCGTCGGAGGCACTCAGCCCGCTGTATCTCCGCCGGCCCGACGCTACCGAGCCAGGGGCGGCCAAGACCACCCTGCGCCGATGAGCCGGCTGTCCCGGATGCGATGGTGGTATCTCGATGAGGTGTTCCTCCTGGAGCACGACCTGTTCGGCGCCGACCACTGGAGCGCGGCGATGTTCTGGCAGGAGTTGGCAGAACACGAGTCCCGGCACTACCTGGTGGCGCTCGACGGCGCCGACAGCGTGCTCGGCTACGGCGGGCTCTGCACGTACGGCGCGCAGGCCTACGTCCAGACCCTCGCCGTACGCAGGGACCGGCAGGGGGGCGGCATCGGGCGCGACCTGCTGGCGGCGCTGTTGGCGGAGTCCCAGCGGCGGCGGGTGACCACGGTCAGCCTGGAGGTGCGCTCCGACAACGTGGCCGCCCAGCGGCTCTACGCCCGGCACGGCTTCGAGCCGGCCGGCCTGCGGCGTGGCTACTACCAGCCCAGTGGCGCCAACGCGGTGGTGATGGTCCGTGACGGCTGAGCACCCGCTCGTACTCGGCATCGAGACCTCGTGCGACGAGACCGGGGTGGGCATCGTGCACGGCTCGGCGCTGCTCGCCGACGCCGTGGCCTCCAGTGTGGACAGCCATGCACGGTACGGCGGTGTCGTGCCCGAGGTGGCTTCGCGCGCGCACCTGGAGGCGATGGTCCCGACGGTGCGACGTGCACTGGACACGGCGGGGGTGCGGCTCGGCGACATCGACGCCGTCGCGGTCACGGCCGGCCCCGGGCTGGCCGGTGCCCTGCTGGTGGGGGTCGCCGCTGCCAAGGCCTACGCGCTGGCCCTGGACAAGCCGTTGTACGGCGTCAACCACCTCGCCGCCCACATCGCCGTCGACACCCTGCAGCACGGACCGCTGCCGGAGCCATGCATCGCCCTGCTGGTCTCGGGCGGCCACTCCTGCTTGCTGATGGTGGAGTCGGTCACCGAGGCGATCATCCCGCTGGGCGCCACCCTCGACGACGCCGCAGGGGAGGCATTCGACAAGGTGGCCCGCGTCCTCGGACTGCCGTTCCCGGGCGGCCCCCACATCGACCGGCTGGCCGGCGACGGTGACCCCGCCGCGGTGGCCTTCCCGCGGGCACTGACGGGGCCGCGGGACTCCCTCTACGACTTCTCCTTCTCCGGGCTCAAGACTGCCGTGGCCCGGTGGGTGGAGTTCCGGCAGCGAGCCGGCGATCCGGTTCCTGTGTCTGACGTCGCCGCCTCCTTCCAAGAGGCCGTGGTCGACGTCCTCACCGCCAAGGCGATCCGCGCCTGCCAGGAGACAGGGGTGGGCGACCTGCTGCTCGGCGGTGGCGTTGCCGCCAACTCCCGGCTGCGCGCACTCGCCGAGTCGCGCTGCACCACAGCTGGCGTGCGCTTGCGGGTGCCCCGTCCGGGCCTGTGCACCGACAACGGTGCCATGGTGGCGGCGCTGGGTTCCCTACTGGTCGCGGGCGGGGCGGCACCCTCGGCCCTGGGCCTGCCGGCTGACTCAGCGATGGCGGTCGACGTGATCCGGTGCTGATCGGGCTGCTGCTGCTGGCCGGATCGGCGATGCTGCTCATCGCCGGCGCCGAGCTCTTCGTGGAGTCGATGGGTGGGGCGGCGCGGCGGCTGGGGCTCACCGTCGTCGCGGTGGGCCTGCTGCTGGCCGGCGCCGAGCCGGAGGAGCTCATCACCGCGGCGTACGCCTCCGGCCGCGGCCATCCCGGCCTGGCCGCCGGTGACGCGATCGGTGCCAACGTCACGATGCTCACCCTCACCCTCGGTTTGGCCGCCGTCGTCGCCGGGCTGCCGGTGGGCCGCCGGGTCCGCCGGTACGCCATCGGGGCAGCGGCCGGCGGCGGCCTCGCCGTCCTCGCCCTCCTCGACGGGCATGTCTCGGGTCTGGAGGGTGCCGGGCTGCTGGCCGCGTACGTCGTGGGGGTCGCCCTCGTCTGGCGGATCGAGAAGGCGCCGCCGGCGATCGGCGAGCTGGCCGAGATCGACGAGGAGGAGACCGGCTACGGCCTTCCCGGGCTGCTGGCGGGGCTGGTCCTGATGGCCGGCGGGGGTGTCGTGGCGGTTGCCGGTGCGACCAGGGTGGTCGAGGCTCTGGGCCGCAGTGACGACAGCATCGGGCTGACGCTGCTCGCCCTGGCGACCACTGCCGAGTTGTTCGCCCTGGTCGTGGTCGCGGCCCGGCGTGGGGCTACCGAGATCGCGGTTGCCGGTGTGGTGGGGTCGGCGGCCTACAACGCCACCGCAACCCTGGGCGTTGCAGCGCTAGTGCGGCCGCTGGCCGGCGTGCACATCATCCGGGCGGCCATCGCCGCCGCCGTCCTGCCGCTCGTGGTGGTGGTCCTCGCGCTACGGCACGGCCGGCTCTCGCGCCTGGCCGGTGTCCTGCTCGTCGCCGGCTACCTGCTGTTTGCCGGCTACACCCTGCGCTGATGCGCGGCGAATGCCACCGCACGAAACGGTGCGGCTACAGAATCGGTGAGGCTACGGCGAAAGATGTCCTAAACAGGTTTTCGAATGGTCATCGCTGTCGGTTCCATCAGGGCACGTGGTGTGCTTCCAGACCGCCCCGCGCAGCTTGGCGTGGCTCAGGGAGGCGCCGCTTAGATCGGCATTCGAAAAGTTTGCACGGGTGAGGTCGGCACCGCTGAGGTCGGCGCCGCTCAGGTCAGCATTCGTCAGATTCGCCCCTGCCAACTTCGCCGAGGGGGTTTCGGCAGCGGGGGGATTCGCTGCCCAGGCGAAGGTGACGATGCCCAGGGCAACTACGGCGGTTGCCGGCAACAAGCGCGCCATGAGTGACCTGAAGTCTGATTGCAGCAGTTCGTACTGTGCGATATCGGTCACTGTTGCGACGCGCTGCTGCTTGTCCTTGAAAGCGCTCTCTGCCAGGTCGTGAGCGGTCGTCTTCGCGGCTCGGGTGGGGTCGTCCGCATCCGCATCTTTGAGCGCCTTTCGTGCGGCCACGAGATCGTTCCACGCCTGGGTTCGGGCTGTCTCCAGGTCGCTGGGCCGGGCGTAGCCGAGCAGCGGGGTGTTGGCCTTGAGGAACTTGACGTCCGCACGCTTACCGGCATCCCAAGCCTGGTCCAGGTCGGCAACAGTGACGGCCACCGGCAGCAGGATGCCGACCGCGGTCCAGATGATGTAGGCGAGGGCCACGAGGGCGATCACCGAACTCAGGGCAGCGATGGGCAGTCGCAGGCACTGCTGGCTGCTTCCCGTGCAGGCCTCCAGCTTGCCGATGCTAGATAGCTGGCTGCCGCCGATGAGCGCCGCGCCGACCGCGGCGGTGGCCCCGAGGAGCCACTTCGCGGCACCGCGGACCTTGTCGTTTGCAGCAGCCAGACCTTCCGGAGGCTTCTCGTCAGCCATCTGCCCTCCCTTCACGCACTGCCGCGGGACTCAGCCGGTTTCGTCAGGACCGAACGGCTCCGGCTCCGGCGGCCCATCGGGAGGCTCCTTGGCCGGTCGGAAAGGCGGCGGCGGTGCTGGCTCGTCCCGTTCGGGGGCGGGGTCGAACGGCGGCTCGTACCCAGGGTGGAAGGGCGCTGGTGGGGGAGGCTCCTCAGACGTTCCGAACCTATCCGGAGAATGCATGCGACCACCCGGTGTCAGATGTCGGTCAACGGGCCCACCGTAGTGGTTGATCAGTGCGTTCCGGTTGGACTCGCGGGAGGCCGGCAGACGAACACCGTCGGCTTGCCTGTCACCCGCGTGACGACGACGACCGCGTGCTCGGCGCCCGTCAGCCGTAGTTGCCGGCGCAGCGTCTCGGGCTCGATGGCTGAGCCCCGCTTCTTGACCGTCACCGCGCCCACTTCCTGCGCCCGCAACAGCGCCCGCAGCGCCTTGACGGAGAAGGGCAGGACATCGGTGACCTCGTAGGCGGTCGCGAAGGGCGTGGCCACCAGCGAGTCCGCCGTCAGGTAGGCGATCTGCGGGTCGATCAGCCCGGCGTCGATCTGGGCCGCCACCTCAGCGACCAGGTGCGCCCGGATGACGGCGCCGTCGGGTTCGTAAAGCCATCGGCCGGGCGGTCGCACCGGCGCTCGCGCCAGTCCGGTGCCCGTGACGGTCGCGCCGCCCGGCAGGAGAGTGGCCCGACGGTCGGCGGTACGCAGGGCAGCCGACCACAGGGCGGCTTCCTTGACCTCGCCGTGGTCGGAGACCCACTCCGCCTCGACGCCGGCCGGGATCCGCTCGTGCGGGATACCTGGTGCCACCTTGACGCAGGCCGGGCCGGCGAGGGTGGACAGCACGAACTCCCACGGCGGCAGGTAGGCCTCGGGGTTGAAGATCCGCCGGCCGCCCGCTCGGCGTGAGGGATCCAGGAACACCGCATCGAAGGCGGAGCGGTCGACGCCGGTGGCGTCGCCGCAGGTGAGGTGGGCGCGGTCGGCAAGGCTTAACTCGTCGATGTTGCCCGCTGCCATCGCGGCGGTCACCGAATCGAGCTCGACTGCCGCCACCGTGCACCCCGCTCGGGCGAGGGCGAGGGTGTCACCACCGATCCCCGAGCACAGATCGGCGACCCGAAGTTCTCCGGCGCCGAGCGTGCACAGCCGCCCCGCCCGGTGGGCAGCGACGACGGCCCTGGTTGCCTGTTGCAGGCCAGCCGCAGTGAAGAGCATCCGCTCGGCGTCCGGGCCGAACTTCACTCGCGCCCGGTCCCGCAGCCGGGCCTGCGTCAACGCCGCGGCGACCAAGTCCGCCGGATGCCCGGCGGCTCGCAGGGTCTCGGCGATCCGCATCGTCGCAGCGCTGTCGTAGCTGCCGATGGCCTCGAGCATCGCTCGCCCGACGGGTGAACGCAGTGCGGCCACCTCGCTGACCTTCACGGAGGTCATGCTGGCACTCGCCTTGACGGAGTGCTAGCTCGGTCCTAATGTGGCGGTTAGCACTCTCCCCCTGAGTGTGCCAGCGCGTACGTGCTCCTGACCCCCGCGACGGCAGGGCAGACGACGCGGCATCCGTTTCGCCTATGACCTACCAGGAGAGTTCGTGGCCACCGCTACCAAGGTCAAGATCAAGCCCCTCGAGGACCGCATCGTCGTTCAGGCCAACGAGGCCGAGACCACGACGGCCTCCGGGCTCGTGATTCCCGACACCGCCAAGGAGAAGCCCCAGGAGGGCACCGTCATCGCCGTCGGCCCCGGCCGCATCGACGACAAGGGCAACCGTGTGCCGATCGACGTCAAGGTCGACGACACCGTCCTCTACTCGAAGTACGGCGGCACCGAGATCAAGTACGGCGCCGACGAGTACCTCGTGCTGTCCTCCCGCGACGTCCTCGCGGTCATCGAGAAGTAACCACACTCGCGTACATCGCCCCGGTGCCCCCCAAGGCCCGGGGCGGTGGCGTATGGAAGGAATCCCGGCATGCCCAAGATCCTCAGTTTCTCCGGCGACGCGCGGAAGTCACTCGAGCGCGGCGTCGATGCGCTGGCCGACACTGTCAAGGTGACCCTCGGGCCACGCGGGCGCAACGTCGTCATCGACAAGAAGTACGGCGCACCCACCATCACCAACGACGGCGTCACGATCGCCCGTGAGGTGGAGCTCGACGACCCGTTCGAGAACCTCGGGGCGCAGCTGGCCAAGGAGGTCGCCACCAAGACCAACGACGTCGCCGGTGACGGCACGACGACGGCGACCGTGCTCGCCCAAGCGATGGTCCACGAGGGCCTGCGCAACGTCGCGGCCGGTGCCAACCCGATGTCGCTCAAGCGCGGCATCGACGCAGCTGTCAAGGCCATCAACGAGGCGTTGCTGGCCGAGGCCATCGACGTCGACTCCCACGAGGCCATCGCGCACGTGGCGACGATCTCGGCGCAGGACGCCTCGATCGGCGAGCTGATCGCCGAGGCGATGGACAAGGTGGGCAAGGACGGCGTCATCACCGTCGAGGAGTCCAACACGATGTCCCTCGAGCTCGAGCTCACCGAGGGCATGCAGTTCGACAAGGGCTACATCTCGCCCTACTTCGTCACCGACCCCGAGGCGATGGAGACGGTCTACGACAACCCCTACATCCTCATCGTCAACGGCAAGGTCAGCGCCGTGTCGGAGCTGCTGCCCGTGCTGGAGAAGGTCATGCAGGCCAGCCGCCCGCTGTTGCTCATCGCAGAGGACGTCGACGGCGAGGCGCTGTCGACGCTGGTGGTCAACGCCATCCGCAAGACCTTCCCGTCAGTGGCGGTCAAGGCCCCCGGCTTCGGCGACCGCCGCAAGGCGATGCTGCAGGATCTCGCCATCCTCACCGGTGCCGAGGTCGTCTCAGCCGAAGTGGGCCTCAAGCTCGACCAGGTCGGCCTGGAGGTTCTGGGCTCTGCCCGCCGGGTCACGGTGACCAAGGACGACACCACGGTGGTCGACGGTGCCGGTGAGGCCAGCGCGGTTTCCGACCGGGTGCGCCAGATCAAGGCCGAGATCGAGGCCAGCGACTCCGACTGGGACAAGGAGAAGCTGCAGGAGCGGCTGGCCAAGCTGGCCGGCGGCGTCGCGGTCATCCGGGTCGGGGCGGCCACCGAGGTGGAGCTCAAGGAGAAGAAGCACCGCCTCGAGGACGCGGTCTCCGCGACCCGCGCGGCAGTCGAGGAGGGCATCGTGCCCGGTGGCGGCACGGCACTCGTGCATGCCGGACCCTCCCTCGACGGCAACCTCGGGCTGACCGGCGACGAGGCGACGGGCGTCAACATCGTCCGGCGGGCACTGGCCGAGCCGCTGCGGTGGATCGCCACCAACGCCGGCCACGAGGGCTATGTCGTCGTGTCGAAGGTGCAGGAACTGCCCAAGGGGCACGGCCTCGACGCAGCCACCGGGGACTACGGCGACCTGCTCAAGCTCGGCGTCGTCGACCCGGTCAAGGTGACTCGCTCTGCGGTCGCCAACGCCGCGTCCATCGCCGGAATGCTGCTGACCACCGAGAGTTTGGTCGTCGAGCACACCGAGGACGAAGGCGAAGGCACCGGCGGCGGTGGGCACGGCCACGGCCACTCGCACGGCCCCGGGTTCTGAGCCCGACAAGCCGCGAAGTGCCGCGGATCGGCCACCCTCTGCTGGCGTGGCCGATCCGCCGCACGTGTACTAGCGGGGTCTAGCGCGCTGCCGTGAGCATCCCCTCACGCTCCGACTCCGACATGCCGCCCCACACACCGTAGGACTCGCCGACCGTCAGGGCGTGCTCGCGGCACCTCTGGAGCACCGGGCATCGGTCGCACACCGCCTTGGCGGCGGCCTCCCGCCGCTCACGGGCCTGCCCGCGTTCGTTCTCCGGGTGGAAGAACAAATCACTGTCGCTGCCCCGGCAGGCACCCTGCAGCTGCCAATCCCAGAGGTCCGCGCGTGGGCTCGGGAGGCGGCGGATGTCGGCCATGTCGACTCCAATCGTGCGCAGACCCTGGCGCGAAGGACGGACTCGGCAGGCATGCCCCGTTTCGATGGGATCATGCAGCGGCCATTGCCGATCTTCCAGGAGGGGCGCGTTCAGGGTGCGGACCTGACCCAGCACCCGGACCTGGCGAGCCTGCTCGCCAGCGGCGAGCAGGCGGTCTTCCACGGCGCTCCCGGCGCGGCCCTCGACCCGTTGCAGCAGGCGATCACCTTCACCAGCGAGCGCGGCATGGGCGCCGAGGATACGGCTGCCACCCGGTTGCTCGGGGTCGCGCTGGCCGCACTCGGTCGATTCGGCGCCGCGAGACTCCTGCTGAGCCGCTGGCGGCCTCGGGTGCCGCAGCGGCGGCGGAGCAGCGGCTGTTCGCCTCGCCGGCCGGCTCCACCCCCTCGCCGGGGTTCACCGCCGCCGCTCCCGCGACGCCGCCGCCGCGCAGGCCGATGCCGACGAGCAGCTCGACCGAGCCGCCGCTCTGCTGCCCTCAGATCCCAGCCGCTGGTGACGCCGGCGGCCCCCTTGGACTGGGTGCGCGCGGAGGCGGCACTGCTTGAGGGGGCGGTATCCAGGGCGGTGCCTCGCCGAGGCGGCGGTCGCGCGGGCCGAGAGTCTCCGCGCACCGCTCTCCGTCGCTGCGGGGCTGGTCCTGCTCGGCCGGGCCCAGTCGTTGGGGACCCCCTGGAAGCCGTCGACAGCTTGCGCCGGGCGGGTGCCCTGGCAGAGACACCTCGGCGCTTCCGCTCACCTGCCGCCTGCCCTGCGTGCCGAGTGGCTGGCCGCCCTGAGGTTGACGCGTTGGGCGCGCAGCTGATCAGCAGTCCAGTAGCTGCCCGTTTCTGCCGAAACATCGGGTGAGAAGAAGCCTGCTTCGGCGACTGGAGGGAATGCGGGTGGTCACGCTGCTCATGTGTGTCCGGGCTCCAGAGACGCGCGCTGCTCTGGAGCGCTGCGCCCTGGGGGTGCCCGGACTCGACAGGGTGCGCTCGGCCGCCGACGTGACGACGGCCGGCGCGATGGTGCGCAGTGATTCTCCCGACGTGGTCCTCATCGAAGCCGAGCTGCCCGGCGCCGGGCCCGATCTCATCCGCCGCTGGGTGATCGGCGCCGGCGCTCCCCGGGTGATCGTGCTCGACTCACGCGAGGATTTCGCCGCGATGGCCCTTGCGCTGGCCGCGGGCGCCAGCGGGTTCCTCCGGTCGGACCCGACCAGCGCCGAGTTGGCGGTTCTCGTCGCGCATGCCGTGAGCCGCGACCGCTCCGGCTGGCTTGGCGAGCCCCGGCGGTCGGCTGCGGCCCAGGTGCCACTCCAGCGGCCGGCGCTGACGGAGCGTGAGGGCCAGGTGCTGCTCGGGATGTCAGAGGGCAAGAGCAACTCCGAGATCGGGCGCGAACTCTACCTGTCCGAGGACACGGTCAAGACCCACGCCCAGCGGCTCTTCCGCAAGATGGGCGTGAACGACAGGGCACACGCCGTCGCGTCCGGTTTCAGGATGGGTCTTCTTTGCTAGTTCTGCCAGACGTTTCGCCCCCGAGCAAGCTACCGTTTGTCCAACCGGGGTAACAGAGGGACGTCGATGGACAGGACGCAGTCGGAGCCGGACTTGTCGGCTCTGGCCAGGCGAGCAACAGCGGGCGAACAGTCCGCTGCGCAGTCCCTGGTCTCACGCCTGCGCCCCCTCGTGGTGAGGTACTGCCGGGCACGCCTGGGGCCCGGCACCGAGGGTACCTATCGGGTCGCCGAGGACGTCGCACAGGAGGTCTGCCTGGGGGTGATGACAGCTTTGCCGCACTATCGCGATGTCGGGCGGCCCTTCACAGCCTTCGTCTTCGGGATCGCTGCTCACAAGGTTGCCGAGGTGCATCGGGCTGTTGCTCACGACCACCACGACATGCTTGACGCGTCGGAGGTCCACCTCGGCGGAGCCGCCCGGGCCCTGCTGGAGAGGCTGCCGCCCCCCCAACGCGACGTTCTGGTGATGCGGATTGCCGTCGGATTCACCGCCGAGGAGACCGGGGCCGCGCTGGGCATGAGCCTCGGGGCGGTCCGGGTTGCACAGCATCGGGCGCTGTCTGGGGCTCTCGCAACTGAGGTGGCTGCCGGAGGTGTCGGCGTGGCCGGTCCCCTGGAGCTCGCCGCGGTC
The DNA here is from genome assembly GCA_040003795.1 of Pseudonocardiales bacterium. Lineage (GTDB taxonomy): Bacteria > Actinomycetota > Actinomycetes > Mycobacteriales > QHCA01 > QHCA01. The sequence continues at coordinate 13,082 of JBDUBV010000002.1, read as the reverse complement.
CAGCGGGACGACCAGCTGCTCGACAGCCTGAGCCAGCGGTGTGACATGGCCGACCGCACCGACGCCCTCACTGCCCTGCTGGCCGGGTGGCGCGATGACGTCTGCGACGGGCAGGGGCCTTCGGCGGCGCAGAAGGAGGTGTCCGCCGGCGGCTCGCTCGGGCGACGTACCGGCCGCCCGGTCCTGATCGGACTGGTTCTCGTCGGCGTGCTGCTCTCTGCCAGTGGCGTCGCGGCCGCAGCCTCCCGGGCGACACCCGGCAGCGTGCTGTGGCCGGTGACCGAGGTGGTGGCGCCCCGCCACGCGCAGAGCATCCTGGCTCGTGACCGCGTCATGCGGACTCTGGCGGCGGCCAAGCGGCAGGCCAAGCGAGGCGACGCGGCGGCCGCCCGGGCCAGCCTCGACGACGCGATGAGCCGCGTCGACGACGTGCAGGCCGCCGACGGCAAGTCCACGTTGCAGGCCGAAGTGGCCAAGCTCCGTGCCGCCCTCTACTCGCCGGTACCCGACCCACTGGCCAGTCCTGGGCCGAGCGCGTCGCCCCTGGCCTCGCCGGCCGATGTCCCGTCATCGAGTCCCGGGCCCGCACCGAGCGTGTCGCCCTCACCCGGGCCCACGCCCAGCCCCGACCCGAGCCCCCAGAAGTCACCGGTTGGCCGGCCGAGTCCTGGCCACGGGAGGCCGTAGTTCAAGTGTCGCGCTGTGACTCGGTGTCCTGCACTCCGTCGGCGTAACCGCGGGCGTACTCCCAGGTCACGTAGTGCGAGGGGTCGGGGTCGTAGGCCGGCTCGTGCACGGTGGTCTGCCCGGCGTCGAGGAGCTGACGCAGGTTGCCGCGCAGCAATGCCCAGCCGAAATAGTGCGAGGTCCCGCAGTCCTCACAGTCGACGACCAGGCCGCGGACGTCCTGCGGCTCGAGCAGTGTCTGGTAGACCTCGAGATCGGCAAGGTCGGCCAGGACGTCTTCGCGGTCCTCGGGGGACAAGGACTCATGGCCGTCATCCGGCCCGATGGCATCGCCGAGGTCGGCCGCCGGGTCGGTGGGGTCACCGGAGAAGGGGTCGAGCGGATCCTCTGTCACTTCGTCACGGTAACGCCGTGTGCTGCGCGGCGATGCATCGGTGCACCCGTACGATGGAGAAAACCCGCTCCCGGAAGGTGTCATGGAGATACCCGAGAAGTTCGCAACACTCGGGCTCACTTTCGACGACGTGCTCTTGCTCCCGGCCGGTTCCGACGTGGTGCCAAGCGAGGCCGATCCATCGACCCGGCTGTCCCGGGGCATCACGCTGCGGATCCCGCTGGTCTCCTCGGCGATGGACACCGTGACCGAGGCCCGCATGGCGATCGCGATGGCCCGGCAAGGCGGCGCCGGAGTGCTGCACCGCAACCTGTCGATCGAGGAGCAGGCGCAGCAGGCCGACATGGTCAAGCGTTCCGAGGCCGGCATGGTTACCAACCCGGTGACCTGCGCCCCCGAGGACACCCTGGCGGACGTGAACCGGTTGTGCGGGCGGTTCCGTATCTCCGGCCTGCCTGTGGTTGACGCCTCGGGCGTCCTGGTGGGCATCGTGACCAACCGCGACATCCGCTTCGAGGCCGACCACTCCCGGCCGGTCCGCGACGTCATGACGCCGATGCCCCTGGTCACTGCCCGCGTCGGGGTGGCCCCGGAGGCCGCGCTCGCATTGCTGCGGCACCACAAGGTCGAGAAGCTGCCCCTCGTCGACCCGGCCGACAGGCTGCGCGGCCTGATCACTGTCAAGGACTTCGTCAAGCGTGAGCAGTTCCCTCTCGCGACCAAGGACCCGGACGGCCGACTGGTTGTCGGCGCCGCCGTCGGGATCGGCGAGGACGCTTACAAGAGGGGCCGCACCCTGGTCGAGGCCGGCGTCGACTTCCTGGTCGTCGACACCGCCCACGGGCACTCCCGCGACGTGATCGACATGGTGCGGCGCCTCAAGTCCGAGACGGTGGTCGACGTGATCGGCGGCAACATCGCCACCCGCGAGGGTGCGCAGGCGCTGATCGAGGCCGGGGCGGATGCCGTCAAGGTCGGGGTCGGCCCCGGGTCCATCTGCACCACCCGGGTGGTTACCGGCGTGGGTGTGCCGCAGGTGACGGCCATCCACGACGTCGCCAGCGTGGCGCGCCCCGCCGGGGTGCCGGTCATCGGTGACGGCGGCCTGCAGTATTCCGGCGATATCGCCAAGGCCATCGTGGCCGGAGCCGACACGGTGATGCTCGGCTCGTTGCTCGCCGGTGTCGACGAGTCGCCAGGTGAGCTGATCTTCGCAGGCGGCAAGCAGTTCAAGTCCTACCGGGGCATGGGGTCCCTGGGCGCCATGCAGTCGCGCGGCGGCACCCGCTCCTACTCCAAGGACCGCTACGCCCAGGACGACGTGCTGTCCGACGACAAGCTCGTGCCCCAGGGTGTCGAGGGCCTGGTGCCCTATCGAGGGCCCCTGGACGCCGTCGCACACCAGTTGGTCGGCGGCCTGCGGGCCGCGATGGGATTCGCCGGCACCCCGACGGTCGGGGACCTGCAGGAGCGCGGCAAACTGGTGCGGATCACTTCGGCGGGGCTCAAGGAGAGTCACCCGCATGACGTCCAGATGACCGTCGAAGCGCCCAACTACTCGGGCCACTGACGTGGCTGACGTCGAAATCGGCCGGGGTCGCACCGCGCGCCAAGGCTATGACCTCGACGACGTGGCCATCGTGCCGTCGCGGCGCACGCGTGACGTCGACGAGGTGTCCGTCGCCTGGGAGATCGACGCGTTCCGCTTCGAGATCCCGATGGTCTGCCATCCCTCGGATGCGACGATGAGCCCGCCGACGGTCATCGAGACCGGCCGGCTCGGTGGGCTGGGCGTGCTCAATGCCGAGGGCCTGTGGACCCGCTACGACGACCCGCAGCCGGTCTACGACGAGTTGCTGGCCGCGGCGGCCGACGTGGACAGTGCCACCGAGGTGATCCAGCGAGTCTATGCCGAGCCGATCAAACCCGAGCTCATCGCAGAGCGCATCTCGCAGATCCGTGCGGCCGGGGTCACGGTCGCGGTCCGCCTGTCGCCCCAGCACACGTTGACCCTCGCCAACACCGTGCTCGACTCCGGGGTCGACCTGCTGGTCATCCAGGGCACGATCGTCTCGGCGGAGCACGTGTCGACCGACGTCGAGCCGCTCAACCTCAAGACGTTCATCGCCGACCTCGACGTCCCGGTAATCGTCGGCGGCTGCGCCAACTACCAGACCGCTCTACACCTGATGCGCACCGGTGCGGCCGGTATCATCATCGGCGTCGGCGCCGACTACCTGTCCACCACCCACGAGGTCCTCGGCATCCACGTACCCATGGCCACCGCCATCGCCGACGCCGCCGCCGCCCGGCGGGACTACCTCGACGAGACCGGCGGCCGATACGTCCATGTGATCGCCGACAGCGGCATCGAAACGAGCGGCGACGTCGCCAAGGCATTGGCCTGCGGCGCCGACGCTGTCATGCTCGGCTCGGCGCTGGCAGAGGCGCAGGAGAGCCCGGGGCGCGGGGCGTGGTGGGAATCGGTGGCCGCGCACCCCACCCTGCCCCGGGGGCACGTCGGCATCCCGCCGGACAATCACAAGGAGCTCGAACCGCTGGCTCGCCTCCTGCACGGCCCGGATCGCTTCGCCGAGGGCCGGAGCAACCTGTTCGGCGGCCTGAAGCGGGCGATGGCCAAGTGCGGGTATTCCGACCTCAAGGCCTTCCAGAAGGTAGAACTGGTTCACCGCTACTGAACAGACCAAGGCGTACGCAGACACAATGGAGGAGCGACCTCGTGGCAGGGTGGACGGCGGAGGACATCCCGGACCAGAGTGGCCGGACGGCCCTGGTCACCGGGGCCAACAGCGGGCTGGGCTTCCACACCGCCCTGCAGCTGGGCAGGCACGGTGCCCGAGTGCTGATGGCCACCCGCGACGTGTCACGTGGGGAGCAGGCCATGCAACGGGCCCGTGCGGCCGCACCCGATGCGTCCTTCGAGCTGGTTCCCCTGGACCTGGCCGACCTGTCCTCGATCAGTTCGGCCGCCGCCGACGTCGCGTCCCGCGTCGAGCGCCTCGACATCCTGGTCAACAACGCCGGGGTGATGGCGATCCCGCACCAACACAGCGCTGACGGCTTCGAGAAGCAGCTCGGCACCAACCACCTCGGTCACTTCGCGCTGACCGGCCGGGTGCTCCCCCTGCTGCTCGCCGCACCTGCACCCCGGGTCGTGACGGTGAGCAGCAATGCCCACCGCGGGGCGAAGAGGATCAACTTCGACGACCTGCAGAGCGAACGCTCCTATAGCGCCATCGGGGCGTACTCCCAGTCCAAGCTGGCGAACTTACTGTTCGCCGCCGAGCTCGACCGCCGGGCCGGCGCCGCCGGGACCTCCCTGGTGAGCGCTGCGGCGCATCCCGGGCTCGCCGCGACCAGCCTGATGCAGGCCCGGCCCGGCCAGCCCACCTCGCGACTGAAGAGCCTGGGTGCCAAGGTGGTGTTCAAGCTGTTCGGGCAGAGTGAGGCTGCCGGCGCGTGGCCCCAGCTCTACGCCGCCACGATGCCCGATGTCGTCGGCAACGAGTATTTCGGTCCGAGCGGCATGGGCGAGCAGCGCGGCTACCCCCAACGCGTCGGCCGCAGCACCTGGGCCGGCGACGAGCCGAGCGCGGCCCGGCTCTGGGAGGTCTCGAAGGAGTTGACCGGCGTTCGCTACGAAGAGCTGAGCGCCCCCGCGGCGTGACCGCGTCCACCGACACCGTCCTGGTCGTCGACTACGGCGCGCAGTATGCCCAGCTCATCGCCCGGCGGGTGCGGGAGGCGCACGTCTACAGCGAGATCGTGCCGCACGACACTCCGGTCGCCGACCTGCTGACCCGCCGGCCCAAGGCGATCATCCTCTCCGGCGGGCCGTCCTCGGTCTACGCGGTGGGGGCGCCGGCCCTCGACCCGGCCCTGCTGTCGGCCGGCGTGCCGACCCTGGGGATCTGTTACGGCTTCCAGGCGATGGCGCAGTCGCTCGGCGGGGAGGTGACCCACACCGGGCTGTCGGAGTTCGGCGGCACCTCGATGTCGGTGGTGACACCCGGTGTGCTGCTGCGCGGCCTGCCCCAGCACCAGCCGGTGTGGATGTCGCACGGCGACTCATGCACCGCCGCGCCGCCTGCCTTCACCGTGACCGCCACCACGCCGGGGGCCATGGTGGCAGCATTCGAGGACCCCTCCCGGGCGCTGTTCGGGGTGCAGTTCCACCCGGAAGTCCTGCACACCGAGTACGGCCAGCGGATGCTCGAACGATTCTTGTACGACGGCGCGGGCTGCCTCCCGCAGTGGACAGAGACCAACATCATCGACGCCCAGGTCGACCGGATCCGGGCCCAGGTCGGCGGCAAGCGGGTGATCTGCGGCTTGTCCGGGGGGGTCGACTCCGCGGTCGCCGCCGCCCTCGTGCAGCGGGCCGTCGGCGAGCAGCTGACCTGCGTCTTCGTCGATCATGGCCTGCTGCGCAAGGGTGAGGCCGAACAGGTGGAGCGGGACTTCGTGGCGGCCACCGGCGTACGCCTGCATGTCGTCGATGCGACCGCTGCGTTCCTGGCGGCGCTGGACGACGTGAGCGAGCCGGAGGACAAGCGCAGGGCGATCGGCCGGGAGTTCATCCGCGCGTTCGAGGGCGCGGCACGTGCGATCTCGGCGTCGGAGGCCGTGGACTTCCTGGTGCAGGGCACGTTGTATCCCGACGTGGTGGAATCCGGCGGAGGCTCGGGCACCGCCAACATCAAGTCCCACCACAACGTGGGCGGGTTGCCCGAGGACTTGCAGTTCGCCTTGGTCGAGCCGCTGCGGACGTTGTTCAAGGACGAGGTACGCCGGGTGGGCGAGCAACTCGGCCTGCCGCAGGAGATCGTCTGGCGGCAGCCCTTCCCCGGCCCGGGGTTGGCGATCCGGATCGTCGGCGCGGTCACCGCCGAGCGCCTTGACGTCCTGCGCGAGGCCGACGCGATCGCCCGCGAGGAGTTGACGCTGGCCGGCCTGGACCGCGAGATCTGGCAGTGCCCCGTCGTGCTCCTGGCCGATGTCCGATCAGTGGGCGTGCAGGGCGACGGGCGGACCTACGGCCACCCCGTCGTGCTGCGGCCGGTGTCCTCGGAGGACGCGATGACCGCCGACTGGTCGCGGGTCCCCTACGACGTGCTGGCCCGGATCTCGACCCGGATCACCAACGAGGTACGCGAGATCAACCGGGTAGTCCTCGATGTGACGAGCAAGCCCCCCGGCACCATCGAGTGGGAGTAGCCGGTCCGGACGGTGGGGCAATCGCCGAAGGTGCGGTTTCCACAAGCGCTCCCCGAGCTGGCCGATCAAGTCGGCAGAGGTGACAGCATGGCCGACTCCGCGGCCCTGCTACTCGACCGCACGTCAGCCACCATCACCGCCGTCGGGTAACTGCTCGGGTCATCGTCGAATTCCGGCGGCCACACCGCCCAGCCGAGGAGTAGCACCGGGACCGGCAGCAGCATCGCGGCCAGTGCAGCCGAGATCACGCCGGCCCGCCCTCCTGACCCCCGAGGGGTTCCTGGCCTGCTCCCTCGGCGTCGCGGCCGCGCCGTACGGCGGTGTACAGCCCGGCGGCGCCGGCCGCCACGAGCACGACCGGCAGCAACCAGCCGCGGCTGCCGGGCAGCAGGTCGGCCCGGGCCATTGCCCACAGTGCCGCGATGCCGATGAAGATCAACCCTGCCACCAGGGACACGACATCGCTGCTATGCCTGTTCACGGGTGACCTCCACGTTGCCGATGCCGTTGTCCAGGAAAAGGTGGAGCGTCCCGCCGCCGGTACCGTCGGCACCGGGGTCGGTCACCGTCTCGCGCAGGCCGGTGCCGTTGGCGCGCTTGCCGAGAATCTCCAGCGCGCCCGCGCCCGTGCTGCCGTGCACTATTGCGTCCACATGCGCCGGGAGCAGCACGCGCACCTCTCCGACTCCCAGGTGCACCGTCGTGGCCGCGGTGGCGTCGGTGAAGTCGACCCTCGTCAGGTCGAGCGTGGCGTTGCCGGCGCCAAGCTGGTAGACCGCGTGGATGTCCGACGCGTGCATCGGCACCCAGGTGCGATTACCGGTAGCAGTGCCGATGTGCCGGGCGTGCGGCACGGCACTGGCCACGGCGAGCGCTACGCAGAGCACCAGACCGACGGCGATCAGCCATCGGGCGTGGCCGAACCACGCGCCGACGACGAGGCCGCAGCCCACCAGAGCCAGCGCGGCTGCCACGTAGGCCGGTGCAGGGATGTGCACGCCGTGCACCTGGTCGATCGCGGCCATCGCTCCGACGAGGAGCAGCGTCGCCGACAGGACGATCCGACCCAGCGGTGAGGGCACCCGTCTTGGTGTCGGCAACGGCGGGACAACAGGCGCTCCGGCGTACGGCGGACCGTATGGGCCGTGCGGGGCAAAGGGCGGGGGGTCGGGGGGGTGCGACTCTGCAACGGGCGGGCTGAAGGTGGCGCCCGGGGCATCGGAGATGGTGGTCAGGCCGGCCGGCTGCCGGTGGCGAACGAACAGGACGACGCCCACCACGGCGAGAGCGACCAGGGGAAAGCTCGGGCGGCCGACGACGAATGCGAGGGCGAGGCAGGCCGCGACGGCGAGGAGCAAGGTGTTCGTCGCCGACGTCCTGCTGAGGCCACGCCCGAGCAGTGCCTCCACCGGCGACGCTGTGTCACCGTCTGCCGACAGGAACAGCCACGCACCCAGGTAGATCAGCAGGCCCAGCCCACCGAAGATGGACGTCACGGCGAGCACCACCCGGAACACGATCGGGTCGATGCCGGTGTAACGGCCCAGCCCGCCGCAGACGCCGGCGATCTTGCGGTCGACGCTGCTGCGGCGCAACGCCGGCCGGCTCGTGGGCGGATCAGCGGGAGGTGGGGCGAACGTTTCCTGAGCGGTGGCGGTGCCCTCGGTGTCCCTGTCGTCTTGTGTCATGCCCCCGATCCTGTCGATCGGGACTGCGGGGGACCATCGGGGCACACCCTGAGCTGACCCTGGTCTTGCTTGCCACCCGATCCCAGGGGTGCGGCCTGATGTGCCGGCGGCGCGCGCCGTGTGACCATCAGGGCAGATGACGATGACCGACTCACCCCGGCTCTACCGGCGCAGCGACGGCAGGCTCGTCGCCGGCGTCGCCCGTGGGCTGGCCGACCACCTGGGGCTGAGCCCCCTGCAGGTCCGGCTGGCCTTCGTGGTGCTCACTGCCTTCAACGGGCTGGGTGTTGTGTTGTACGCCGCCTTCTGGGCATTCGTCCGCGAGGCTCCCGGCGACTCCGTCCCTGTCCCCATCCCGGCCACCCGGCCCCGCACGGAGGTGCCCGGCCAACTGGTGGCCTTCGGTGCGCTGGCGGCCGGCCTGCTGATCGCCGTACAGCAGTTGGACCTGGGTGCCGGCAGCACCTTCGTCGTGCCCGTGGCGGTGGTGGTCGCCGGAGGCGCCCTCATCTGGCGGCAGGCCGACGACGCCCAGCGGATGAGGTGGCAGCGGCTGATGGGTGGCGTCGCGGGCGGCCGCAGAAGGGCAGTCCTGCGGGTCGTGTTGGGTGTCGTACTGGTGACGATCGGGCTGGCCGGCGCCCTGGCGATCAGCGGCCAGTTGGGGGTCATCCGGCGCGGGCTCATCGGTACGGCAGTCATCCTCATCGGGTTGGCCGTGGTGACCGGCCCGTGGCTGTGGCGGATCTGGCAGGACCTGGCCAGCGAGCAGCGGGAGCGCATCCGCAGCCAGGAGAGGGCCGAAGTCGCGGCCCACGTGCACGACTCCGTCCTGCACACCCTCGCCATGATCCAGCGCCACGTCGAGGACCCGCGCGAGGTGGTCCGGCTGGCCCGCGGGCAGGAACGTGAGCTGCGCAGCTGGCTCTACCGGCCGGCGGGATCACCGGACGAGCGGTTCGCCGCCGCCCTGGAAGCCACCGCGGCTGCCGTGGAGGACGAGTTCGCGGTGTCCGTCGAGACGGTTGTGGTAGCCGACTGCCCGGTCGACGAGCGGCTCACCGCGCTGGTAGCCGCGGCGCGGGAAGCGCTGGTCAACGCGGCACGCCACGCAGGGGTCGGCGAAGTGTCCCTCTATGCCGAGGTGGAGCCCGCCGAGGTGACCGTCTTCGTCCGCGACCGTGGCAAGGGATTCGACCCGGCTGCCGTGGATCCTGACCGGCACGGCGTGACCGGGTCCATCGTCGGCCGGATGGAACGCCACGGCGGCACCGCCGACGTGCGCAGCACGCCCGGCGAGGGCACAGAGGTGCGGCTGACGATGACGAGGGCGCCGGCATGACTACCGTCTTCCTGGTCGACGACCACGCGATGTTCCGCACGGGCGTACGCGCCGAGCTCGGCGGACTGTTCGAGGTGCTGGGAGAAGCCGGTACGGTCGCCGAGGCCGTGACCGGGATTCGCGGCACGGAGCCCGAGGTGGTGCTGCTCGATGTGCACCTTCCCGACGGCGGCGGCAAGGCGGTCATCGAGGCGGTGCGGTCGACCCATCCCGAGGTCCGCTTCCTCGCGCTCAGCGTCTCCGACGCCGCCGAGGACGTGATCGGGGTCATCCGCGCCGGCGCCCGCGGCTACGTCACCAAGACCATCTCCGGCGCCGACCTCGCCGACTCGGTCCGCCGGGTCGCCGAGGGTGACGCGGTGTTCTCCCCGCGGCTGGCCGGCTTCGTCCTCGATGCCTTCTCCTACCGGGCGGATACCCAGGTCAGTGATCCCGAACTCGACCTGCTCACCTCCCGCGAACGGGAGGTGCTGCGCCTGCTCGCCAGGGGCTATGCGTACAAGGAGATAGCCGCGGAGCTGTTCATCTCGATCAAGACGGTCGAGACCCATGCCTCCAGCGTGCTGCGCAAGCTGCAACTGTCCAACCGTCATGAGCTCACCCGGTGGGCCACCGACCGCCGGATCGTCTAGCACCCGCCGCCTCCCCGCCAAATCCTTCCGAGGCCCGCCTACCACCATCGATGGTGATCATGGAATTCTGGTGGGCCCCACTGGCGTGTTGCCCTGCAAAGTTCCATGATCACCAGGTGCGGGGCGGCGGCGGGCGGCCGCAGTGCAGGGCCAGGGTCGAGGGCGGGGCAGGGCAAGGGGCGGCGGATGGGGCCGACCCGCACGGCCGCCGCAGCAGCGCTCAGGCCGTCGAGACGACCTGGAAGCCCTCCGCCAGCCGGCCATCGGGCAGGCCGGCCGCCTCCGCGCCGGCGGTGAGCCAGGTGCGCAGCAGCCCTTCGAGGTCGTCCATGTGCGCCGTCTGGCTCTTGTGCTCCCGCAGCGCAGACACCTTCTTGTCGAAGGTGCCGGTCACGTCGAAGTAGTGGTCGCGCTCCGGCCCGCCCATGAGCCACACCTCGGCGACCTTCCAGTCCTGCAGTCCCTCGTTGAGGAGGAGTTCGGGGTGGGCGTAGGGGTTGCGGGCGTCTGGATAGACGGCGCACAGGGCCGCCTCGCCGGTGTGCAGGTGGTCGGGGTGGCTGGCACCGATCCGCTGGTAGTTGCGTACCGGCGACTGGGTGAGCACCCGCTGCGGCCGGACCCGGCGGATCTGTCGGGAGATGTCGCGGCGCAGGTCCTGCGAGACGTCGACCCGCCCGTCGGGGTAGCCCAGGAATGTCACGTCCTCGACTCCCACGACTGCCGCGGCGGCCCGCTGCTCGGCCTCCCGGATCGTCGGGATCTCCGAGCGCGGCACCGCCGGGTCGAAGCCGCCTGCGTCGCCGTAGGTCGCCAGGCAGTACGAGACCTCGATGCCAGCTGCGGTCCAGCCGGCGATGGTGCCTGCCGCGCCGAAGTCGACGTCGTCGGGATGAGCCGTCACGACGAGGACGCGCTGGATCTCCGAGTCCGGAATAGGTGTCACGAGCGCCGATCCTATCGGCCGGGTACCGGCACACCCGGCATGACGGCAAACCGGCGGTGCTCCAGTGACGGCAGTTTCGCGCGCACTTCGGCCACCCGCCCGGCCGTTACCTCGGCCAACGCCACGCCGTCGACCTCGCCGCACTGCGCGAGCACCAGGCCCATGGGGTCCACGATCAGGCTGCACCCGGCGTAGACCGGTGGTCCCTGGCCGGCACCGGCGAGGTAGCAGGTGTTCTCGATCGCCCGCGCCCTGGCGAGGGTGACCCAGTGGTCCTCCTTGAGCGGGCCGGCCACCCACGCCGACGGCACCGCGAACAGGGTGGCGCCGGCGTCGACCAGGGCCCGGGTCAGCTCCGGGAAACGCAGGTCGTAGCAGGTCAGCACGCCGACCGTCAGGCCGCCCAGAGCCATGGTCAGCAGCGGATCGGCCGGCTCGCCGGCCCGCAGGCGGTCGGACTCCTTCCAGCCGAGCGCGTCGAACAGGTGCACCTTGCGGTAGGCACCGAGCACCCCGGAGCCGTCGACCGCGACGACGGTGTTGAAGACATGGTGGTCGCCGGGGACGGCCTCGAACATTCCGGCCAGTACGGTGACGCCCGCGTCGCGGGCCGCCGCGCCGAGCCCCTCGACGAACGGGCCGTCGAGCGGCTCGGCGACCGCCGCCAGCGGCTCGTCGCCCCGGCCGAAGGGCAGCATTGCCGCCTCGGGCAGGACGACCAGGTCGGCACCGCGGCCGGCGGCCGAGCGGATCAGCGCGCAGCAGCCGTCGCGGTTGGCCGCCTTGTCGGGCGAGGCGGTGAACTGCGCGGCGGCGACGAGCACGCTGCCAACGCTAGTCTCGGCGGGTGCCCGACCGCAGCCCGCTGACCGCCCGGATGGAGCCGTACGGCACGACGATCTTCGCCGAGATGACGGCGCTGGCCGCCCGCACCGGTGCGGTCAACCTCGGCCAGGGGTTTCCCGACACCGACGGCCCGGCCTCGATGATCGAGGCGGCCGTTGAGGCGATCCGGGGGGGTGTCAACCAGTACCCGCCGGGTCCGGGCATGCCGGCCCTGCGCGCAGCGGTCGCCGAGCAGCGCCGATCCCGCTACGCGCTGGTCCACGACCCCGACACCGAGGTCCTCGTCACCGTGGGCGCCACAGAGGCGATCGCGGCCGCCCTGCTCGCCCTGTGCGATCCCGGCGACGAGGTGATCGTCTTCGAGCCGTACTACGACTCCTACGCCGCCGCGATCACGCTGGCCGGCGCCGTGCGGCGGCCGGTGACGTTGCGGCCGTCGGCACAGGGCCGGTTCAGCTTTGACCCTGCCGCCCTGCGGGCAGCGGTGGGGCCGCGGACCCGGCTGGTTCTGGTCAACTCCCCGCACAACCCGACCGGCACCGTTCTGGCCCTCGACGAACTCACCGAGATCGCGGCACTGTGCTTGGAGCACGACCTGCTCGCGGTCACCGACGAGGTCTACGAGCACCTGACGTTCGACGGGGTCGCGCACGTGCCGCTGGCCACCTTGCCGGGGATGCGCGAGCGGACCGTGTCGATCTCCTCGGCCGGCAAGACCTTCTCGGTCACCGGGTGGAAGATCGGCTGGATCTGCGCCCCGCCGGAGCTGATCGCGGCGGTCAGAACAGTCAAGCAGTTCCTCACGTTCACCGCCAACGGCGCCCTGCAACTGGCTGTCGCCCACGCGCTGACGCACGAGCAGGCCTGGGTCGAGGCACTGCGCGCGTCGCTGGAGTCCAAACGCGACCGCCTGGCTGCCGGGCTGATGACTGCGGGGTTCGGCGTAGTCCGGCCGGACGGGACGTACTTCATTCAGGCCGACGTAGGACCGCTGGGGTTCACCGACGGTACGGAACTCGCCTGGGCGCTGCCCGCCCGCGTCGGCGTCGCCGCCATCCCGACGGCAGTGTTCTACGACGACCCCGAGGCGGGCCGGCCGTTCGTCCGGTTCGCCTTCTGCAAGCGGGACGAGGTGCTCGATGAGGCGGTCTCCCGCCTTGCCCGGCTGGACCCCTGACCAACCTGTGGACAGCGAGCCGGCCGGGGTCCCCGAAATCCCTAGGCTTTGCCCATGCCCGACATCAGCGTGGAGCACGCGAGCCTCGTCGCCTTGACCAAGAACATGCAGTCCCTCGCGGTGCGCACCGAC
>JBDUBV010000195.1:0-4296 GCA_040003795.1 Pseudonocardiales bacterium | reverse complement strand
CGCCTCGAGCATCGTCGCCCTGCTCCTGACGGACTTCGCCTACGGCCTGGTCACGGCTGTGGTGTGGGTCGCCGGCCACGACCGCAACGGGCGAGATGCGGTCCACTCCACATCGGCCGCCGGCATCCGGACCCAGCACACCGTCCTGTTACAGGTGCGCGGGGCCGGCGGCGCCGCCATGTCCACTGCCCTGCTGGCCCGGGACACACAGCACAGGAGCAGCGCTGTCGTCCTGGTCCCCAACCTGGTCGAGGCTCAGGTGCCGGGCAGCGGCACGGAGGCCTTCGGCCTCGCCGTCGCCCAGGCCGACGGCCCTGCGGTGTCCCGCAGCACGCTGTCGGACCTGCTCGGGGTCCGGGTCGACGCGTCCTGGGTGCTCGACCAGGCAGCCTTTGCCCGGCTGGTCGACGCCATCGGCGGGATCAAGGTCGACGTCGATGTCGACGTCATCGGCAAGCAGGGCAAAGACAACGTCGTGGTCGTACCCAAGGGCACGGGCCAGCAGCTCAATGGCGCCCGGGCGCTGGCTGTGCTGTCCTACCGAGCCCCCGGCGAGGACGAGCTCCGGGCAATACCGAGATTTGAGCACGTGGTCGCCGGTGTGCTCGCCAGGCTGCCCGCCGGCACCGACGCGCTGACCCTGTTGGCGGCCAAGTTGGGCAAGGGCTGCGAGCTCAGCGACCCCGGTCAGGTCACCAGTGTCGTGGACGGCATCCGCGCCGATGCCTCCGGGAGGCGGGCCGCGTTCCTGACCATGCCGGTCCTCGCGGTGGACGCCGCCGGGCAGCGCAGCTACCGGATGGAAGCCGGGGGGGTCAACCAGATGGTCAACCAGATCCTTGCCGCTTCGCGGCTGCCCGGCCGATTCGATCCGGGCAACCGGGTGCTCGTCCTCGACGAGGTGGGCACTCCGGGCCTGGGCCTCAAGGTCAGGGACAAGATCGTCGCGGCCGGCTTCGTCTTCGTCGACGCGCGCGACGAGAAGCCCTTCGGCAACAAGTCGACCACCATCTTGGTGTTCGACTCCACCTCCCGGACTATGGCGCGGGGCGGTCAGCTGGCGGCTTCCTTAGGGTTGCCGCACGCGCCGGTGAAGGTCACGAGCCGGGCCCAGAACATCGCCGATCTGATCGTGCTCCTGGGGAGCGACTTCACGGCGTGAGAGGGTGGGCGGGCCAAACGGTCCATTAGCACAGGAGAGCCGTACGTGACAGCATCCGAGCACGCCACGACGCTGGCGCTTGCCGCCGCGCAGGCGGCCGCCGACAAACTGGCCGGCGACATCGCCATCCTCGACGTCAGCGAGCAACTCGTGATCACTGACGTCTTCGTCATCGCGTCGGCGCCCAGCGAGCGGCAGGTTCAGGCGGTCGTCGAGGAGGTGGAGGAGCGGCTGCGCGGCCTGGGTGCCAAGCCGGTGCGCCGCGAGGGCGAGCGGGCCGGGCGCTGGGTGCTCCTGGACTACCTCGACATCGTTGTGCACGTCCAGCACGTCGAGGAGCGGGCCTTCTACGCGCTCGAACGGCTGTGGAAGGACTGCCCGGCCATCGCCTTCGCAGACGCAGCCGGCAGTGTCCCGGGGGCGTGAGCGCAGCACTCCTGCCGCAGCGCCTCCTGCTATGGCGCCACGGCCGCACCGGCTGGAACGCCACAGGGCGCGGGCAGGGCCGCCTGGACATCCCGCTGGATGACGTCGGGCGCAAGCAGGCACTGCAGGCGGCGCCCTACGTCGCGGCGCTGGAGCCCGATGCCATCCTCACCAGCGACAGCTCCCGGGCGGCGGACACGGCGGCTGCGGTCGCGGAGATCACCGGCCTGCCGATCCGCTGTGAGCCCCGGCTGCGCGAGATGCACCTCGGCGTCATGCAGGGGCTCACCCGCGAGGAGGCCAGTCAGTGCTACCCGGCCGAGACAGCGGCCTACGAGGCCGGGGACCCCGCCCCGAGCGGGCGCGAGCCCTTCGACGCCATCGCTGGGCGCGCCGTGCCAGCTGTCCTCGAGCCGCAGGTCGCCACTCTGCTCGTGGTCAGCCACGGCGGCACCATCCGCGCTGTGCTCAACTCCTTGCTAGAGGTGCGCCCGGATCGTTGGCGCCATGCCCTGGGCCCGCTCGGCAACTGCCGCTGGTCGGAACTGCGCCGGCGCGAGGGGGGCTGGCAACTGGTCGCGCACAACACCGGCCCCGACCTGGTGCCCGACGACAGCCTGACGACGGCACAGGACATCGAGCCGGCGGCGCAGTAGCGCGCTCAACGCAATGTGTCTGGATACTGGGTCCGCCACAGACGTCTCGAATCGGGTAGCTTGCCAGTGCGGTCACCACCGCCCCCGCTTCTGGGGTCGATTCGGGGGACAACGTGGAAGGATCCGACGCGATGCACTTCCCCCATCTCGCGCAGCCACACCGGCTGATCGTCGCAGGCGCGCTAGCGGCGACCGTCCTGGGGCTCGCCGTCACCTCGGCATCGGCCTCTACCCCCGGCCCGGACCGGCGGCTGACCAATGACGACCCAGCCAGCAGCGGCTACGTCTCCAACTACAACCTCAACAACCCCCTCACGCCGGTCACCAAGGACCCGACCCTGACCGAGTGCTCGCGGTCCCGTGGGCGGCAGAACGAGCCGGCGGTCGCTATCGACCCGCGCAACTCCGACGTCCTCGTCGGCAGCTCCAACGACTACTGCGGCGTCTACAACGACGACACGGACGCAGATGGCGCGCCGATACCCTCCGGCCCGATCTGGCTGGGCTACTACCGCTCCCAGAACGCAGGCGGCTCCTTCCAGTCCTCGCTGGTGCCCGGCTACCCCGGTGACAACACGCCGTACGCCAGCCGCGCACACATCCGCACGGCCAGCGCCGGCGACCCGGTGCTGGCCTGGGACGCGCAGGGCCGCCTGTTCGCCGGGTCGGAGAGCTCCGGCGACCCGGCCGGCTCACTCAAGACGTTCGGCGACGTGTGGGTTGCCACCTACGTCAACCCGGCCGGCGCGGGGGGCGCCACGCTCAACGACGGCAAGGAATTCGCCCGATCGGTGATCGTGTCGAAGGGGTCCGCGGCACCTAACCTGCTGGGCAAGTTCAACGACAAGACCTCGATCGAGGTCGACCGCACCGCGTCAGCGTGCAGCGGCGACGTCTACTTCGCCTACTCGCGGTTCACCGGCAACGGCGGTGTGGCGATCTATCTGGCCCGCTCGACCGACCACGGCGTCACCTTCTCCACGCCGATGAAGGTCTCCGCCGGGATCCATGACGTGCAGTTCCCCGACATCTCGGTGACGGCCAACGGCCACGTCTACATCACCTTCCGGCAGTTCGAGTCCCAGGGCCATCAGGTCGACGCCGTCGACGTGGTCAAGTCGGTCGACTGCGGCCAGAGCTTCTCCGCCCCGCGGGTGCTGACGAGCTTCAGCGCCATGGGCCTCACGGACGTGACTACGGTCGGCGGCTCGGCGCGCGACTGCGGGGATGCCGCGAGTGCATGCCAATCGGGCTATACCTTCTTCCGCGCCGACTCCGGGCCGCGGTCCACGGCCGACCAGGCGGCGGCCGGCGAGGTCGTGCACGTGGCCTACGAGGCGATCGTGCCCGGCAGCGAGCTGCCGACCGGCACGACATTCGGCTGGGCCGAGCAGCCCGGGGCGGGTGGCCAGTCAGCCATCTACTACTTGGCCTTCAACGGCGCCACCGGTGCGGTCACGGCGCCCGCCCGGGTCGCGGTCGCACCAGCCAGCCAGCAGTTGTTCCCCGACCTGTCGGTGGACGCCGGTGTCATCCATGCCCTGTGGTACGACAGCCGTAACGACCAGAACAACGACGTGACCTCCTTCCGCCAGCGCCCGGTCGGCAACGACGGCAATGGAAACGTGGCACCGGCGCTGGACGTCTACGCTGCAACCCGGCCGGTGGCCGGTGGCCCGTGGACAGCTGCTAGCCGCCTGTCCGGCGTCACGTCCAACCCGAACTACGAGCAGTTCGGCGGACGTACGGTGCCCTTCGCCGGTGACTATCTCTGGATCGACTCGAAGGCCGGGCTGACCTACGGGGTCTGGACCGACTGGCGCAACACGGTCGGTGGAGTGGACCAGCGGGAGACGACGCCGGACGAGACCGGTGCCGACGTCCTGCAGTGCCGCACCGCGCGGGCGGATGGCAGCTTCACCGGTGACACCTGCCCGCGGGCCGGCGGGCTCGACCAGAACATCTACGGCGACTACGCGCCGTAGCAGTGCCGTTGGTGGCGGCCCGCTTGCCGGGCCGCCCACCGCGGGCGCCGTGGCCGCAGTTCGCGGT
>JBDUBV010000194.1:0-4314 GCA_040003795.1 Pseudonocardiales bacterium | reverse complement strand
GGGTGTTCGTCAGCGTCGCCAACCGCGACAAGCGGGCCATGATCTTCCCGGTCAAACGGCTGGCCGACCTGGGCTTCGAGGTGGTTGCTACGGAGGGCACCGCCGAGGTGCTGCGCCGCAACGGTGTCGAGGTGACGGTGGTGGGCAAGCACGGCGACGGCCCGGGCAACATCGTGGAGTTGATCCTCGACGGCCGGATCGACCTCGTCGTCAACACCCCGTGGGGCAACTCCGGCCCGCGGATCGACGGCTACGAGATCCGCACGGCGGCGGTGTCGCGGGACATCCCCTGCATCACCACCGTGCAGGGCGCCGCCGCCTGCGTCCAGGGCATCGAGGCGCTGATCCGCGACGAGGTGGGGGTGCGGCCACTGCAGGAACTGCACGCCGCCCTGCGGGCCGGCCGCTCGGGTGGGGTGCACCGATGAGCGCAGTGCAGGTCAGCGGCGAGGTGCTCTCGCTGCGGCGGGTCGGAGCCTACTGGCTAATGTCGGTAGTCGCGCCCGGAATCGCCGAGCGGGCCAAGCCCGGGCAGTTCATCGCGGTGGCCGTCGGCGGCCGGCAGACGTCGATGCTGCTGCGGCGGTCGTTCGCGATCTACCAGGTGGCCGAGCGGGGGGTCTACGGCGGCACGGTCGACGTGGTCTTCGCGGTGCACGGCAAGGGGACCGAGTGGCTGTCGCGGCTGCGCCCGCACGACGCACTCGACGTGGTCGGGCCGCTGGGCCGGCCGTTCCGGCTGCCCTCGACACCGGTGCCGGTCGTGCTCGTCGGGGGAGGGTACGGCAGCGCGCCGCTGTTCGGCCTGGCCGAGGCACTGCGGACACGTCGCTGCCCGGTGTCGTTCATCATCGGCGCCGCCACCGCTGACCGGCTCTTCGGCGTGCTGGAAGCCAAGCGGACCGCGGCGACGCTGACCGTGACCACCGACGACGGGTCGATGGGTGAGCAGGGCCGGGTCTCCGACGTGCTGGCCGCCGCCGTCGACCGGATCGCGGCGGAGGCGGTCTACGCCTGCGGGCCGATGCCGATGCTGCGGGCGGTCGCCGGCGTGACCTACACCCTGGGCCTGCCCTGCCAGGTAGCGGTGGAGGAGTGGATGGCCTGCGGAATCGGCGTGTGCATGACCTGCGTGCTGCCGGTCGTCGGCGACGACGGCGTGACCCGGATGGCGCGGTCCTGCGTCGAGGGGCCGGTGTTCCTCGCCGACCGGGTGCGCTTCGACGCCATCGGCAGGGTGCCCGCCGACACACTCGGCGCACCGACCGGCGGCGCCTGGTGACCCGGCTGCCCAGCGGTGACGTCACCGTACGACCGGCCCCGTCCCAGCCGGCGCTGCCGCAGGTCGACATGTCAACCAGTCTGGGGTCCTTCACCGCGCCGAACCCGGTGTTCACCGCGTCGGGGTGTGCCGCAGCGGGTCAGGAGCTGGCGCCGTTCTTCGACCTGTCGGCGCTCGGCGGGGTGGTCACCAAGTCCGTCACCCTGCTGCCGCGTTCGGGCCGGCCGACGCCGCGGATGGCGGAGACGCCGAGCGGGATGCTCAACTCGATCGGCCTGCAGGGCCCGGGCATTGACGTCTTCTGCGAGCGCGACCTTCCCTGGCTGGCCGCCCGCGGCGCCCGGGCCGTGGTGAGCATCGCCGGGTCCAGCGTCGAGGACTACGTCGCGCTGGCCCGCAAGGTGCGCGGCCGGGCGGGGTTGGCGATGCTCGAGGTCAACATCTCCTGCCCCAACGTGGCCGACCGGGGCACCGTCTTCGCCTGCGACCCCCGGGCCGCAGCCCGCGTCGTCAAGGCAATCCACGAGCACGGCAATCCCGGGGTGCCGATCTTCGCCAAGCTCTCACCCGACGTCACCGACATCGTCGCCGTGGCCGGCGCGGTCGTCGCGGCCGGTGCCGACGGGCTGTCGATGATCAACACCCTCCTGGGCCTGGCCATCGACTCGGACACGATGCGCCCGGTGCTGGCCGGAGTGACCGGCGGCCTTTCCGGCCCGGCGATCCGCCCGGTAGCCCTGCGCTGTGTCTGGCAGGTCCACCAGGCGATGCCCGAAGTGCCGATCCTGGGGATGGGCGGTATCCGTACCGGGATCGACGCCCTGGAGTTCGTCCTGGCCGGCGCGAGCGCGGTGTCGGTCGGGACCGCGGTTTTCGGCGATCCAGGCGCGCCGGTCCGCGTGCTGCGCGAACTGCAGAGGGCACTGGCCGACCGGGGGTTCGGCCGGCTCACCGACGCCGTCGGCTACGCACACCGCCCCGCCGGATACCCATCCCCGGCCGGGGAAGGCCGGTGAGGGCGCCCGTGGCCGTGGCCCTGGACACCCCCGACCTGGCTCTGGCCGGCCGTTGGGCGCGCGCGGTTACGCCGTACGTGTCCACTCTGAAGATCGGCCTCGAGTTGTACTACCGGCACGGCGCGGCCGCGGTGGAGCAGGCCCGCGGTGACAGCGACGCACGGCTGTTCCTCGATCTCAAACTGCACGACATCCCCAACACGGTGGCCGGCGCCGCCCGCGCGCTTGCACCCCTGCGGCCGGATTACCTGACCGTGCATGCCGGCGGCGGAGCCGCGATGATCGCCGCTGCTGTCGAGGCACTGCCCGACTGCCTCATCGCAGCCGTGACGGTGCTCACCAGCCTGTCCGAACAGGACATAGCCGCGATCGGCCTGCGCGGGCCGTCGCCGGATGCCGTGCGGCGGCTTGCGGTGCTGGCCGTCGATGCCGGGGCGCGGGCGCTGGTCTGCTCGCCGCGCGAAGTCGTCACGGTACGCACGGAGGTCGGCGACGGCGTCGTGCTGATCACGCCCGGGGTGCGCCCGGCCGGTACCGACACGGGGGACCAGTCGCGGGTGGCCACCCCGCATCAGGCGATCGCCGACGGCGCCGACCTGCTCGTCGTCGGCCGGCCCATCACCGGCGCCGACGACCCCGCCGGAGCCGCTGCAGAGCTCGCGCGGGTCCTGGCCGACTGAAGGATTTTCGGCTCGAAACCCCGGCTGGCGTTGCCCTTGGGCCCGCAGGGTCGATACGTTCGCCGACAGGAGGCTCGCGGGACCGTCTGCGGGCCTCATCCGATGCAGCAGAGGTGACCGCATTGGCGCTCCCGCCACTGAGCCCCGAGCAACGGGCCAACGCACTCCGCAAGGCCGCTGAAGCCCGTAAGGCACGTTCCCAACTCAAGGAGCGGCTCAAGCGCGGCGACACGACCCTGGCCGAGGTTCTCGAGTCGGGTGAGTCGAGCGAGGTGGTCGCCAAGACCCGGGTCTCCGCCGTGCTCGAGTCCCTGCCCGGCATCGGCAAGGTGCGTGCCGAGAAGCTGATGCGCCAGCTGCACATTTCCGAGAGTCGACGCGTGCGCGGGCTGGGCGACAACCAGCGCCGCGCCCTGCTGGAGGAGCTGGGGCCCGGACACGGTGTCCCCTGAGGCGTCGCCGGGCGGGCCCGTGCTGGGCGCCGGCCAGCTGACGGTGCTCTCCGGCCCGTCGGGCGTCGGCAAGGGCAGCGTTGTCGCGGCGCTGCGCCGGCGCCATCCTCAGGTGTGGGTGTCGGTGTCGGTGACTACCCGTCAGTCGCGGCCGGGGGAGGTCGAGGGCGTGGAGTACCAGTTCGTCGACCGGGCAGAATACGACCGGATGATCGCGGCCGGCGAGCTCTTGGAGCATGCGGAGTTCGCCGGCAACGGATACGGCACGCCGTGGCGTTCCCTGCGTGAGCGGCTGGCGGCCGGCCAACCGGCGCTGCTGGAGATCGAGTTGCAGGGTGCCCGGCAGGTCCGGGCCGCTCTGCCGGCCGCCCGGCTGGTCTTCCTGGCCCCACCGTCCTGGGCCGAGCTGGTTCGCCGGCTGGTGGGCAGGGGCACCGAGGACGCGGCCACGATCCAGCACCGGCTCGACACCGCTGTCACCGAGCTGGCCGCGGAGCCGGAGTTCGACACGGTGGTCGTCAACGCCGATGTCGAGCGCGCGGCCGACGAGTTGGTAGCATTGATGCAATCCCCGCTGAGAGCCCCTCAACACGATCCATCAGAGAGCTGAGTGCTGACTGTGTCAGGTACCGTCGCGGCACCCGAAGGCATCACCAACCCGCCCATCGACGAGCTTCTCGAGCGCACCAGCTCCAAGTACGCCCTGGTCATCTACGCCGCCAAGCGGGCCCGCCAGATCAACGCCTACTACAGCCAGTTGGGTGAAGGCCTGCTCGAGTACGTCGGGCCGCTGGTCGAGACCGGCGCCCAGGAGAAGCCGCTGTCCATAGCGCTGCGCGAGATCAACGAGGACCTGCTGACCCACGAGCAGGTCGAGGGCTGAC
>JBDUBV010000193.1:0-4342 GCA_040003795.1 Pseudonocardiales bacterium | reverse complement strand
ACGACTGGGCTGACCGGACCTAGACGGCGGTAGGCAACTGCGGCGTTCGCGGCGGGTACGACGCAGGCGGCACGGACCACTGTGGCCGCGGGCGGGGGATCTCCAGGGTAAGCAGTGGCCCGCGGCGGACCCGGCGCCAGCGGACGACGGCGACGACTGCCGCGGCGAGCACGATCAGGCCCGTCACGACCAGCCCGAACGCCTGCGCGCGGGGCGATCCGGAGGTGAGGATGGCGAAGATGTCCCATCCCGTATGGCCGAGGATCAGCGGCCACAGCTGCCGGTAACGGCGGTAGTAGACGACGGACAGGAACGCCCAGGGCAGCAGGACCAGCGCGCCCACCCCGTAGTACAGGTGATAGGACAGCCGCAGGGCGACGAGCAGGGCCAGGATGCTCCGGTCGGACAGCCCGGCCCGCTCGAGCATCCGGTAGGCAAAGCCGAGCACCACGATCTCCTCGGCCAGGCCCGCGCAGATCGCCGCGGGCACCGCGACGACGGCCAGCTGAGCGAAGGAGATCCCCGTACCTATGTCGATCTGTGCGGTGTAGCGCTGGGCGGCCGGGGCGAGGCTGATGAGCAGGCTGAGACCGAACTCCAGGACACCGCCGAGGGCGAAGATCCAGGCGAAGGTCCACCAGGTGGCCACGATCGTCTCGCCGGCCGGGCGGGTGAGCAGCCCGAGCCGGACCATCCGGTCGCCCGTCAGGCGCAGCAGCAGCCACACCATCGTGACCGGCAGGAGGCCGCCGGCCAGGATCGTGAGTGTCACGTCGACCAGTGAGGGGTCGCCCAGCGGGTCGAACGATCGCCCGGCGATCACGTCGGCCAGGCCGATCAGCGCGGAGAGGATCTCCAGGCCCGGGAAGACGACGACGACCGCAGTGAACACCAGCCACAGCAACCAGGGCCGGGTCGGACCGGCGTACGGCTCCGGCATCCGAGGGCTGAAGAACCGGTCGAACACCCGCGTGAGGAAGCGGGTCATCCGCGGGCCGGGTGGGGGTTACCAGGCATAGGCTTCCGGTGCCGTGCCGCCCGGGCCCGGGAATATCTCGTCGAGGCGGGCCAGCGCCTTCTCGTCGAGCGTCAGCTCCAGCGGCCGTAGGGAGCCGTTGAGCTGGTCCATCGTGCGCGGGCCGATGATCGGGCCGGTCACACCAGGCTGGGCCAGCAGCCAGGCCAGCCCGACGTGCGCGGGGTCCTCGCCGAGGTCGGCACACAACTCCTCGTAGGCCTCGAGGGCGGGCCGATGGGCTTCGAGTGACTCCTTGGCCCGGCCCTCCAGCCGCCGCTTGCCTTCGTTCTCCTTGCGGATGACCCCGCCCAGCAAGCCGCCCTGCAGCGGCGACCACGGGATCACGCCGAGGCCGTAGTCCTGGCAGGCCGGCAGCACCTCGAGCTCGATGTCGCGGGTGAGCAGGTTGTAGATCGACTGCTCACTGACCAGCCCGGTGAAGTGCCGGGCCCGCGCGCTTTCCTGTGCTTTGGCGATGTGCCACCCGGCATGGTTGGACGAGCCGACGTAGATGATCTTGCCCTGTTGGCGCAGCACCTCCATCGCCTCCCAGATCTCCTCCCACGGAGTATTCCGATCGACGTGGTGCATCTGGTAGAGGTCGATGTGGTCGGTCTGCAACCGCTTCAGCGAGGCGTCGCAGGCCTGCCTGATGTTGAGCGCGGACAGGTAGGTCTGGTTGGGCCAGTCGCCCATGCCGCCGTAGAGCTTGGTGGCGATGACGGTGCGCTCCCGCCGGTCGCCGCCCTGGGCGAACCACCGCCCGACGATCTGCTCGGTCCAGCCCTCACCCGACTTCCAGCCGTAGACGTTGGCCGTGTCGAAGAAGTTGATGCCCAACTCCAACGCGCGGTCCATGATCGCGTGGCTGTCCTCCTCGGCGGTCTCCGGTCCGAAGTTCATCGTGCCCAGGCACAGCCGGCTGACCGAGAGGCCACTGCGGCCGAGGTGGGTGTAGTCCATGGCAATTCCTCCAGCGGGATCCAAGACACCTTCGCACAACCGACAACCGCGGCCGATCGGCCGTTGTTTCCTGTGGCGCAGAATTGGACACCAGACCGGCATGGTGAAGGCACAGGAGGTCCGCGAGGTGGCGCTGTCGCTGCCCCGCACGACCGAGCACGTGGTGCGCGACCGGGTCAAGTTCCGGGTCGGCCGCCTGGTCTACGTCTCCTTCTCGCGCGACGAGACGGTGATGGGGTTCGGCTACCCCAAGGAGGAGCGGCTGGCCCTGATCGCAGCCCAGCCCGATAAGTTCCACCTGCCGGTCACCTCAGACCTGCGTTACAACTGGGTACGGGCCTGGCTGGCCACCCTCGACCGCGCTGAGATGACCGAGTTGGTCGTCGACGCCTGGTGCATGGTGGTGCCGAAGCGGGTCGCCGCTGCGCATCTGAGCGGCTAGCCCTTGCCGCCGCGCACACCGAAGACGATGTCGTCCCACGACGGGATGCTCACGTGCCGAGCGGCCTCGTCGTCGCGGGGGGCGGCCGCGGCCGGCTTCGCCTCAGCTGCCTCCGCCGCCTTGTCAGGGGCCGGCTCCTCGGGCACGTCCTGCTGCGCAGCCGGCGGCACGACGGACAACGGCCGGGCGAGTTCCGGGAAGGGCGGCGGCCCGGCGGCGACGAGCATGTCGCGGGCCGTGTCGTCGTTGGGCCGCACCTGCTGGCCGACTGGGTCGTAGACCCAGACCGCCTCACCGTTCTGCCGGCCTGAGGCATAGCGCACCGTGATGCGCCAGGTGCCGTTGTCGCGCCGGCCGGCGTCCCAGGTCGCGGACTCCGGGTCGATGCCGGTGCGGGCAAGGCGGGCGTCCACTGCTTCGCCGAGCAGCGGCGTCAGGCCGTCGGCCAGCGGCTTGCAACGGGTCGCCCGGGCGCGCTGGACGACCTGCGCGCGCTCCTGCAGGACCGGGCCGGCGAAGCGCAGGACCCGCTCGACCGGCATGCTCCCGGCCCGGGCGATGTCCTCGGGCGCCTCACCTGCGCGTACCCGCGCTTGAATCTCCGCCGGCCGCATCGAGCTGTCCATCATGATCTCGATCTGGCCGAGCCGGACGCCGTCGCCGCGGCTGGCTGCCTTGAGTCGCTCGTCCACCGCCAGGCGGTACTGCCCGCCATTGTCATCGGACAAGACGATCGCCGTGCCGTTCTCGGCTAGCGCGACAAATCGCAACTGGCGCATGTGCGGCCTCCTGAACCATCCGCCGACCGTCATGTGGAGGCTACGACAGAGCAGCGCACCCGACGTGCTGCGACACGGCCCTACCCGTCATCGCTACTACAGCCGCTCGGCGACGAAGTCGATGCAGGCGGTCAACGCCTCGACGTCATCGGGGTCGACGGCGGGGTACATCGCAATCCGCAACTGGTTGCGGCCCAGTTTGCGGTAGGGCTCGGTGTCGACGATGCCGTGGGCACGCAGCACCTTGGCCACCGCACCGGCATCGACCTCAGTTGTGAAGTCGATAGTGCCGACCACCTGGGAGCGCAGCGAGGCGTCGGTGACGAACGGCATCGCGTACGTCGACTTCTCCGCCCAGGGATAGAGCCGCCCGGCGGACTCCGCGGTGCGCTGCACCGCCCAGTCGAGGCCGCCCTGGCCGTTCATCCAGTCGATCTGCTCGGCCATGAGGAACAGGCTAGCCAGCGACGGGGTGTTGTAGGTCTGCTCCAGCCGGGCGTTGTCGATGGCCGTCGGCAGGTCGAAGAACGGCGGCACCCACCGATCGGTGGCCGCGATGTCGGCGACCCGCGCCAGCGCCCGCGGGCTCAGCAAAGCGATCCACAGGCCGCCGTCGGAGGCAAAGCACTTCTGCGGCGCGAAGTAATAGGCGTCGACCTCCGCCAGGTTGACCGGCAGCCCGCCGGCGCCGGAGGTCGCGTCGATCAGCACCAGCGCGCCGTCGTCGGTGCCGGGCACCCGATGCACCGGTCGCATCACACCGGTGGAGGTCTCGTTCTGCGGCCAGCAGTAGGCGTCGACCCCGGTCTCTGCGAACGGGTCGGGGGCGGTGCCCGGGGCGGAGGCGATGACCGTCGGCTCGGCCAGGAAGGGGGCGCCCGCGGTCACCGCGGCGAACTTCGAGGAGAACTCCCCGAAGGTCAGGTGCTGGGACTTGTGCCGGATCAGGCCGAAGGCTGCGATGTCCCAGAACGCCGTCGCCCCGCCGTTGCCCAGGACGACTTCGTAGCCGTCGGGCAGGGTGAAGAACGCCCTCAACCCGGACCGGACCCGGCCGACGAGGGAGCGCACGGGTGCCTGTCGGTGAGAAGTGCCCAGCAGCGCGGTCCCCGTACCCGCCAGAGCCTGCAGTGCCTCGGT
>JBDUBV010000192.1:0-4360 GCA_040003795.1 Pseudonocardiales bacterium | reverse complement strand
AAGCGGAACGTGGCCGGTCAGCGCCAACGCCGCCCACGAGTCCGCCGGCGAAGCCGCTGTCGGGCCGCCAGCCATCCCGCTGCGCCGAACCCGAACACGAAGGTGCTGTCGTACAGGGCGCGGCCGATCGCCATGTTCGGATACGCGATCCGGCCGGCCAACAAGGCCGTGGCGACCAGGAGAAGAGATGTCGCGGCGATCCCGTCAGCCAGCAGCCGGTAGCGCAGCGCCACCCGTTGGCCGCTCACCGGAGCACCCCGCCCGGCCGGCGTAGGCACGCGCCCACGGTCGCCGGCTGCATGGTGTCGCGGACGACCTGGACGAGTTCTGCTGCCAGCGGGTCGACATCGATCTCGTCCCGCAGCCGGCCGTTGAGGGCCTCGACGGTGCGGCCGGCGTTGTAGCGCGCCCGGTTGGCGATTGACGAGCCGCTGCACCCGGCGCCGGACCGGCTGGAACAACGCCGCCACGGCGAGCGTCGAGGCGGCCAGCGCGATCGGGTTGTCGTCGGACGCCAACCGGCCGGCAGCGGTCAGCAGGCCGACATAGACGACTGCGAGCAGGCCGGTGACGAGGGCGTAGGAGACGGTCCGGCTCACCAGCCGGTTGAGGTCGTAGAGCCGGTGGCGAAGGACGGCGATCCCGATGGCAAGGGGGATGAGGGCAAAGAACGTCCCACTGGCGTCCGCAACAATCGGAACCACAGGGGCGTCGGACTTGACATAGACCGGCCCGCCACTGCGACCTAGGCGAAGGAGAGCACCGTCAGCACGATCGAGGCCAGACGGCGCACGGAACGAGGATCACGGACGCCACCGGGGGGGACCAAGAGTGATGCCCGGCCACGGGTAGAACTGCGGTGCAGCCGATGTCGCCATCTGGTAGATCAGCGGGCCGTCCCGGCGGCGACGACAGCCATCATCACCGCCCACAGCACCCAGGGCAGCCGGCCAACCGCGGAGGCGCGCGTCAGGACCCCCCTCCCTGAGTGCCGCGCAGCCACAGCGTCGCCGATAAGGGCTGCATCGTGCTGCCTACGACGGCCAGCAGATCGCCCCGAACCGTGTCGAGGTCGACCTGCTCGCGTAGCCGCAGGCTGAAGGCCTCGACGGTGCGTCCGGCGTCGTAACGCGCCCGGTTGAACTTGCGGTCGACGCCGGCCTGGACCCGCCGGCGCAGCGGCTGGAACAGCGCCGCGACAACCAGCGTCGCGCCGGCCACCCCGAGAGAGTTGCCTTTCGACATGAGGCTGCCCGCCCCCGTGACAAGACCGACGTAGACCGCCAGCAGTATGCCGGTGATCACCGCGTAGGCCACCGTGCGGCTGATCAGCCGGTCGATCCCGTACAGGCCGTGTTTGAGCACCGCCACCCAGATCGCCGCCGGGATCAGGCCGAAGGATAGGAACAGCAGCTCGTTGAAGACGCGGAACCAGATGGGCTCCGACCGCGCATGCGTCACCATCGCGAGGCCCGAGAACACCATGACGAACAGGTAGCCGCTGGCCACGAACGCACCGGCCGTCGCCAGCCACTTCAGCTGCAGTCGCTCCTCGCCCCGCGACCGCCGGAAGCGGACGACCAGGGCGACGGCGCAGGCCAGGATGCAGATCGGCAGACAGATCACGAGCGCGTCGAGCGCCGGCAGTATCGGCTCGAGCCAGCCGATGCCCAGCGGGTTGTTCAGGTCGGGTACGGGCGCCTGCTCGACCGGGCCGGGCCGGACGACCCCCAGCAGATACAGGCCGACGACGAGGACGGCGGACACCCGCGCGACCGGTCGCCAGCGCGGTGACGGCGGGTGGCCGTCGGGGTACAACAGGATCAGGAACGTCCCGATCAACCCGACCAGGGGCACCCACAGCGGGAAGCTGAGCGCGCCGACGACAGCAGGGCCTGGCAATGAGCCGGGGTGGACGGTCAGCGTCCAGCGCAGGTAGGTGTCGAAGAGGAACCCGCGAACCCCCCAGCACAGCCCGATGCCGAGCAGCAGCCAGCCGATGGCGTTCGACGGCTGCCGCCGGGTGACCAGGAAGCCGACCAGTGGGAAGGCGAAGATCAGGAAGCTGAACAGCGCCGGGCTTACCTCCCCCGCGGGTGTCAGCAGCAGCGACTCGCCAAGGGCCCGGGCGATCGCGATCTGGCCGATCACGGTCGCCGGCAGCAGCAGGACGCACAGCGCAAAGACCGCGACGGCGAGCCGCCGGAGCAATCTGGGGCTCATCGCGCCACCCCTCCGGGTGTCCGCAGCCACACGCCGACCGAGGAGGGCTCCATCGTCCGGCGTACCACCTCGACCAGGTCCGTACGCAGCGATTCGAGGTCCACCTCGTCGCGCAGCCGGGTGCTGAAGGCCTCGACGGTCCGACCGGCGTCGTAGCGGGACCGGTTGAACCTGCGGTCGACGGCCGCCTGTACCCGCCGGCGCAGCGGCTGGAACAGCGCCGCGACAACCAGCGTCGCGCCGGCCACCCCGAGCGAGTTGCCTCGTGGCAAGAGGCTGCCGGCCGCGGTGACCAGGCCGAAGTAGACCACCAGCAGGGTGCCGGTGATGACCGCGTAGCTGACCGTACGACTGATCAACCGGTCGAGCCCGTACAGACCATGCTTGAGGACCGCCACCCCGATCGCGATCGGGATCAGGGCGAAGGCGGACACGACCACCTGGGATACCGCATCGACCCACCACGGCGCGGGGCCGGGACTTATCAGCGCGGCGAGGCCCGCGACGAGCATCAGGATCAGATAGCTGCCTGCGACCATGGCTCCCGCCACCGCCAACCACTTCAACTGCAAGCGCTCGACCCCGCGTGCGCGGCGGAACCGCCGGACCAGGGCGACGGCACACGCGACGATGCACAGCGGAAGCGCGAGGACCAGCGCCTGAAGGGCCGGCTGGATCGGCGCGAGCGCATCGATGGCGAGCGGGTTGTGCAGGTCGGGCACGGGTGCTTGCTGGACCGGGCCCGGCCAGACCAGGTCAGTGATGTATAGCCAGCCGATCGTGATGCCGGACGCCCAGGCGACCGGTCGCCACCGCGGCGACGGGAGGCGCCCGTCCGGAAACAGCAGGATCAGGAACGTCCCCATCAGCCCGACGCAGGGCACCCAGAGCGGGAAGGAAATGGCGCCCACCAGCGGTGCCGCCGGCAGTGACCCGGTATGGGTCTTCAGCGTCCAGGGCAGATAGCTGTCGAAGAGGAACCCGCGAAGGCCCCAAGACAGGCCGATGCCGAGCAGCAGCCAGCCGATCGGGTGCGCGGGCCGCCGCCGCGCGATCACGAAGCCGACCACCGAAAAGGTGAAGAACGCGATGCTGAACGCCGGCGCGCCCACCGCCTGACTCAGCGAGATCCCAGACCTCGCGCGCTGCAGGGCGCTCAGGGCGTCGAGCAGGATGGTCGCCAGCAGCAGCAGCAGCGACGCGCTGAAGGTGGCTGCGGCGAGCCGGCTCAGCCAGGTGTCGCGTGACGCACTCACGGCGATATTCCCGTCGGTTCGCGGAGCCACACACCGACCGAGGACGGCTCCATGGTCCGGCGCACCACGGTGACCAGGTCCATACGCAACGAGTCGAGATCCACCTCGTCACGCAGCCGGGTGCTGAAAGCCTCGACGGTCCGGCCCGCGTCGTAGCGGGACCGGTTGAATCTTCGGTTGACAGACTCCTGCACCCGCCGGCGCAACGGCTGGAACAGCGCTGCCACAACCAGGGTCGCGCCGGCCACCCCGAGCGAGTTGCCCTTGGGCATTAAGCTGCCGACGGCCGTGACCAGGCCGAAGTACATCGCCAGCAGGGTGCCGGTGACGACGGC
Source organism: Pseudonocardiales bacterium (assembly GCA_040003795.1). GTDB lineage: Bacteria > Actinomycetota > Actinomycetes > Mycobacteriales > QHCA01 > QHCA01. Next base: position 546 of record JBDUBV010000192.1, on the reverse strand, counting down.
GTACGAGACGGTCCGGCTCACCAGTCGGCCGAGGTCATAGAGGCGGTAGCGCAACACCGCGACGGCAATGCACACGGGTAGCGCACTGATGCAGATCGCCGAAGCCACGCCGCCGACGAGCCCGGTCAGACCCGGATCCTCGCTGAAGCTGGCAAAGCCGATGCCGACCAGTGTGCAACCGCCACCGAGGGCCACCCATCGCAACTGCTGGCGCTCGATGCCGTGCGAGCGTCGGAATCGACGGACTACAGCCACGATCCCGGCGATGGCTCCCACAACCATCGTGAGCAGGCCGGTGGCGGCCAGCACGTGGGGCACGGGACCGAATGCAGCCTGCCCGAACGGGTTGACCACGTGCTCATAGGGAAACTGGCCGATTTCACCCGGCTCAGTCATCACGCCAAGAGTTCCGGCCGCGGACCCCCCGATAACCCCCCACAGGACCGGGCGCCAGCGTCGCGACAGCACCCGACCGTCGGGTAGCAGGAGAAGCGGCACCGGCACTGCCAGGGGAATGGCGACGAGCCATCCGTAGGTGTCGACCAT
>JBDUBV010000062.1:0-14792 GCA_040003795.1 Pseudonocardiales bacterium | reverse complement strand
GCTCTGATCGAGGCTGTCGGTGATCGCGCCCCGGACCTCATGCTCCTCGGCTTCGAGCCGGTCCAGGTCTCACTGGCCCTGTTGAGCGAACTCACCGCGCCGGCTCTGCTGCTCACCTGGTCCCGACGGCGGCAGGACCTCTCCGATGCCGTCCGTTCGTCCGCGCGCGGCATGGTCCACAAGGATGCAGGCCCCCAGCAACTGAGATCGACGATCTCGTCGGTGCTGGGCGGCAGCGTCGTCTTCCCGGGCGCCAGCCTCGCAGCGCTGCTGCCTCAGGCTCCCAGCTTCCGGCGCGCCTCGGACGATCTGCGGCTGACCGGCCGCGAAGAAGAGATCCTGAACATGATCAATGCCGGCATGGCGACCAAGCAGGTGGCGGCAAGCCTCGGCATCGCCGCCCAGACCGTCAAGAACCACCTGCGCGTTCTGATGGTCAAAGCAGGCGTCGCCTCGCGCGCCGAGCTGTCGCATTGGGCGCAGAGTCCGGCAGCCGCCATGCGCCAGGCTGAGACCGGCTGAGCTTCGGCCGAGAGGCGGATTGCCCGCTGCCTGGCGGGGGCAAAGGTCGGAGATGGATTCTGAAGGAACGTACTTCTGGTGCCTGGTCCACCACCGGGTCGAGACCGGTGACGCTGCCTGCAGCTGGAGTGACCGACTGGGCCCTTACAGCACCGAGCGGGAGGCGGCGAGGGCGTTGCAAACGGTGCAGGAGCGCAACCGCAAGTTCGACGCCGAGGACGCGGAATGGGAGGACGGAACGTCCTCTTGATGTGCGGCCCGCTTCGTCCCTCCCTTATGGAGGGTGCGGCAATCACGCCAATGGGTCAGCGTGATGAGACATCGTGAGCTAGCGTTATTGCTGCAGGAATGCACCGAGAATGTTTTCGTCTCTACCTGGGAGCGGCGGTCGGTCCTCACCGGCCAGAAACTCAACTGTGGCAAGCATTCTCGCTCAATGACTCGCTGGACGGGAGGATCAGAGTCGAACCTTCGGCCGGACCTGCGCAAATCGGCCGCACGGCGTGTCACGTTGACGTTGTCGACGCGAAGCCGTTCATTGGTATTACGAGAATCCCCAAGGGAGGAAGCACATGTCCGCAATGACAGCCAAGGCTAAGAAGCCTGCTGCGAAGAGGACCCCCGCCAAGCGCACCGCCGCCGCCGCCACCACGACGGCCAAGAAGACGGTCAAGAGGGCAGCCACCAAGGTCTCTGCCGTCAAGAAGTCGTCGGCCAAGAAGTCGCCGGCGAAGAAGAGCACCGCCAAGAAGACGACCACCACCAAGAGGACGACGACGGCCAAGAAGGCGCCGGCGAAGAAGACCGCGGCCGCCAAGAAGACCGCGGCCGCCAAGAAGACCACGGCCGCCAAGAAGACCACGGCCGCCAAGAAGGCCACTGCCAAGAAGCCCACTGCCAAGAAGACGACGGCAGCGCGCAAGACGGCCGCCAAGAAGGCACCGGCCAAGCGCTCCGCCAAGTCCTGACCGCACTACCGGCCCTGATCAGGGCCACCGCTCGACAGGGCAGGCAGTCGCGACGGCGCGGCTGCCTGCCTGATCTCTGTGCAGTCCGGTCTAGGTGCTGTGCGCGGTGTGTGCGGCGTCCGCTGCCTGTTTGGCGGCCAGCCCGCGGCGCCCGTCGTACCTCAGAAAGGCCGGCAGCATCAGCGCAAGCACGCCTGTCCCGACGATGCACAACAGCCCGCCGGAGACGACGGACGTGCGCACCGAGAACAGTGCAGCGGCTACACCTGATTCGGTGTTGCCCAGCAGCGGGCCAGTGGTGTAGCTGATCATCTCGATGCCTGCCAGCCGGCCGCGGAGACGGTCCGGGATCGTCTCGTTCCAGATGATGGAGCGGAAGAATCCGCTGATGCTGTCGGCCACCCCCGCCAGCGCCAGCATCGTCAACGACAGCCACAGGCTGCCGGCGAATCCGAAGCCCACGATTGCCGCGCCCCATGCGCCGGCCGCGAGCACCACCATGAGCCCATGCCGGTGCACATGCTTGATCCAGCCCGACGTCACCGTCGCAAGGATGGCGCCGACGCTGGGCGCCGCGTACAGCAGCCCGAGCACCTGAGCACCGCCGAGCCGGTCGGCGATGAATGGGAACAGCGCCATCGGCATGCCGAACAGCATCGCGTTGATGTCGACGAGGTAGGTGCCCATCAGCTCGGGCCGGCTGCGGGCATAGCGCAGGCCTTCGAGGACGCTGCGCAGGCTCGGCCGGTCGGCGTCCGGTGGCGGTGGCACCGCGCGCATCATGACAAGCGTCACCAGGGAGAACGCGAAGGTCACCATGTCGACGGCGAACACCCATGGCAAGGAGATGGTGGCGATGAGCACGCCGGCCACCGTCGGGCCGGCGACGGACGCAGCGTTCATCCGCAGCGAGCCCAGGGCCGAGGCAGCCGGGATCTGGTGTGGCTCGATGAGCCGCGGGATCATCGAGTCCAGGGCCGGCCGCTGCACCGCATCGATTCCGGCGGCCAGGCCCGCGCACGCGAAGAGCACCCAGACCAACGGTCGGTCGAGGGTCGCGTTGAAGAGCAGCACGGCGGTGATGACCGTGAAGGCCAGCTCCGACAGCAGGACCAGTCGCCGCCGGTCGATGTAGTCGGCCAGCGCCCCTCCGACGAACGCCATGATCAGGATCGGCGCCAACTCGCACAGGCCCAGCAGCCCCACAGCCAGTGGCGAGTGGGTCAGTCGGGCAACCTGGTACGGGATGGTCACGTAGGTGATCGTCGAGCCGAACAACGAGACCAGGGAGCCGGTGAAGTTCAGCCGGAAGTCTCTCGACGTCCGCAGCGGGGAGATGTCGATGCTCAGCTGGCGCAGGCTCCGCCGACGGGGTGGTCTCGGCGCCACAGCCGCAGCGGCAGGGTTCGGGGACAGGTGCGGCGGTTCGGGCGGCTCCACGGTGATCCAGCCTGACGTGTCGGCGCCCGGTGCGTCCACCCACTTACCCTTTCCCGGCCCGCCCCGGGACAGCGTTTGCGTACGGAGGCGGCATGGGTCGGGACGGCGTCGGCCGGCTGCAAGGATGTGACGATGAGTGCTGAGCCGACCGACGTTGCCGGACTCGTCGTCGGGATCCTCGGCGGCACCGGGCCCCAAGGTAAGGGCCTGGCCCTCCGGCTGGCGGGTGGCGGCCAGCAGGTGCTCCTCGGGTCGCGTACGGCCGACCGGGCCTCGGTGGCTGCCGCCGAGGTCAACGCCGTCGCCGGCACGAGCAGGGTGACCGGGGCCGACAATGCCTCGGTGGCGGCGCGGGCCGACGTGGTTGTCGTCGCCGTGCCCTGGGAGGGCCATGCCGACCTGGTCGGGTCGCTGCGCGAGGAGGTGCGCGGCAAGGTGGTCGTGGATTGCGTCAACCCGCTGGCGTTCGACAAGCAGGGCGCCTACGCACTCACCGTGACCGAGGGCAGCGCGGCGGAGCAGGCACAGGCCCTGCTTCCGGAGAGCCGGGTCGTGGGCGCGTTCCACCACCTGTCGGCGGTCCTGCTGGCTGACCCATCGGTCGAGCGCATGGACAGTGACGTGCTGGTCGTCGGCGACGACCGGGCTGCGACCGATCTTGTGCAGTCGCTGGCCGAGCGAATTCCCGGGCTCCGCGGCGTCTACGCCGGCCGACTGCGCAACTGCCGCCAGGTCGAGGCGCTCACGGCCAATCTGATCTCGATCAACCGGCGCTACGGGTCCCATGCCGGCATCCGGGTCACCGACGTCTGACGGTGACCCGGATGCCGCTGGTGGCTAGAGCAGCCCGCGGTTGACGAAGGCGGTCCGCACCGCAGCGGCGGTCGTGCTGCCGTACAGCCGCTGGGCCGTGGCCACCGTGGTCCGGGCCGCCGCGGCGAACGTCGTGTCGGGAGCGAAGCCGAACTGCGCGTCGATGATGAGGGTGTCGGCGTTGCGGGGGCCGACGGAGTTGCGGATCGCGTACAGCGCCGATGACCAGATCTCACCGTCGGCGTGCACCTCGCCCATCACGTCCTCCGGGTAGTGCTTGGTCCCGTCGATGCGGCGCAGGCAGTGCGGCACGACCGAGGTGTAGGAAGTGGAGTCCCAGTCGGCCACGCACGCCTCGGGGACCCGCGACGGCACTCCGGCGATCGCATCGGTCACCGCGACGGCGAAGTAGTCGCTGAAGCCCTCACCGATCGACCCGGCTTCCAGGGAGGTGCCGAACCCGGGCACCTGGGAGTCCTGGGTCGCGTGGCCGTACTCGTGGACGATCACCTCTGCGTCCTCCGCGTCGTCCACGCCGCCCTTGCCGAAGGTGATGTTGACCTTGTTGTCGCGGAAGAAGGAGTTGTCGCCGCCGTACTGGTTGATCCGCACCTGGACCTGTCGGTTGTCGACGGCGGCCAGGGTCGAGCCGAAGCCGAGGGTGCGGACGTAGTTGGCTGCCGAGGTGATCCAGTAGTAGGCCATCACCTGCTCGAACTGGTCGGCGTCGCGGTGGTAGGCGGGGAAGGCGGCACCGACGGCAGCCGCGGCCTTGCCGGTCGCGCTCTTGACGGTGACGTATCGGCCGGAGAGCCTCCCCGTGCCGTCGAGGTCGGTGAGCGTGACCCTGCGGTAGGCAGGCTGCAGCGCGGCGTAGTCGGCGTCCTTGTTGTCGGTGAGGCCCTCGTTGCCGGTCTGCTGGACCGGGTTGGGGAAGAAGACGGTGCCGGCGGCCGAACTTCCGCCGAGCGCCGTGGCCTGCCCGGCTGTGGCAGATGGCGCGGTAACGGTCACGAGCAACGCGGCGGCGGCTGCGACCAGGCAGGTGCCGGTGGCTGCGCGGATTCGGGTACGAGGCATGGACGTAACCTACCGGCGTCAGGAGTAGGAGTGCGAGCCATCCGGGTAATGGCCGGTGCGCACGTCGTCGGCGAAGGCCTGCACGGCGCCGGTGAGCACGCCGCGCAGGTCGGCGTACTGCTTGACGAACTTCGGCAGCCGCCCGTCACGCATCCCCGCCATGTCCTGCCAGACCAGCACCTGCGCGTCGCAGTCGACGCCGGCGCCGATGCCGATCGTCGGGATCGTCAGCTCCGCGGTGACCCGCTTGGCGACGTCGGCCGGCACCATCTCCAGGACCACGCTGAACGCGCCGGCCCGCTGCAACGCGAGGGCGTCGTGGACGAGGGTGTCGCCGGCCTCACCGCGGCCCTGCACGCGGTAGCCGCCGAGGGCGTGCACGCTCTGTGGGGTGAAGCCGATGTGCGCCATCACCGGTATGCCGGCAGCCACGATCTCCGCCACATGCGCGACGACCCGGGCGCCGCCCTCGAGCTTGACCGCTTGCGCGCCGCCCTCCTTCATGAAGCGGATGGAGGTTTCAAGCGCCTGGGTGGCGGAGAGCTGGTAGGAGCCGAAGGGCAGGTCCGCGACGACCAGGGCCCGGTGCGACGACCGGGTGACCGCCCGCACCAGGGGCAGCAACTCCTCCACCGTGATCGAGACGGTGTCGGGATAGCCGAACACGTTGTTGGCGGCGGAGTCGCCGACCAGCAGCACCGGCACCCCGGCCCGGTCGAAGATCTCGGCGGAGTACTGGTCGTAGGAGGTCAGCATCGGCCAGCGCTCGCCGCGCTCCTTGGCGGCCTGGATGTCGACCACGGTGACCCGGCGGCTCGCCGGCCCGCCGTACAGGGATGGTTCGCCGGAGTCGCTCATGGCTGGCCTCGTTTCGCTCCTCGAGGCGTCACGTGACGTCCCCGGGCTGGGATGATCGTCGCACGGCTGATCCGGAGCGTGCGATGTCTGACTCGTCACACCGTCTCGCGCCACCGATTGGTGATGGGCAGTCGCCGGTCGCGGCCGAATGCCTTCAGGGAGATCTTCGGCCCCGGTGGGTACTGCCGGCGCTTGTACTCCGCCAGGTCGACCAGCCGGATCACCTTTTCGATGACCTCGGGGTCGTGGCCCCGGGCGAGCAGTGCCGAGCGGCCGAGATCCCGGTCGATGTAGTCGGCCAGGAGGGCGTCGAGAATCTCGTAAGGGGGGAGGCTGTCGCTGTCGAGCTGGCCGGGCGCGAGCTCGGCGGACGGCGGCTTGTCGATGGAGTTCTGCGGGATGGGCGGCGTCTCGCCGTCCTTCTCGGCCAGGGCGTTGCGCCACCGCGCCAGCTGCCACACCAGCGTCTTGGGCACGTCCTTGATCGGCGCGAAGCCTCCCGCACTGTCGCCGTACAGCGTGGAGTAGCCGGTCGCGAGCTCGCTCTTGTTCCCGGTCGTCAGGACCAGGTGGCCCTCGGCGTTGGACAGCGCCATGAGCAGCGTCCCGCGGATCCGGGACTGAAGGTTCTCGGCTGCCAGGCCCTCGAGGGGCAGGACGCAGGTGTATGCGTCGACCATCGGGGCAATCGGCACGACCCGCCAGTGCAGGCCGCGGCGGGCAGCCAGGTCCTCGGCGTCGGTCAGGGAGTGGTCGGAGGAGTAGCGCGACGGCATGCCGATCACATGCACCGCGTCGGCGCCGAGCGCATCGGTGGCGATGGTGGCCACCACCGCCGAGTCGATGCCGCCGGAGAGGCCCAGGATGACCGAGCGGAAGCCGTTCTTGCGCACGTAGTCGCGGGTGCCGGTCACCAGGGCGGCCCACACCTCTGCCTCCGCGGAGAGTGCCTCGGCCATGACCGGTGGCTGCGCGGGGTAGGCCGGCACCGGCAGCTCGGAGACGACGGTGCGCCCGATCGTCATTCCGCCGACGGTGCCCCCGGCGCCTGCCCCGGCTGCCGTCGGCAGCTCGAGGTCGGTGACCAGCAGCGTCTCGTCGTACTGCGGCGCCCTCGCGATCAGCGTGCCGTCGGCGCCGACGACGAGTGAGTCGCCGTCGTAGACCAGCTCGTCCTGGCCACCGACCATGTTGACGTAGGCGACGGCAGCACCGGCCTCGACGGCGCGTCGCGCGGCCAGACCCAGGCGGGTGTCGTCCTTGTCGCGCTCGTACGGCGAGCCGTTGATGTTGACGACGAGCCCCACGCCGGCCGCGGCCGCAACCGCGAAGGGGCCGCCGTCCTGCCACAGGTCCTCGCAAACGGTCAGCGCCACGTCGACCCCGTGCAGCCGCACGATGACGAAACGGTCGCCGGCCGTGAAGTAGCGATCCTCGTCGAACACGCCGTAGTTGGGCAGGTGGTGCTTGAAGTAACGGGCCACCACCCGGCCGCCGTGCAGCAAGGCGGCGGCGTTGCGCGGGCCGCCGTCGACGTCGAGGTAGCCGACGACGACGGCGAGCTCACCGAGGCCTTCCCCGGCCAGCCTGCGCGCAACGCGTTCGACGAGGGCGACACTGGCCGACCCGAAGGACTGCCGCAACACGAGGTCCTCGGGCGGGTATCCGGTGAGCGCCATCTCGGGGAAGGCCACCAGATGGGCGCGGGCGTCGGCGGCCCGCCGGGACCACTCCAGCACCAGGTCGGCGTTGCCGTCGAGGTCTCCGACGGTGACGTTGATCTGGGCGAGGGCTACCCGCAGCATGGCCACGCCCCCATTGTCCTACCTGTTCCGGTTCCCTGCCGGAGGCATGTCGGGATACACGGCGGTAACGATCGGCTCGTAGGGTGGCGGGCATGGATCGCCAGCAGGAGTACGTCCTGCGTACGTTGGAAGAGCGTGATATCCGGTTCGTCCGGCTATGGTTCACCGATGTGCTGGGCACGCTGAAGTCCGTTGCCGTCGCACCGGCCGAGGTGGAGGCGGCGTTCGAGGAGGGGATCGGCTTCGACGGCTCGGCCATCGAGGGCTTCGCGCGGGTGTCGGAGAGCGACATGGTGGCCAAGCCCGATCCGGCGACCTTCCAGGTCATGCCGTGGGAGGGGGGGACGGAGCCGGACGCGGCCAGGATGTTCTGCGACATCCGGATGCCCGACGGCTCGCCGTCGCGGGCGGACCCGCGGCACGTGCTCCGGCGGACCCTGGGCAAGGCGGCGGAGAAGGGCCTGTCGTTCTACACCCACCCGGAGATCGAGTTCTTCCTGCTCGCCGAGCAGCCAGAGGGCGGGCGGTTGCCGCCGCCGGTCGACTTCGGCAGCTACTTCGACCTCACCACCCACGACGTTGCGCACGACTTCCGCCGCGACGCCGTGACGGCCCTGGAACTGATGGGGATCTCCGTGGAGTTCAGCCACCACGAGGTGGCGCCGGGGCAGCAGGAGATCGACCTGCGCTACGCCGACGCGCTGAGCACCGCAGACAACATCATGACCTTCCGGCACGTCATCAAGGAGGTGGCGATGCGCGCGGGCGTCTACGCCACCTTCATGCCCAAGCCGTTCACCGACCAGCCGGGATCGGGCATGCACACCCACCTGTCGCTGTTCGAGGGCGACCGCAACGCCTTCCACGACCCGGCCGACCCCCTGCAGCTGTCGGGCACCGCCAAGTCCTTCATCGCCGGGATCCTCGAACATGCGCGGGAGTTCACCGCCGTCACCAACCAGTGGGTCAACTCCTACAAGCGCCTGATCTCCGGCGGCGAGGCGCCGACCTACGTCTGCTGGGGGAGCAACAACCGCTCGGCACTGGTGCGCGTCCCGATGTACAAGCCGGGCAAGGCCAACTCCACCCGGGTCGAGATCCGCTCCCTGGACTCCGCCTGCAACCCCTACCTGGCTTTTGCCGTGCTGCTCGCGGCCGGCCTGCGGGGGGTGGAGAAGGGCTACGAGCTGGCGCCCGGCGCCGAGGACAACGTATGGGATCTCAGCGAGGGCGAGCGGCGCGCCATGGGCTATCAGGACCTGCCGCACAACCTTTCCGACGCCCTGCGCGCGATGGAGAGCTCGGAGCTGGTGGCCGAGACTCTCGGCGAGCACGTGTTCGACTTCTTCCTGCGCAACAAGCGGGCCGAATGGCAGGAGTACCGGCGACTCGTCACGCCGTTCGAGCTGGAGCGTTACCTCCCCCTGCTCTGACCGCCGGTAACCTCGGACCGTGGCCCTACCCCGCGTCCTGGTCGTGCAGCACACCGCTTCCGAGGGTGCCTTGCGGCTCGGTGACTGGCTGACCGAAGCAGGCGTCGAGCTGGTGTTCGCGCACCCCTACCTGGGTGAGCAGCTGCCGCTCGGGGTCGACGGCTTCGCCGGCCTGCTGGTCCTGGGCGGTCCCCAGGCTGCCTACGCCGACGAGCACGGAGCGCCTTCGGCCCCCTGGCTGCCGGCGACGAAAGGTCTGCTGCGAGCCGCCGTGGCCGCCAACGTCCCGACGCTGGCCATCTGCCTGGGGGCCCAGCTTCTCGCCGAGGCCTTCGGCGGCCGGGTGCGCCCTGGGGTCAACGGTCCGGAGATCGGGGCCCGGCTGGTCGCCCGCCGCGACGTGGCCGCGCAGGACGAGCTGTTCGGGATGGTGCCCTTCACTCCCGACGTCCTGCAGTGGCACGACGACGAGATCGCCGAGTTGCCGCCGGGCGCGGTGCTGCTGGCCAGCAGCACCGCCTACGCCAACCAGGCGTTCCGGGTGGGGGAGCGGGCCTGGGGGATCCAGTTCCACATCGAGACCACTCCTGAGCAGGTTGCCGAGTGGGCGGAGCAGACGCGGGCCCGCCTCAGCGCCATCGGCATCGATGTCGACCGGGCCTTGCAAGGCGCGATCGACGTGCACGAGGACCTGGAGGAGGTCTGGCGGCCGGTGGCGCGGCGCTTTGCCGCCCTCGCCGGCGCGACACCGTGACGCTGGCCGGGCGCGCGCCGCTGGTCCGGCTGGGCTTCGCCGACGCGGCTCGGGTTCAGCGGCTGCTCGGTCCCGACGGGCTGGGCCTGTGGGACGCGGCCGATCCCGATGCCCTCGCGCCAGGGGGACGCGAGATCGTCGACGCCTTGGCGGCGACAGCCGACCCCGACCTTGCGGTGCTGGCCCTGGTCCGGCTGGTCGAGGGACAGACCTCCGGGCCGGCGCTTGTCGACCGACTGCGTAGCCTGCCGCGGCTGCGCGAACGCCTGATCCCCCTCATGGGTGCCAGCTCGGCGCTCGGCGACCACCTGGTGAGCCACCCCGACGAGTGGCGGGTGCTCCTCGACGAGCCGCTCGCCGCCACCGCTGCGAGCGCGCCGGAGTTGCGCGATCGGCTGCTGGTCGCAGTGGGCGCCGATCCGGGTGACCCCCAGCCGCGGGCCCGCGGGCACGGCCCGGCAGAGGTGTCCGCCCTGCGCACTGCCTACCGCCGGGCGCTCCTGCTGATCGCGGCCCGCGACCTCACCGGAGCGCAGGCCCTCGACGAGGTCACCGCGGAGCTCTCCGACCTCGCAGCGGCCACCCTCTGCGCGGCGTTGGCCATCGCACGGGCTGCCCTGCCGGCCGATGCCGAGCCGAGCCGGCTGGCGGTGATCGCGATGGGCAAGTGCGGCGGCTGCGAGCTCAACTACGTCTCTGACGTCGATGTCGTCTTCGTCGCAGAGCCGGTCGAGGGAGGCTCGGCGAGTGCAGCCCTGCACACCGCGACCACTCTTGCGACGTCTCTCATCCGGATCTGCGAGGAAGTGGCCTGGCCGGTCGACGCAGCGCTGCGGCCGGAGGGCAAGGACGGGCCCCTCGTGCGTACTCTCGACAGCCACGCCGCCTACTACCAGCGCTGGGCGCGTACCTGGGAGTTCCAGGCACTGCTGAAGGCCAGGCCGGTCGCCGGAGACGCGCCGCTGGGTCGGGAGTACGTCGAGCGGTTGGCGCCGCTGGTCTGGCGGGCCGGTGACCGCGACCACTTCGTCGAGGACGTGCAGGAGATGCGCCGCCGGGTCGAGGCCGCGCTGCCGGCCCGCGACGCGGTGCGAGAGCTCAAGCTCGGGCCGGGTGGCCTGCGCGACGTGGAGTTCGCGGTGCAACTGCTGCAACTCGTGCACGGCAGGGTCGACGAGACGTTGCGCAGCGGCACGACCCTGGTGGCCCTGGAGGCGCTGGCCGCCGGTGGCTACGTGGGCCTGGCGGATGCCGCGACCCTCGCAGACATGTACCGGTGGCTGCGCGCTGTCGAACACCGGCTGCAACTGCAGCGGCTCCGGCGTACGCATCGGCTGCCCGCCGACGAAGTGGGGCTGCGCTGGCTGGCCCGAGCGATGGGCTATCAGAGCGGCCCTGAGATGAGTGCCGTCGACGCCTTCGAGGCCGACCGCGCGCGACACGCCCGTGAGGTGCGCCGGTTGCACGAGAAGCTGTTCTACCGGCCGCTGCTGCGGTCGGTGGCCAGGGTTCCCGGCGAGGAGTTGAGGCTGGCGCCTGCTGCCGCGGCGGCCCGGCTCAAGGGGCTGGGCTTCGCCGACGCCGGTGGCGCACTGCGCCATCTGGAGGCGCTCACTTCCGGCCTCACCCGCACCGCCGCGATCCAGCGCGCGGTGCTGCCGGCCATGTTGGGCGCCTTCGCCGGTGCTGCCGATCCCGACGCCGGCCTGCTGGCCTACCGCCAGGTGTCCGAGGCGCTGGGCCACACACCGTGGTACCTGCGGTTCCTGCGCGACGAGGGGCTGGTCGCCGAGCGGCTGGCCCTGCTGCTGGGCTCCAGCCGGTTCGTCGGCGACCTGCTGGCCCGCGCCCCCGAAGCCCTGCGCATGCTCGCCTCCGACGAGGAGCTGCGGCCCAGGCCGGCGGCGGCCTTGCGGGCCTCGATGGTGGCCGCTGCGCAGCGCAGCCCCGACCAGGAGGCCACCGTGGTGACCGCCCGCGGGCAGCGCCGGCTCGAGCTCCTGCGGGTCGCCAGCGCGGACCTGCTCGGCCTGCTCCACATCGACGCCGTCGGGCAGGCGCTGTCCGGGGTGACCGACGCGACGCTGTGCGCTGCGCTCGACAGCGCGCTGGCCGCGGCCACCGGGCGCCGGGGTGGCGCCCTGCCGATGCAGATGTCGGTCATCGCGATGGGCCGGCTCGGCGGTGCCGAGGTCGGCTACGGCTCCGACGCCGACGTGCTGTTCGTCTTCGAGCCGCTCGACGGTGCCGAGGAGGGACAGGCGGCCCCCGTTGCCCACGAGGTCGCCGAGGAGATGCGGCGACTGCTGTCCGTCCCGGCTCCCGACCCCCCGCTGGGTGTCGACGCCGGCCTGCGCCCGGAGGGCCGCCAGGGGCCGTTGGTGCGCAGCCTCGCCTCCTACGCCGCCTACTACGACCGCTGGTCGTCGGTCTGGGAGATCCAGGCGCTGCTGCGGGCCCGGCCCATCGCCGGCAACGACGAGACGGGGGCCCGGTTCCTCGAGATGATCGACGGCTACCGCTACCCGGCCGGCGGGATCTCCGCCAGGGACGTCACCGAGATCCGCCGGATCAAGGCCCGCGTCGACAGTGAGCGGCTGCCGCGCGGCGCCGATCCGGCCACGCACCTCAAGCTGGGCAGGGGCGGGCTGGCCGACGTGGAGTGGACGGTCCAGCTGCTGCAACTGCGGCATGCCGACCGGCATCCGGGGCTGCGGACCCCGCAGACGCTCGCAGCCCTTGCGGCCGCCGCCGCGGCCGGCCTGATCGGCCCCGACGACGCGGCGTCGCTGGCCGCTGCCTGGCGGCTGGCCTCGCGGGTGCGCAACGCGGTCACGCTCGTACGCGGGCGGCCGGCCGATTCACTGCCAAGGCGCGGCCGGGAGTTGGAGGGGGTCGCCCGGGCGGTCGGCTACCCTCCCGGCGAGGACCCTGGTGGGTTCGTCGAGGAGTATCTGCGCACGACGCGACGCGCTCGCGCCGTGGTCGAGAGGGTGTTCTACGGATGAGCCGGGCAGGCTGAGACGTGCTGCAGCGCATGCCACACCCCTACCGCCGGGTCGTCCTGACCACGGGAGCGCTCTCCTTCGTCCTGACTGCCGGTTTCCTGTTCCTCCCACTGGCCGGCACCGACCTGTCCGCCCAGGTCGCCCGCGGCCACTTCGTCCAGACCTACGGCGCGCGACCGGTGGACTTCCGGTGGTACGGCGGCATCTTCCCCTTCGGTTACTCCCTGCTGACCGGGCCGCTCAACGCTCTCATCGGCTCCCGGGGGGTGGGTGCGGTTGCCTCCGTGCTCGGAGCGGTCGCTTTCGCCTTCCTGCTGGTACGCGGGCGCGTCCGCAGGCCGCTGCTGGGCGGGCTCCTCGGGGCGGTCTGCCTGGTGTGCAACCTGGTCAGCGGTCGGACGACCTTTGCGCTCGGGATCGCCTTCGGGGTGCTGTCCCTGTGCGCGGTGACGCTGGTGGAGCTCGACGTACGCCTGCGGATCGGCCTCGTCGTTGCCCTCGCCGCGCTCAGCACTGCCGCCAGTCCGGTGGCGGGCCTGTTCACCGGCCTGACCGGCGGTGCGCTGCTGCTGACCGGCCGACGGCGCGACGGCCTGGCAGTTGGCACCGGTGCGGCGGTGCCGATGGTGGTCGTTGCCGCGTTCTTCCGGGACGGCGGGATCCAGCCGTTCAGCATGGAGTCGGCCAAGCTGGTCATCGCGATGTCGATAGCCGTGCCCTTCCTGGTGCCGGTGCACTACCGGGCGATCCGCGTCGGCGCGATGCTCTCGGCGGCGGGGCTGTTCGCACTGTTCCTTGTCCCGAGCCCGATCGGGTTCAACGCCGCCCGGCTGACGCTGCTGTTCGCCGTCCCGGTTGTCGCGGCGACCGCCGACCTGAACTGGCCGCGGTTGGCGCTCGCGCTGGTGTTGATCTGCTGGTGGCAGCCACCGCTGGTGCTCGGCGACCTCGGCAACGCCGGCAGCCGGGCCGCCCATCGCCCGTTCTTCGAGCCACTCATCGATGAGTTGCACCGGCTCGGTCCGGTGGGACGGATCGAGGTGGTGCCGTTGCACGACCACTGGGAGTCGACCTATGTCGCCGACGCGGTGCCGATAGCCCGCGGCTGGGAGCGGCAGGTCGACGTCGGCCGTAATGGCTTGTTCTACGGCCGCTCCCCCCAGGGCACCCTCACCGGCGATGCCTACCTGCAGTGGCTCTACGACAATGCAGTCACCTACGTCGCACTGCCCGTCGGCACCCGTCTGGACAACTGGGGCCAGGAGGAGGCGGCACTGGTCGATGCCAACCTGACGTACCTCACGTACGTGTGGGGCAACGACGACTGGCAGTTGTACCGCGTGACCAGCCCCCAGCCGCTGGTCAGCGCGCCGGGTGTGCTGGTGCGCTCCGACGCGACGGGCGTCACGTTCGAGATGCCGCGGCCGGGCACCGTCGTGATCCGCCTGCGGTGGTCGCAGTGGCTGACGCTGGAAGGGCCGGACGGCTGCCTGACGCGGGCTGACAAGTGGACGGTTGCCCGCATCGACCGGGCCGGCCGCTACCGCCTGAGCAGCGGCTGGCACGTGGTGCAGCCCGACCGCTGCTGAGCCCGCAGCGCAGGTTGCTCAGTCCTCCAGCCGTTCGCCGGTGGTGGTCGAAAACAGGTGGAGATCCCCGGGCCGGGGGGCGAAGTAGATGACCGCTCCCTTGTCGGGCACCTTGCGGCCGTCGACCCGAGCGATGATGTCGTGGTCCTCGCCGTGCACGTCCGCGGTCCCGTAGACATAGGCGTCCGCGCCGAGCTCTTCGACGACGTTGACCACCGTCTTGAGGCCCTGGCCCTCGCCGACCGTCTCGAAATCCTCGGGCCGGACACCGACGACAATCTGCCGGCCGTCCGCGCCCTGGGCCGTCTCCCGGGCGACGGGCACCTCTGTGGCGCCGAAGTGCAGGATGTTGTCGTCGAGGGGGATCGTCATCAGGTTCATCGCCGGTGAGCCGATGAACCCGGCGACGAACACGTTGTCGGGGTGGTCGTACATGCGGCGGGGGGTGTCGACCTGCTGCAGGATGCCGTCCTTGAGCACGGCAACCCGGTCGCCCATCGTCATCGCCTCGACCTGGTCGTG
>JBDUBV010000061.1:0-14841 GCA_040003795.1 Pseudonocardiales bacterium | reverse complement strand
CACCTCTGCTGCCGTGGGAGCAATGAGCACGGCCTCGGGGCCGGCGTAGAGCAGGGCGACCCACAGGGGTGCGACCCGGGGGAGCGGCCTGGTGAAGGTTGCCTAAGTCCCGGGATGGATGCGCTGCCAGCGGGCGCTGAGCACGTGGGCCGCGATCGCGTTGTCGGTGATGCGGCGATGGTTGGCCTGCCGTCGTGAGATAACGCCAGCCTGGTGGTCGAGAAGTTGAGCGAGGGATGAGGGCCTGGCAGGAGATGCCATGAGTCGAGAGTGCCGCTGCTGGGGATGCCGCCGAGGAGGACGCAGCGCGGCTGTGGGCGGACGGCGGGAGGTGGATCAGCCGCTCGCGTACGCTTTGCGCCGTGAGTGACGCGCCGATCGGGATCTTCGACTCCGGCGTAGGCGGCCTCACAGTGGCCCGCGCTGTGCTCGACCAGCTCCCGCACGAGGCGCTGCTCTATCTCGGTGACACCGCCCGCTGCCCGTACGGCCCCCTGCGGCTGGCCGAGGTGCGCAGCAATGCGCTGGAATTGATGGACCAGCTGGTGGGCCACGGCGTCAAGGCGCTGGTGATCGCCTGCAACTCGGCGAGCGCCGCCTGCCTGCGCGACGCCCGTGAGCGCTATGACGTGCCGGTCGTCGAGGTGGTCCTGCCGGCCGTCCGGCGCGCCGTCGCCGCCACCCGCACCGGCCGTATCGGGGTCATCGGCACCCGGGCCACGATCGGCAGCCAGGCCTACGACGACGCCTTCCAGGCCGCGCCGCAGGTGCAGCTGACCACGGTCGCCTGCCCGAGGTTCGTCGACTTCGTCGAGCGCGGGGTGACCAGCGGCCGGCAGATCCTGGGCGTGGCCGAGGGCTACCTCAAGGGCCTCCAGGACGCCGATGTCGACACGTTGGTCCTGGGCTGCACCCACTACCCGCTGCTGACCGGCGTGATCAGCCTGGTCATGGGCGACGGCGTCACGCTCATCAACAGTGCCGAGGAGACCGCCAAGGACGTCTACCGCGTGCTGACCCGCGAGGGCCTCGCTCGCGACGACGACGCGCCACCGCCGATGCACCGCTTCATAGCGACCGGCGACTCGGAGTCGTTCGTCCGGCTGGGGCGGCGGTTCCTCGGCCCGCAGATCGCCGCCGTCGAGCAGGGTGCCCTCGCGTGAAGCTCACCGTCGTCGGCTGTGCCGGCAGCTTCGCGCGCGCCGACGCCGCCTGCTCGGCCTACCTGGTCGAGGCCGAGGGCTTCCGGCTCATGCTGGACATGGGCAACGGCGCGCTCGGCGCGTTGCAGCAGCACATCGGATTGTACGACCTCGACGCGCTCTACATCAGCCACCTGCACGGCGACCACTTCTTCGACGCGTGCAGCTATGTCGTCGCGCGGCGCTACGGCCCCCAGGGCCTGCAGCCGGTCCTACCGCTGTTTGCACCCAGGGGGACGCTGGCGCGGTTCGCCCGAGCCTGCGAGATCAACCCGCAGGAGGCGCGTCTCGGCGAGGTCTACGACGAGCGGGTGCTCGCCGCGGCGACCTTCGAGATAGGCCCCTTCCGGGTCACCACTGGGCGGATGAACCATCCGGTCGAGACCTATGGCGTCCGGCTCGAACATGGCGGCCGGGTGCTGGCCTACTCCGCCGACAGCGCGCCCACCGAGGCTCTCACCGCCCTGGCCCGCGACGCCGACGTGTTCCTCTGCGAGGCTACCTGGAGTTCAGCTGTGGCCAATCCGCCCGGGCTGCACGTGACCGGCGCCGAGGCCGGGCAGCATGCGGAGGAGGCCGGCGTTGCGCAGCTGCTGCTCACCCACCTCACCTCGTGGACCGATCACAACCGCATACTCGACGAGGCGGCCGGCACCTTCGGCGGCAAGGTGGCCGTTGTCGCCAGCGGGGATTCCTACGACGTCTGACCGTCAACTCGCTCCGCGCCTCGCTTCGCTCGATGCCCACTGGCTAGGCTGCCGAGGATGACGCGACCCGACGGCCGAAAGGCCGATGCCCTGCGCCAGGTCACCATTACCCGCCGCTGGCTCGACCACGCCGAGGGGTCGGCACTGGTGGAGTTCGGCGCCACGCGGGTGCTGTGCGCCGCGAGCGTGACCCAGGGCGTGCCGCGATGGCGCAAGGGCAGCGGCCTGGGGTGGGTGACGGCGGAGTACGCCATGCTGCCGCGAGCCACGCACACGCGCGGCGACCGCGAATCGGTCAAGGGCCGGATCGGCGGGCGCACGCACGAGATCAGCCGGCTGATCGGGCGCAGCCTGCGGGCCGCTGTCGACCTCAAGGCGCTCGGTGAGAACACCATCGCCATCGACTGTGACGTGCTGCAGGCCGACGGTGGCACGCGCACCGCCGCCATCACCGGCTCCTACGTCGCGCTGGCCGATGCCATCGGCTGGCTGGGCGACAAGGGCTCACTTGCCAAACCGCAGCCGCTGCACAGCTCCGTCGCGGCCGTCTCGGTCGGCATCGTCGATGGTGAGCCGCGCCTGGACCTGGCCTACGAAGAGGACGTCAAGGCGGGCACGGACATGAACGTCGTGTGCAGCGGGGAGGGCGCGTTCGTCGAGGTGCAGGGCACCGCCGAGGGCGCGGCCTTCGACCGCGAGACCCTCGACCGGCTGCTCGACCTGGCAGTCGCCGGTTGTGCCGAGCTGACGACCATCCAGTTGCACGCTCTGGGACGGTGAGCCGACCGCGGGTGCTCCTCGCGACACGCAACCGGCACAAGCTGGCGGAGCTGCGCCGGATCCTGGCCGGTACGGATGTCGAGTTGCTCAGTCTCGAGGACGTGCCCCCGTACGACGAGGCGCCCGAGACCGGCGCCACCTTTGCCGACAACGCGCTGGCCAAGGCGCGCGACGGGGCGCGCCACACCGGCCTGCCGGCGGTGGCCGACGACAGTGGCCTGGCGGTGACCGCTCTCGGCGGCATGCCCGGGGTGCTTTCCGCGCGCTGGGCCGGCCGGCATGGCGACGACCTGGCCAACCTGCAACTCGTCCTCGACCAGCTTGCCGACGTCCCCGCAGGACGCAGAGCCGCGGCCTTTGTCTGCGCCGCCGCGCTGGTCACCCCGGACGGCCGCGAACAAGTCGCCGAAGGCCGGATGGAAGGCGCGATCATCGACCGGCCGCGGGGAGCGAACGGCTTCGGCTACGACCCGATCTTCGTCGCCGACGGGCAGGACCGCACCAACGCGGAGCTCGGCGCGAACGCCAAGGACGCGATCAGTCATCGGG
Organism: Pseudonocardiales bacterium; assembly: GCA_040003795.1. Lineage (GTDB taxonomy): Bacteria > Actinomycetota > Actinomycetes > Mycobacteriales > QHCA01 > QHCA01. The sequence goes on along the minus strand of JBDUBV010000061.1, from coordinate 11,603 downwards.
GTGCGGCTTTCCGCGCACTGGCCCCAGCGATCGCGAATGCTGTAGCCCCCAACTGAACAAGGAGCGCTTTCTTGTGCACACAACGTGCATGCGATTGGCTACGTTGTGTACAGGGTGGCGGGTGTACCCCTTCGGCAGTTGTCGCGGCGTTAGCGAGGTTCGGTGGCAGACGATCGACGGCTTGCTGAATTACTGATCGAGTTCGCGCACACGCTGGTGGGTGATTACTCGATCCAGGCCATTCTGGACCGTCTGGTCGAGCGCGTGCTCACGATCGTGCCCGTCACCGGAGCAGGTGTGCTGCTCATGCAAGCCGACGGAGACCTGCACTTCGCGGCGGCCTCCGACCGGATCGTGCAACAGGTCGAGCCGCTACAGGTGGAGTTGGGGGAGGGCCCGTGCATCGAGGCCTGGCGCACCGGCAAGCAGGTGCTGATCGCCGACCTCGGCTCCGACGAGCGTTTCCCACGGTTCTCTCCCCGGGCCCGCGAGGCGGGTCTGGGGGCCGTCTTCGCCTTCCCCATGGGCGCGGAGGGTGACCGGCCGGGCGCCCTCGACGTCTACCTCAAGGAGCCGGGTGAGATTGCGCCCGAGGACGTGGCAGCCACTCAGGTGCTGGCCGACGTCGCGGCGTCGTACGTGTTCAACTCCCGGGCACACGAAACTGCGCGGGAGACCGCCGAGGAGCTGCGCCGGCGGGCGCTGCACGACGACCTGACGGGCCTGCCCAACCGGGCGCTTCTGCACGACCGGCTCGATCACGCGATGGAGAAGGCGAGGCGCTCCGGTGCCGTTGCGGCAGTTCTCTTCGTCGACCTCGACGGGTTCAAGAGCATCAACGACCAGCACGGGCATCATGCGGGCGACCTGGCTCTGGTCGCGGTTGCCGACCGGTTGCGGCATGCGGTACGCCCGGCCGACACGCTCGCCCGGCTCTCAGGTGATGAGTTCGTGATCGTCTGTGAGGAGATCCTCGATCCGGCCGTCGCCGAGGGCGTCGCCGAGCGGGTCGCCAACGTACTCGCCTTGCCGGTGCACATCGAGGACGTCGGCAACGTAGAGGTGTCGGCGAGTGTGGGAATTGCTTTCGCCGGCAAGGGCCGCGAGCTGCCTGAGGCGATTCTGCGCGACGCCGACACCGCGATGTTCGCAGCCAAGCGCGACGGGGGTTCGAGGTACGCGATAGCCGACCACAAGCTGCGCGCCCACGGCTGAGCGCCGGTGGGGCCGATGAGAGTCGAACTCACACTGGCACGGACCTAAACCGTGTGCCTCTGCCGTTGGGCTACGGCCCCGCCAGCGAGTGTGTCAGAGGCCCAGCTCACGCCGGAGCTTGGACACGTGCCCGGTGGCCTTGACGTTGTACTGCGCGGACTCGATGCGCCCCTCGGCGTCGATGACGAACGTCGAGCGGATCACGCCGGTGACGGTGCGACCGTACAGCTTCTTCTCGCCGTAGGCGCCGTAGGCGGACAGCACCGCCTTATCGGGGTCGGACAGCAGCGGGAAGGTCAGCCGGTCGCGGTCGCGGAACGTGGCCAGCTTGGCCGGCGGATCCGGCGACAGCCCCAGGACGTCGATGCCGGCCGCGTGCAAGGAGTCGAGGGAGTCGCGGAAGTCGCATGCCTGCGTGGTGCAGCCCGGCGTCATGGCAGCGGGATAGGCATAGAGAACCGTACGGCGGCCGCTCAGGTCGGACCGGCGATGCCGCCGCCCGGAGTCGTCGGTGAGGTCGAAGTCGGGGGCGCGATCACCGGGCTGCAGCCGGACTGGTGCTGTCATGGTGGCGAAAGGCTAGCAAGATGTCCCCATGGCCTTGCCGATCGAGGATTACGCGATCATCGGAGACACCCACACCGCAGCCCTGATCGGCCTCGACGGTTCGATCGACTGGCTGTGCATGCCGCGGTTCGACTCCCCTGCCTGCTTCGCCGCGCTGCTCGGCGACAACGACAACGGCCACTGGGTCCTGCGGCCCTGCGGCGAGGTCACCTCGGTCCGGCGGTGGTACCGCGGCCACACCCTGGTGCTGGAGACGGAGTTCACCACCGCTCACGGCGTCGTCAGGCTGATTGACTGCATGCCGGTCAACGACGGGCGCGCCGATGTGGTGCGGCAACTGGTTGGGGTCCGGGGCACCGTCGCGATGGAGATGGAGTTCACCATCCGCTTCGGCTACGGCAGGGTGGTGCCCTGGGTGCGCAAGCGGCACGACCGCCGCACCATCGTCGCCATCGCCGGGCCCGATGCCGTCTGCCTGCGCGGCAACGTGGTACCGGAGCCGGTCGGGCGGATGCACCGGGCGGAGTTCACCATCTCGCCCGGGGAGACCCTGGACTTCTCGATGACGTGGTTCCCCTCCCACCAGCCGGTCCCGCCGCCCTACCACACCGACGAGGTGATCGAGGCCACCGAGCGTTACTGGCAGGAGTGGTCCGACCAGTGTACGTACAAGGGTGACTACCACGACGCGGTCCTGCGCTCGCTTACCGTACTCAAAGCCATGACCTTTGAGCCGACCGGCGGCATTGTCGCCGCGGTGACCACATCGCTGCCCGAGCAGTTCGGCGGCCCGCGCAACTGGGACTACCGCTACTGCTGGCTGCGCGACGCGTCGCTGACCCTGTGGGCGTTGCTGGCCAACGGCTACCGCGACGAGGCCCAGGCGTGGCGGCGGTGGCTGCTGCGGGCCGTCGCCGGTGATCCGGCCGACCTGCAGATTCTTTACGGCGTGGGTGGGGAACGCTACACCCCGGAGTACGAGCTGGAGTGGCTGCCCGGCTACGAGGGCTCGCAACCGGTGCGGGTCGGCAACGCCGCCGCGGCGCAGTACCAGGCCGATGTGGTCGGCGAGGTGATGGACGCGCTGCAGGAGGCCCGCCGCATGGGCTTGAGCGAGGACGAGTGGTCGTGGCCGCTGCAGCGCTCGCTGATGACCTACCTGGAGACCAACTGGGAGCGCCCGGACAACGGCATCTGGGAGGTACGCGGGCAACTGCGCTACTTCACGCACTCGCGGGTGATGGTGTGGGTGGCCTTCGACAGGGCGGTCCGGGCTTGTGAGGCATACCAGCTGAGGGGGCCGGTCGATCGATGGCGCGACTTGCGCGACCAGGTACACGCCGAGGTGATGGACAAGGGCTGGAACGACGAACTCGGCACGTTCACGCAGTACTACGGCGGACGATCCGTCGACGCCAGCCTGCTGCTGATCTCCCACATGGGTTTCCTGCCACCTGACCACCCCCGGGTCATGGGCACGATCGCCGCCGTCGAGCGGGAGCTCAGGCACGGCATCCTGGTGGACCGTTACGTCACGGAGGCAGAGCACGACGGCAATACGGTCGACGGCTTGCCGCCCGGGGAGTACGCGTTCCTCGCCTGCAGCTTCTGGCTCGTCGGCGCCTATGCCCGGGCCGGCCGGGTGAGGGAGGCCCGGGAGATGTTCGAGGCGCTGCTGGAGCTGTCCAACGACGTGGGACTGCTGGCAGAGGAGTACGCCGGGACCACCCACCGGATGGCAGGCAACTTCCCGCAGGCGTTCTCCCACCTCGCCCTGGTCGACGCCGCCCACACCCTCGCGACCGGTGCGGACGGACTGGGTGGCAGGGGGTGAGTGCCGCCGCAGAGCAACAAGCGCGGCAGACGGCGTAGGCAGGACGGTGAGGTAACCCGTTAGTCTGAGGGCACTGGGGGGCTTCAGGATGCCAACCGGCTGGCCGAGGCTCTCACTGGGAGGCCGGATGTCGGATAGGCCCACACCAGTCCCACCTGACCTCCTGCTGGACCTGGGGCTCTTTTTCTCCGGGGTCGCGGTTGCGTTCCTCAGCGTGACGTCCTGGATCCTCAGTGGCACGCAGTTGGCTGCCTACGACATCGCGGTGGCCGTGCTGGCTGTCGTCATGTCGCGCTTCCCCCTGACGCTGACGCAACGATCCGGTGATGTCGCCATCGGATTCGAGGCCGCGCCGCTGGTCTTTCTCTCCCTGACGGTCCCTCCGGTACAGGCGCTTGCGCTGTGGTCAATGGCGATGGTGTGCGCACACGGGATCATGCCCAGGCGCTTGCGCGCGCGGCTGTTCAACTTCGGCATCACGGTCACCAGCGGTGCGCTGCTGGTCTGGATCGTCGCACTCGGCCGGAACCTGTGGCCGGGCGGCCCGGGCGAGTTGATCACGGTAGTCCTGGCCTGTTGCGCCTACTTCGGGTTCGACCTGCTGATGACGACGGTCTCGATCGCCGTGGAGGAGAAGGCGTCGCTGAACTCTGCGCTCAACGTGCGTTCGGTGCTGATCGGCCTGATCTGCTTCGTCGGCGTGGACACCGTCGGCTACCTCGGCGCCCTGCTCCTGCGCAAGTACTCGACGTGGACGCTCCTGCTCCTGCTCATGCCGGTCGCGGCGATCCTCGTGGCGGCGCTGGCCGTGGGCCGGTTCCAGCTCGACCAGCAGCGCCTCGGCGGTCTGTTGGCGGCGGCGAGGCAGGCCCTGGACTGGACCGATGAGACACAGGCCGAACAGTCCCTGGTCGACCACACCGGGCACGTCCTGCGGCACTCCTTCGTCGAGCTGCGGGACGAACCGGCCGGTCCGGGCGAGATCGGGGCCGAGCTCAAGGTCGACGGCCACGACAAGCGCTATCTGGTGGCACGCCGCAAGGACAACGTCGACCGCTTCAACGGCAACGACCAGCGCGCCCTGGATGCGATCGCGGCTGTGGGCGCGGCCTCGCTGAACCGCCGGCGCCTCACCGAGGAGACCGCCTACCTCGCCCGCCACGACATCCTCACCGGTCTGGTAAACCGCAGCGTCTTCAGCGACCGCCTCGAACATGGTCTGAAGAAAAGGGGAGGCCGGGGAAGGATTGCCGTCCTGTACTGCGACCTCGACGGTTTCAAGTCCATCAACGACCAGCTCGGACACGAGGGCGGAGATCAGCTGCTGGTCGCCGTCGCGGAGCGGATCTCCGGCTGCCTGCGCGGCTCTGACACCGCGGCACGCATCGGCGGTGACGAGTTCGCGATCCTCGTGGAGGAGGTGCCCGATCCGCGTGGACCCGAGCACCTCGCCGAGCGGATCCTGCAGTCCTTCGACTCGGCCTTCGTTATCGACGGCCGGGAGGTGCACATGCGCGCGAGCATCGGCATCGCCTACGGCGACGGAGCAGGCGCGGAGGACGTCCTGCGCCAGGCCGACACGGCGATGTATCGAGCGAAAGCACGCGGCAAAGGGCAGTCGGCGGTGTTCGTACCCAGCATGCAGTCGGAGATCCTTGAGCGTATCGAGCTGGAGGAGGAGCTGCGCAAAGCCGTCGTCGGGCACCGCATCGAGCTCGCCTACCAGCCGGTGGTGCGGCTGTTCAGCGGCGAGATCGAGGGCTTCGAGGCCCTCGCCCGCTGGAATCACCCGACGCTGGGCCCAGTGCCCCCCGAGGTCTTCATCGCGATCGCTGAACAGACCGGGCTGATCGACCAACTCGGTGAGCAGGTGCTCGCGCTGGGCCATGCCGCCGCCGTCATGATGCGCGAGAGCTCCGGGCGGGCACTGACGATGGGCGTCAACGTCTCACCCGCCCAGGTCAAGAACCCGGCCCTGCTCCGGCAGGTGAGGGGCCTGATCGCAAGCACACCGGACGTCCAGCTGGTGCTGGAGCTGACCGAGAGCGCGCTGCTGGCCGACGACACGGAGACCGCGTCGGCCCTGCTGGCACTGGAGGAAGCCGGCGCCGCCCTGGCTGTCGACGACTTCGGTGTCGGCTACTCCTCGATCGGCTACCTCTACCGGCTGCCCGTGAAGATCGTCAAGATCGACCGATCCCTCATCCAAGCCCTCGGGGAGCCCAGGGCCGACACCCTGGTTCAGGGTGTTGTCGCGATGGCTCAGGCGATGGGTCTCACCGTGCTGGCCGAGGGGATCGAGGACTGGGACACGGTGCACCGGATCCGCCAGCTCGGGTGCCGGTTGGGGCAGGGACACCTGCTGGCTCGTCCGATGTCCCTCGATGAGGCCCTGGCGGCCGTCACGATCGGCTCGGTGCACTCGTCGCGGCTGCAGACGGAGATCGCGGCATCGGCATCGGCACTCGCGGGCGACGCCGGCGGGTACGGGTCCTAACCTGGACCGGTGAACTGGCAGCAGGTCGCCTCCAGCGCTGAGGTCACGCCGCGTCCCGTGCGCGTCGAGGTGGGCGGTCGGGCTTGCGCGCTCGTGCGCCTGTACCCGGGCGGGCCGGTCAGCGCGTTCCTCGACCGCTGTCCCCACCGGCACCTGCCGCTGTCCGCGGGCAGCGTCGTCGAAGGGCGGCTGCGGTGCGCCTACCACGGCTGGGAGTTCGGCCCGGACGGCAGTTGCACCGTGGTGCCCTCCGCCAACAACGTGTCGATCCCCCCGCGGGCCACCCTCGGCGCGGTCGACGTCGTCGAGCGGGACGGCTCGGTCTGGCTCGACGCCGACGCCCTCGACGCGCCGGCGGAGCTCGGCCCTCTCCTCACCAACGCCGATCCGACCCTGCGCCGCGGCTGGCACGCCGTCGCGCTCAGCGCCGAGTTGGGCGCCCACGAACTGCCGGTCCGGCTCCTTGGCGAGGACTGGTTGGTGCGCCGTGACCCGGTGGGCAGGGCGCTGCAGGTCTACCCAGTGCCGTTCTTCGTATCGGAGAGTCAGGGGATCGTCTGGCTGGCACCCGACGAGCCGGTCGCCCCGCGCTTGGAGCTAGCTGAGGACGGTGACCCGGCCTACCCCGGCGGATGGCTCGATCCGGCCCGTACCACGTCGCCGGCCGGGCTGATGGCAGACAACTTCCTCGACGTCGCGCACTTCCCCTTCGTGCACACCACGACGTTCGGTGCGGTGCAGGAGACGGGGGTGCCGTCGTATGAGGTGAGGGCCGAGCCGGGCGGCTTCAGCAGCGTGCAGGAGCAGTGGTTCGCCAACCCGGAGGATCCAGGGGTTGTCGCCGGCCTGCGCCCGCTGCAACAGCGGCGCCGGGCCACCTACGTCTACCGGCTGCCCTTCCAGCTCCTGCTGCGCTTGGAGGAGCTCGACGCCGGGTCGGTCAAGGTGATCCTCTTCCTGTTGCAACCCGAGGACCTCGGCAGCACCCGCGTCTACACCAAGCTCCTGGTGCACGGCATCGGCGGTGTTGCCGTGCCGCCACCGGACGTGGTGGCCGGCGAGCTGGACTTCGAGCAGGCGGTGCTCGACGAGGACCTCGCCCTGCAGGCGCACATGCGGGTGGCGGGCCTCCCGCTGCGGATGCGCGACGAGGTGCATGTCCGGGCGGACCGCTCCGGAGTTGCATTGCGCCGCGCGCTGGCCGGGCTGTCCGGTGCGGCCGGTACGGCCGGTACGGTGCGCCCGTGATCGACCTGCTGCTGCGCAACGCACGTCCGGCCGGCGCCACGGTGCCCGTCGACCTGGGTGTGGACGGCGGCCGCCTCGTGGCGGCGCCGCCCGACGGCGAGGCGCGCGAGCGCATCGATCTGCAGGGCCGACTGGTGACCCCGCCGCTGGTCGAGCCGCACATCCACCTCGACGCCGTGCTCACCGTCGGCCAGCCCCGCGACAACGTCTCCGGCTCGTTGTTCGAGGGCATCGCGGTGTGGGCCGAGCGGGTGAAGACGCTCTCGGTGTCCGACGTGCAGTCGAGGGCACGCCAGGTCCTGCGCTGGCAGCTGGCCAACGGCGTGCAGCACGTGCGCAGCCATGTCGACGTGTGCGACCCGCAGCTTCGTGCGTTGCGGGCGCTGTTGGAGCTGCGTGACGAGGCGGCCGGCCAGGTCGACCTGCAGCTGGTCGCCTTCCCGCAGTTGGGGATCATGTCCTTCGACGGCGGCCGAGAGCTCATGCGCAAGGCGGTCGAGCTGGGGGCCGATGTGGTCGGCGGCATCCCGCACTACGAGCTGACCCGTGAGGACGGCGTCGCCTCCGTTGTCTATGCCTTCGACCTGGCCGAGCAGTACGGCGCGCGGGTCGACATCCACTGCGACGAGACCGACGACGAACACTCCCGCTTCGTCGAGGTGATGGTGGCGGAGACGATCCGCCGGGGAATGTCGGGGCGGGTGACGGCGAGCCACACGACGGCCATGCACTCCTACAACGCCGCCTACGCCTACCGGTTGGTCAACAACATCGCCCGGGCCGGCCTGCACATGGTCACCAATCCGCTCGACAACGCCGTGCTGCAGGGCCGGTTCGACACCGGCCCCATCCGCCGCGGCCACACCCGGGTCAAGCAACTGCAGGAGGCGGGCGTCAACGTCTGCATCGGGCACGACTCAGTGATGGACCCGTGGTACCCCCTGGGCTACGGCGACCCTGTGCAGGCCGCCTTCGTGCTCGCTCACCTCGGACACATGAGCGGGGCGGCGGAATTGCGCCGGCTCCTCGACATGGTCACCGTGAACCCGGCGGCGGCCCTCGGCTTAACCGACTACGGGCTGCGAGAGGGCGGCAGCGCCGACCTCGTCGTGTTCGACGCGCCGACCGATGTCGATGCCCTGCGGCTGGTGGCACCGCGCTACCTGGTGCTGCGCGGCGGGCGGGTCGTGGCTCGCACCCAGCCGGCGCAGACCTCAGTGGTCTGGGACGGCGCCGAGGAGTCCATCACCTTCCTGCGGGACAGCCCCGGGTGAGCGGCTGAGTGCCGCGTAGCGGGTGGAGACCTAGGCGGGGATCACCAGCTCTTCGGACTGCCGGTCCCGTTGGAGGGTGAAGAAGATCAGGTAGAGCACCGCGGCGAGGACGAAGCCGACCTCGAAGGCGATGTCGCCGAAATTCGGGAAGTGCTTGGGCACGACGCCGACGTACTTCACCTGGTTGGCGAACAGCCAGATGGAGATCACCATGGCGATCAGCATGGCGGCGGGGCCGGCCCACGGATTGTGCCTGCGGTCGAAGAGGAAACCGTCCACCCGATAGGTCCGGCGCAGGTACCAGTCGGTGAAGTAAACGCCGAGCCAGGGGCCGATCCAGTAGGCGATCACGAGCAGGAAGTTCTCGTACTTCGACACGTCGTTGAGGCCGTTCAACGCGATGATGAAGCCGACCGTGCCCGCGGCCACCGCGATGATCGCCCGCCGCAGTGCCAGCGGAAGCCTGATTCCCATGGCGAGGAAGGACATCGCGCCGGAGTAGACGTTGATGACGTTGGCCGACACGGCACCAAGCGCGATGGCAAGCAGGGTCAGCTTGCCCACCACAGTGGGAAGGTGTGCGGTGAGGGCCGCCGTCGGGTTGTCCAGCCACTTGCCGGGCAGCGTGGCTCCCGCGGCGCCGACGACCTCCAACACCACGCAGGAGATGAATACCCCGAGCCCGGCCCACAGCGCGGTGGCCGACTTGCTGGCGTCCCGTTTGAAGTAGCGGGTGTAGTCGGCGGCATAGGGGTTCCACCCGGCGGCGTAACCGAACGTGGCGCCAACCGTGATCAGGAAAGCGCCGGGGATCGGCTTGCCGGCGTGGCCCAGGTTGGCCTTCGACAGGATGATCACCGTCGCGACGGCGAAGACGACGGCGAGCAGGGGAAAGGCGTAGCGCTCGAACACATGGACCAGGTTGTGGCCGAAGAACGCGACCACCAACTGCACGGCGACGATGATGATCAGCGACAGAACCTTGCCGAGGTGCGTCAGGGCGGACAGGGCAAGGGCGCCGCTCACGCTGTTGACCGCGAACCACCCCATGCTGGCCGTCACGGCGTTCAGCCCGGCGGGCAGGATGTTGCCGAACCAGCCGAACGAGATCCGGCTCAGCACCATCTGCGGCACGCCGAAGGCGGGGCCACGAGCCGACAGCAGGCCGTGGCTCAGCGATCCGAGGGCCGACCCCACGAGGATGGCTAGCGTCGCCTGCCAGAACGACAGGCCGAATGCCGCCACCGCGAGGACGCCGACGAAGATCGTCGCGAACTCCAGGTTGGGCGACATCCAGGTCCAGAACAGCTGCAGCGGGCGGCCGTGCCGCTCGGCCAGCGGGATCAGCTCCGCCCCGCCGGGCTCCACTGCGAGCACGCGCTCGCCGTAGTCACCTTCGCGTACGTCAGCCTGGATTTCGGTCATGTGGGCGGCTCCTTGCTGGAGGATCCTCAGCGGCGAGGCTGACCTTAGGGCACGAGAGCGGGTTTCGGGTTATGTACGTGTGTGTTGACGCGACATGTGTTTGCGTGCGTAGCCGGGCGACCGGACAGGTAGGCGACCGGACAGGCAGGTGGCATGGCAGCATGGAGCGCTACTGCCACCACCGGCAGCACCGACGAAGGGGACGGGTCAGTGACGCAGCCGCGCGACCCCGAGATGATCCAGCACGAGATCGAGGACATCCGGGCCAAGTTGGCCGGCACGCTCGATGAGCTGGTCGAGCGAGCCAGTCCCCGACGGGTCGCCTCGAGAGGTGCCACCGCGCTCAGCGAGTCCACCCGGGCACGGGCGATCATCGGGGCCGCGGCGGGCATGGTCGTGGCCATGATCGCGCTGCGGATCACCCGGCGGGTGCGGGACTGACCGGACTCAGTCCGAGAGCCGGCCGTCCGGCGTCACGCTCAGGAAGTAATCACCCTTGCTCTGCTTGGCCTTGTCCTGCCACTTGGCCAGCCCGCCCGGTCCGAGCTTGACCTTCCACTCCCTGGTGAACTTGCGCTTGGCGGCGTCGCCCTTGGCCGGGACCTCGGTCCACAGGTTGCCGTCGGCGTCGGGGTAGCCGCCGTCGCTCTGCGGCAGTGGCCCGGCATTGGGATCGAACCCGGTCGGCACCACGAAGCGGTAGGGCCCGTCCTGGTCGGAGGAGCCGGGCAGCCCGCTCTCGCCGGCCTGCCGCAGCCGCCAGCCGACGGACTCGTCGGCCAGGTTTTGCCTGATCCTGGCCAGGTCCGGGGCGAGCACGGCCCGCGCCGTCGCCAGCACGACGGCCTCGATCGAGTGCGTGTGCCCGTCGGCCGGTAGCCGGTAGTTCACCACGCACGCCGCCGGGGCCTTGCCGCCCGGCGGCAGGGTCAGCACCTTGGTACAGGTGCCGATGGGACGCCGGTCCAGCGTGAAGTTGATCTGCACGTCGGCGGCGGTCGGCTGGGTGCTGTTTGCGTAGGGCGTTGTCAGCGTGTTGATCGTCGCCTTGGCGGTGCAGCTGGTCTGCCCGCACGGGGAAAGCAGGACCTTGCCGTCGACGCTGTGCACCACCTGAGAGTCGATGGCGAGATCGAGGTGCTGGACCTCGGTGTCGATGCGCTGGAAGAGAGCGGGGACCGCTGCGTCGGCGAGGAATGCCGTGTCCAGGTCGAACTTGTCACTTCTCGATGTGACCCGCACGATGCGGTACGGCTCGGCGGTGGTCAGGTAAACGGTCTCATCGCCGTCGGAGACTTGCCGGGTCTGCGACCCGTTGATCGTGCTGAGGGGGGTGGCAGAAGAGTTGCCCACGCTGGTGGGGAACTTCGCGGCGAGTACGTCGGGTGCCAGAAGGGTGCGCGGGTCGATCCCGAGGTCCTGCGGGGAGACCCGCACCCATTGTGTCGGGTAGCGGGCCGCGCCCTTGGCCTCGGTGTCCTGAGCCATCCAGTAGGCCTGGGGGGCCTTGAAGAAGGTCTTGTCGTCGACCACCAGCAGGCCG
>JBDUBV010000191.1:0-4396 GCA_040003795.1 Pseudonocardiales bacterium | reverse complement strand
ATCCGCGACCACGAGGACAACAAGCCGGCGTTCGCCGGCCCGCGGTTCCTCATCCGCTACGCCGAGCTCGACATGCACCCGCTGGACATCGCCGACCGCAGGCCCGCTGTCAGGGAGCACGCCGGGCTGGGCCTGTGCAACATCACCAAGTGCTGCACGGAGGTGTGCCCCGAGCACATCAAGATCACCGACAACGCGATCATCCCCATGAAGGAACGCGTCGTCGACACCAGGTACGACCCGCTGGTGTGGCTCGGCAACAAGATCCGCCGGCGCCAGGGCAGTTAGTCCCGGGCAGCCCTCGCCCAGGCCGTTGATCCACAGGCACCTCGCCGGGCTCAGCCGGCAGGCAGCAGGCGCCGCAACTGCGCGATCAGCGGGAGGTCGGCAGGCAACCACGCCACGTCGGACAGCTCGCCGCGGGTGAGCCAGCGGAGCTCGGAGTGCTCGAGCGGGGTGGGGGTGCCGGCGACCAGGCGGGCGACCCAGACGCGCAGCAGCCAGGCCCCCCCTTGCAGTGCTACGTCGGGACCGAGCCGTTCACCGACCTCGATCTCCACGGCGAGTTCCTCGTGACATTCGCGTACGAGCGCCTCCTCCTCGGACTCGCCGGCCTCGACCTTGCCGCCGGGGAACTCCCACCCGCCGGCCAGCGCCGGGGGCTCCGCTCGCTGGGCGGCGAGGACCCGATTGCGGTGGACGATCGCGGCACCGACGATGATCTGCACGATGCGGCACTCTGCCAGAGGCATGATGTGCGGTGCGGAGGGGGAACCCAGCGAGAGCTAGCGACCGGAGGACGACGAATGGCGACACCGCTATCTGCCGAGATCATCACCGATGCCCTCAACAACCTGCCGAACTGGTCCGGGACGCCCGACAAGCTCAGCCGCACGGTCACCCTCACCGACGAGCAGCACGAGCAGGTCCAGCGTCAGGTGGCGATCAGCGCAGACGCGATGGACCACCATCCCGAGGTGTCCCGCACACGGGAGGAGACGACGTTCGTGCTGTCGACGCACTCCGTGGGAGGCGTCACCTCGCTCGACATCGCACTGGCCTCCGAGATCAGTACCCAGGTACGGATCGTGCTCGGCCACGCACCGCCACCGCTGCCGGAAATCGTGATGAGCAGCGACGCGATCACCGAGAGCCGGTTCGAGGGTCACGAGGAGTCCTCCTCAGGAGGGGAGGAGCCGGCCGCGAAGGAGTTCCTCGGCGTCCCGGCCGGCGCCCAGGGCACACCGCAGGTGCCACTGCCCGACACCGCCCCGGCGGCCCCGGAGCCCGGCCTGCCGGAGGAGCAGGAGCGCCGCTAGCGGGGCCGTCCGGCGGTCTCAGACCGGCCGAGCGCCGCTGCGCTGGGCGAGGGCGACGGGCTGCGCTTCTAACTGACTCACGACCACCTGATCGCGGCCGCCACGCTTGGCCCGGTACAAGGCCTGATCGGCCGCCGCGATCAGCCCATCGGCGGTGAGTGGCGCAGGGGGCGAGCTGGCCGCTCCGATGCTCAACGTGATCGGCAGGCCGGCGAACTGCCTGGTCTTGACCCGCATGCGCAGGCGTTCGGCGCGGCTCGCCAGCTCCGCGTGAGGACAGCCGGGGAGGATGAATGCGAACTCCTCCCCGCCGTACCTCGCCGCCACGTCGAAGCCGCGCAGGTCTTCGGCGAACAGCTCGCCCACCTCACGCAGCACCGCGTCACCGGCGGGATGGCCCTGCTCGTCGTTGATCCGCTTGAAGCGGTCGATGTCGGCGATCAGCAGGCCCACCGGCGTGCCCTGTCGCAGCGCGCGTTCGAGCTCCATCGCGAGTCTGCGGTCGAAGACCCCTCGGTTGGACAGGCCGGTGAGCACGTCGGTGTCGGCCAGGTGACCGAGCGTCTCCAGCAGGTTTGCCCGGCTCATTGCCAGCGCGGTCTGCGCGGCCATCTGCCCGAAGGCGGCCAGCACTCGGCTCTGCAAACCCTGACGGCCGGCCGTGCCGCGTTCGGCCACCACGACACCCAGGACTGTCTCCTCCGCCCGCAGCGCAAGCAGCACCACGTCGCGGGCATCCGGCAGCGCAGCGGCCAATCCCATGGGTGACCGGCGGTCCAGAACGCGCAACAGCATCGGATGCTCGGCGAGCAGCGCCTCCTCGAGGATCGCGTCCTTCTGCAGGTAGGTCACCGGCTCGGCACCGTAGGATGCGACGACCTTGAGCATGTCCCCCTCGACCACCGCGACCAGCGAGCGTCTGATCTCGTAGCCCTCCTCCAGGGCAGTGCACAGCGCCTCCGCGACGAGTTCACGTTCGCTCACCCGCTCGAGGACCCGGCTGAGGCCGGTGAGGACCTCCAGGTCGTGCCGGCCCGCGCGCAGTGCTCGCTCGTTGAACGACGCCGTGGTCGCCGTGAGCAGGGCGACCGCGACCAGCGCCACAGAGAAGATCACGAGCTCCTGCTCGACCCCGGGTCCCGTCGGGAACGACCACCAGTCCGGCCCCACAGATTGCGCACTCTCATACGCCACCTGCAGCAGCAGGCACAGCCACAGCGTCAGCCGCACTCCGGAGCGGTACGACAGCAGCAGTGTGGTGGCCACGACATCGAAGATCAGCAGGTAGCGGGCGGCGCTGGTCACCCCACCCGACAGCGCCATGACGAGGACGAGGAAGCAGCCGTCGGCGCCCACAAGAAGCCCGTGCACGGCGTAACGGCCGGAGCCGGTGCCTCGCCAGAACGCTTCGGCTACGCCGATCGTCGCGAGATAGGCAGCGGTGAGGACCAACAGCGGCAGCCGGTGAACAGCCGGACCGGCAGGTAGCAGGCCGATCGTGAGCCCGGCGAAGGCAAGGGCCACCCGGATGGTCTGCAGCTTGCCCAGCCGCTCGGTGAAGGAGGTCTCGCGAGGAGCGCTGGTACGCGGTAGTGGCACGGGCTAGCCGAACGCGACGTCCGGCTCGGGCCATGCGGGACTCTGGCTCAGCTTCGGATCACGCCGATCGATCAGGCGCTGCACCAGCAGGAACCCAGCCAGGACGCCGAAGAGCAGGAGCAGAAGGGCGATGCTGCGGCGGTCGGCCACGACCGAAGCGATCACTCCCGACCGCACGCGGGGGCTGTGCCCGGCCGCGGCGCTGGCCCGCATCTTCGTACCGGCCTGCTGCTGGGGGGTCGCTGCACCAGCCGCTGCTCGCCCGTCGCCGGCCGTGGCTGCGGAAAGTGCCTTGGCCGCGGTCGCCCCACCGGCAGTGGTCGGTGCGCCCGGCCCACCGGGTGCGCGGGAGGCAGCGCCAGGAAGCGGGGGCAGGGGGACGAGCGTGGGGGAGCCGGCCGCCGGGGGTGGCGACAGCAGCGGTGCCGGGGGCGCCAGGACCGGAGTGAGGTTCACCAGCGACTGCAGCAGGGGGTCGATCGAGGGTAGTGGCACCGGGAGTGGCAACCCCTGCAAGGTCGGGTCCAGGGGCGGCAGCAGGCTCGGCAGGGGAAGGGGCAGGGTCAGCAAGGAGGCCGGCGAGGGGTCCGGGGTCGCTGCGGCCACCGGCACCTGCGTCGCGACGGCGGGCGAGCCCGGCAGGCAGACCACAGCCGCGCCGAAGCTTAGGGCGGCAACGGCGCAGCGGGACAGCAGGCGGACCATCATCTCTGTTCTCCTCGGCACGAGCGGGCGAGCACTTCACCATTCCAGCGGGGCAATCGCGGTGTGGTAACCAAGCTCACAACCAGCAGCCAGCCGCGCCGAAGATTTCGCCGGCATGCTGCGCCGACAAGGTACCTCGCAGCGCCGACCGCCGTCACCCCAACCAGGTGCTACCGGTGCATGGTGTGGAGCATTCCACCGATCTGCTTGACGTGCTGTCGTTCGTGTCGAGCCAGCCGCTGGGCATAGGACAGCACCGTGTGCTGGAGGACTCTCCCCGCCCCTGTCACGGTCGCTGCGCGCGACCGGCCATCAGGAGGCAACGATTCGAGGAGTGCCATCAGATCGGCGCGCTGAGCGGCAAAGGCGCGCAACGAAGGCCGGAACTGCAGCTCGAGATAGTGCGTCTTCCTTATCCAGGTTCGAGGGTTGACCGCTCGCAGCGTCGGCAGGTCCTCGGCGATGATTGTCGCGATGCACTCGCCCCAGACATCAGCACAGGCGCGGAGATGGGCGAGCACGTCGTTTGCAGACCACTCGTCGCGGTCGGGGGCGGTATGCAACTGGGCTGGGGTCGCGTCGGCGGTGATTTCGGCGATCCGGTGCGGGGACCGCGCGAGCACGGTCAGAACCTGCTCCGTCGTGAGTGTTCCACCGGGCATCTGACGTCATCCCCCTGAACGTTAATCGAGCAGACTCGACAGCCGCCGAGGGCAGTCGAACCCGACCACACGCTGACACGGAAAGTGGCCCGCGTGAAGCGCTTGGCGGCC
>JBDUBV010000060.1:0-15031 GCA_040003795.1 Pseudonocardiales bacterium | reverse complement strand
ACACCGCGACGATGCCGTGCGGCAGCATGAACAGCAGCGAGGCGTTGACCAGGACCGTCAGGCCGGGCACCCGGGGGTGATTGTGGTGCACCAGGATCGCCAGGCGTTGCACGACGACGACACCCACCTGGCTGATCGCGACGTAGGCCAGCATCCAGCCGGCCAGGCGCCCGGCCTCGCCCAGGCGAGCGTGGCCCAGGTCCCAGCGCCAACACCAGCGGAAGCCCGCCCGCCGCAGCGCCGGCCAGAGGACAGCGGCCTGCACCACGATGCCCATGGTGGTACCGATGCCGAGGACCAGGACCTGGGCGGTGGTGATGGTCTCGGGCGTGAGCCGGGCCGGACCGGGCAAGGCCAGGAACACCACACAGGTCGCGATCGTGACTAGGTTGTTGACCACGGGCGCCCACATGGGTGCCGCGAAGTGGCCCCGGCTGTTGAGCACCGCGGCGAGGCTCGCACCGATGCCGTAGAACAGGATCTCGGGCAGCAGCAGCCGGGCCAGGGTGACGGCCAGGTCGTGCTCGGCCCGGTCACCGGAGTCGAAGCCCTGCAGGGCAATCAGCAGCGGCGCGACCAGCACCGCCACCACTGTCGCGGCGCCGAGCACGACCACCGTGAGCGTCAGCAGCCGCTGCGTGTATGCCTCACCGCCGTCGGCGTCCTGGCGCTGCGACTTCACGATCAGCGGCACGAAGACGCTGGTCAGGATGCCGCCGAGCAGCAGTTCGTAGACCATGTTCGGCAGGGTGTTGGCCGCGTTGTAGGCGTCGGGTACGAGTTGCACGCCGAGCACGGCGACCAGCACCAGGCTGCGCACGAAGCCGGTGCCGCGGGAGGCGATCGTCCCGACCGCCATCGCCCGGCCGGCTCGCCCAATGCCCCCCTCGGGACTGCCGCCGGCCCCGTTGCCGCCGGCTGGGTGCACCTGCTCAGACATGCGCCTCAGGCCGACCGCTGCAGCATCCCCGGCACCTTGGCCACGAGCTCGCGCTCGTCGTGGTAGGCCAGTCGGTCGCCCATCTCCTGCAGCGGGACCCACTGCACCTCGGCCACCTCGATGTCTTCGTCGGAGAGCTCACCGCCCTCGGCCAGCATCAGGAAGTGGTGCACGGTCTTGTGCACCCGCCGGCTCTCGGCGACGAACCAGAAGTCGATGGTGCCCAGGGTGCCGACCACCCGCCCGGTGATCCCGGTCTCCTCGGCGACCTCGCGGACGGCGGCCTGCTCGGCGCTCTCGCCGGACTCGATATGGCCCTTGGGCAGCGACCACAGCAGCCGGCCGCGCCGGTCGACGCGCCCGATGAGCACTCCCAGCGTTGCCTCACCCGTGCCCTGCACCACCAGGCCACCGGCAGATGTCTCCTCCACGCGGCGCAGACTGCGGTGCCTGCGCTTCGGGGACGGGGCGCGGGCCATGGCCCGACGATAGCTAACGGGGCGGCGGGCGCCCGATAGGCTCGGGTCCTGTGACCGATTCCCTGACGGAGACCCAACGCAACGCGGTCATCGAGTTGCTGAGGGTCTCGCCCGTGGCCGACGACCTGGGCCGCCGCTTCGCCGCGGCCGGGCACCGGCTGCACCTCGTCGGCGGCTCGGTCCGCGACGCGCTGCTCGGCCGATTGGGCAACGACCTGGACTTCGCCACCGATGCCCGCCCCGAGCAGGTCCTCGTACTGCTCAAGGACTGGGGGAAACCCGTCTGGACCATCGGGGTCGCTTTCGGCACCGTCGGGGCACAGCGCGACGAGTTCCACTGCGAGATCACCACATATCGCGCTGACGTGTACGACCGGGTCAGCCGCAAGCCCGAGGTGACCTACAGCGACAACCTCGAAGACGACCTCATCCGACGCGACTTCACAGTCAACGCGATGGCGGTGTCGCTGCCGGAGCACGAGTTCGTCGACCCGTACGCCGGGCTGGCCGACCTCGCCGCCCGTCGGCTGCGCACCCCCCGGCGCCCCGAGGAGTCCTTTGCCGACGACCCACTGCGGATGATGCGGGCCGCGCGGTTCGCGGCGCAGCTGGGGTTCAGCGTCGGCGACGACCTGGTCGGCGCCATGACCGGGATGGCGGGCGAGATCGGCCGGATCTCCGCGGAGCGGGTCCGCGACGAGCTGATCAAGCTCATCTGCGGCGCCGATCCGCGCGCCGGGCTGCACCTGATGGTGCGCACCGGCCTGGCCGATGTCGTGCTGCCGGAGTTGCCGGCGCTGCGGATGGAGATCGACGAGCACCATCAGCACAAGGACGTCTACGCCCACACGCTGACCGTGCTCGACCAGGCCATCGCGCTGGAGGGGCCGGAAAGGCCGGATCTGGTGCTGCGGCTTGCGGCGCTGATGCACGACGTCGGCAAGCCGGCGACCCGGCGCAAGGAGCCCGCCGGCGGTGTCTCCTTCCACCACCACGAGGCGGTCGGCGCCAAGCTGACCCGCAAGCGGCTCACCGCCTTGCGTTTCCCCCGCGAGGTGATCGACCAGGTGAGCAAGCTGGTGTTCCTGCACCTGCGTTTCCACGGGTACGGCTCCGGCGAGTGGACCGATTCGGCGGTCCGGCGCTATGTCACGGACGCCGGCGACCTCCTCGATCGGCTGCACAACCTGGTCCGGGCCGACTCCACCACCCGCAACCGGCGGCGGGCGGCGGCGCTGGCGCAGTCATATGACTCCCTGGAGGAGCGGATCGCCGCTCTGCGGGCCAAGGAGGAGCTCGACGCGATCCGGCCGGACCTTGACGGCACCGAGGTGATGGCGCTGCTGGGCATCGGCCCGGGGCCTCTGGTTGGCAAGGCGCACAAGCATCTGCTGGCCCTGCGGATGGAGCACGGGCCGCTGGGCCAGGAGCGGGCCATCGAGGAGCTCATGGCGTGGGCCAGGGACAACGGGCTCAGGAAGTGAGTGGGAACCGAACCGCCAGTCGGTCGTGATGTTCCGGTGGGTAGGACGCGTCGAACTCGGTCAGCCACCGGCCCGCACCGACGACGGTGCCCAGCGCTGCGCTCAGCCCGGACGTCGGCCCGGCGGAGGTCGCGTCCGGGGCGAACGTGTAGGCGTCGGCGTCGACCCGCAGCACCCGGTGCGCAGTGGTGGCCAGCCCAGAGATGGCCATCGGGTAGACCAACTCGGAGGAGGCGGGCTGGGACAGGCGGCTCGGGCTCTCATGGCTGGGCTCCGTTCGGTGCGGTGCTCGCCGTCACGGCGGCCGAGTCGAGGGCACTCGGGCGAGCAGACCGCGCCGTACGCCACGAGTAGGTCAAGGCGGTCGCCACGTAACCGGCGGCGATGAAGCCCAGGACGGCGTAGGACTTGCCGTTGGAGGGCAGAGCGAGGGCGCCGAATGCCGCCGCGGAGACGAACGAGACGTTGAACAGGATGTCGTAGAAGGAGAACACGCGGCCTCGGAAGGCATCGTCGATGGACTCCTGTACGACGGAGTCCACCGTGATCTTGCTGCCCTGGGCGACGATCCCGAGGAAGAACGCGGCGACGAGGTAGGGCACGTTGCGGTAGGGCACGCCGAGGGTGACCTCGATCACCGCCGCCCCGCCGAACAGTCCGACGATCCAGCGCTCCTCGCCGAAGCGACGGGTGGCGACGGGGGTGACGAGCGCCGCCACGAAGTAACCCGCGCCGGAGGCGAGGAACACGGCGGCCAGCCCGGCCAGCCCGGCATCGGTGTCGGTGCTCCGGCCGTGAGTGAAGTAGTTGCGGTAGAGCAGCACCGTGGCGATCGTCGAGATGCCGTAGAAGAAGCGGTGGGCGGCGATGGCGGCGAGCGCCTGGCCGGCCCGGCGCTGCTGCCACACGTGGCGGGCACCGGCGGCGACGTCGCGGAGCACGTTGCGCACGGCCTGGCTGGGAGGCGGCCCCTCGCGGTCCGGGCCGAGCAGGTCGCGGTCCATCGTGGTCGCGCACACCGAGGAGGCCAGATAGACGGCGGCGGCAGCGAACATCACCACGGCAGCGCCGGCGTCGTCCTTGCCGGTCAGGCTCCGCACGCCGTACCCGATGCCGCCGCCGAGCACCGCGGCCAGGGTGCCCGATGTGGTGGTCAGGGAGTTGCCCATGACGAGCAGTTCGTACTTCACGACGTGCGGCAGGGCGGCCGACAGCGCGGAGAGGAAGAACCGGTTGACCGACAGGACCGCGAGCGTGGCGACCAGGAACACCGTGTCGGTGGATCCGCCCACGACGAGCAGCGCGACGCAGACCACCATGGTGGCCCGGACCAGGTTGCCGACCAGCAGGATCCGCTGCCGTCGCCAGCGGTCGATGAAGACGCCGGCGAAGGGCCCGACGATGGAGTACGGGAGGAGCAGGGTGGCGAACACCGCGGCCACCTTGGCCGCGGTGGGCTGCTTTTCGGGTGAGAAGAAGACGTAGGAGGCCAGGGCCAGTTGGAACACACCGTCGCCGGTCTGCGAGATCAGCCGGACGGCGAGCAGCCGCCGGAACGGTGAATGCCGCAGAACGGTGGACAGGTCACCGGCGGTGGACACCCTGTGCAGCCTAGGTGAACGCCGTCGCCTGGCCCCCGGTTAGCCTTGGGATGATGACGACGAGCCCGCCCACCCGCGAGGACCTCCGTCAGCACCTGGTGGACAGCCGGATCGCCGGCAACGTTGCCACGAGCCGGCAGAACAACCTGGAGAACTTCAGCCGAATGAGCCGGCGGGAGCCGGCCTATCTCTTCGGGCTGTCGCCGGAGGGCCGCTGGTCCTTCGACGACGTGCTCGCGGTCATGGTGCAGCGGTGCGGGGTGTCCGCCGACCCCGAGCATCTGAGCGGCCAGGACACGATCGACCCTGACCTGACGGTCGACCGGCTCGAGGCGATGGGGGCGCGGATCGGGGCGGCGGCCCGGCGGCGGGAGCGGGTGCTGGTGTGCACCGGCCACCCGCACGGCCTGCGTCCGGTGCACGCGGCGGTCGGCGCGGCGCTGAAGGCAGCGGGAGCGTCGCTGCTGACGCCGGCCGAAGGTTGGCGGCACCCGGCGGGCGGGCCGCACGGCAATGACGGCCACGCGCTGCGGTACGTCGACGGCGTCGGCGTGCTGTCCGGCAAGATCGGCCTGCATCACACCCACTCACCCGAGCCGATGCGCGCGATCCTGGCTTCGCTGGAGGCTGCCGGGCAGGCCCCGCCCGACCTGGTCGTGGCCGATCACGGGTGGGCCGGCGCTGCCGGGCAGTCCGGGGCCGACTCAGTGGGGTTCGCCGACTGCAACGACCCCGCACTGTTCGTCGGTGAGGCCGAGGGCAAGGTGCTGGTCAGCGTGCCGCTGGACGATAACGTGGCGCCCTACCTCTACGAGCCGATGACCGCCTACCTGCTGGCCTGCGCCGGCCTGGTGACCGCCTAGCGAGTGATCAAGTTCTTTGATCACGCTGTCAGGTCGGGCACAATCAGCGCCTGCACCTGACGGACCACGTACTGCGGCCGCCACAGAATGTCGCGTGCCACGAACCGCAGGATGGTCCAGCCGCAGCGCCTGAAGCTCGTTTTGGCGTCCGCGATCCCGCGCGGGGGTCGTCGGCCCGACGTGTGCGATGCGGCCGTCGTGCTCGAGCCCGAGCGTGGCCCGTTGCCGCGCTCAGCCAGCTGCGCTGTCCACAGGGCCGGCCACGAGCCGGGGGGCACGAGCGGGGGGCGGCCCTACGGGGCGGGGACTGCCGTCTCCACTACCCCGTCGACGTCGCCGCGGATGAAGGCCTCGACGGCCTCGCGGGCCTCGTCGTCGCTGTACTGCTCCGGCGGGGACTTCATGAAGTACGACGACGCCGACAGGATCGGCCCGCCGATGCCCCGGTCCTTGGCGATCTTGGCGGCGCGCACGGCATCGATGATCACGCCGGCGGAGTTGGGTGAGTCCCACACCTCGAGCTTGTACTCCAGGCTCAACGGCACGTCCCCGAAGGCGCGACCCTCGAGGCGGACGTAGGCCCACTTGCGGTCGTCGAGCCACGGCACGTAGTCCGATGGTCCGATGTGGACGTTGTCTTTGCCCATGTCGCGGTCGACCTGCGAGGTCACCGACTGGGTCTTGGAGATCTTCTTCGACTCCAGGCGCTCTCGCTCGAGCATGTTCATGAAGTCCATGTTGCCGCCGACGTTGAGCTGCATCGTACGGTCGAGCTGCACGCCGCGGTCCTCGAATAGACGGGCCAGGACGCGGTGGGTGATGGTGGCGCCGACCTGGGACTTGATGTCGTCGCCGATGATCGGCACTCCGGCTGCGGCGAACCTCGTGGCCCACTCGGGGGTGCCGGCGATGAACACCGGCAGCGCGTTGACGAACGCCACCTGAGCGTCGATCGCGCACTGCGCGTAGAACTTCGCGGCATCCTCCGACCCCACGGGCAGGTAGCACACCAGGACGTCGGCCTCGGCCTCCCGCAGGGCGGCGACCATATCGACCGGTGACTCGTCGCTCTCCTCCACCATGGTCCGGTAGTACTTGCCGAGTCCGTCGAGGGTGTGCCCGCGCTGCACCGTGATGTCCAGCGGCGGCACGTCGGCGATCTTGATCGTGTTGTTCTCGCTCGCCACGATTGCCTCGGACAGGTCGCGACCGACCTTCTTGGCGTCCACGTCGAAAGCGGCGACGAACTCGATGTCACCGACGTGGTAGGGGCCGAACTGCACGTGCATCAGGCCGGGGACGCGTGCGCCGGGGTCGGCATTGCGGTAATACTCCACGCCTTGGACCAGCGAGGCTGAACAGTTGCCCACGCCGACGATGGCTACGCGTACGGAACCCATCAGTGGGTCCTCCTTCTTCTTGTCTTGGCTACTGCTCGGGATGGGTGACGCTCGGGGGGGTACCGGCCCGCTCGTGCGCGATGAGCTCGTTGAGCCAGCGGACCTCACGGTCCACTGAGTCCAGGCCGTGGCGCTGCAGTTCGAGGGTGTAGTTGTCGAGGCGTTCGCGGGTACGTGAGAGGGCCGCCCGCAGGCCTTCCCGGCGTTCCTCCACGTGCCGGCGCCGGCCCTCCAGGATCCGCAACCGCACGGATGCGTCGGTCTGGGCGAAGAACGCGAAGTGCACGCCGAAGCCCTCATCCTCGTAGGCGTCGGGGTGCACCTCGGCGAGCAGTGTCTGAAAGCGCTCCTTGCCCTCTGCGGTGAGCTTGTAGGCGATCTTGCCGCGTCGGCTGGCCAGTGGCTTGGGATCGGCTGCCGGGTCGGGGGCGTCCTCGCTGATCCAGCCCGCCTCGCGCATCCGGCGCAGGGTCGGATAGAGCGAGCCGTACGAGAACGCCCGGAACATGCCGAGCTGGCTATTGAGCCGCTTGCGCAGCTCGTACCCGTGCATCGGAGCATCGTGGAGCAGGCCGAGGATGGCGAACTGCAACATCTGTGCCGCCTCCTCATCTCCTCGATGTATCAATGCGATACATCGCCAGCATAGGCACCGGGTGCAAACGCCGCAACAACGGCGCCTCACGGAAACCGTTGGGTGGTGGGTGCGGCCGATGGGCCCCGGTAACCTGCAGGAAGTGGAAACCCGCCGGGCGGTCGTCGACTACGCGCTGCAGCGCCGCGTGCTGCTGGCGGACTTCCGCGCCGGCCGGGCGAGCGCCATGGAGATCTGCGACGCGACGCCCCACCTGCTCAGGGCGGCCCGCTACCACGGCGAGCGCACCCGGACGCCCTGCCCGGTTTGCCGGCGCGAGGCGGTGTGGCACGTCAACTACACCTACGGCGACGAGCTCAAGGCGTCGGCCGGACAGGCCAAGGCCGCCGAGGAACTGTGGCGAATGGCACGGCTCTACACCGCCTTCCGGGTCTATGTGGTGGAGGTATGCCGCGGCTGCGGGTGGAACCACCTCGCGCAGTCCTTCGTCCTCGGCGGCGAGTCACACGATGAGGCTGTGCAGGTCCGGTGAGCCCGCCCCCGAGTGCCAGGAGGCGCACCCGGCGCCGGCGGCTGGCCTTCCTCGCGAGTGCCGTCGTGCTGTTCCTGTGCTTCGGGCTGCTGGGCGTCGGCTACGGCGCGACCCGCATCCCGCTACCTGGGGAGGTGCATAACAAGCAGAGCTCGATCATCTACTTCGCCGACGGCCGCAACGAGATAGCCCGGGTGGGTGCCCAGAACCGCGCTGACATCAAGCTCAGCGCGGTGCCCAAGCACGTCCAACTGGCGGTCCTGGCGGCGGAGAACCGCGACTACTACAGCGACAGCGGCATCTCCCCGCGGGGCATCGGCCGGGCCCTCTGGGCCGACGTGCGCGGCAAGGACGTCCAAGGCGGGTCGACGATCACCCAGCAGTACGCGAAGAACGCATACCTCGACCAGGAGCGCACCCTCACCCGCAAGTTCCGCGAGATCGTCATCGCGGTCAAACTGGACCGTTCCTACTCCAAGAACCAGGTCCTGGAGTGGTACCTCAACACCATCTACTTCGGCCGGGGGGCGTACGGCATCGAGGCGGCCGCCGAGACCTACTTCGGCGTCCGGGCGAGCAAGCTGTCCCTCGAGCAGGGTGCGGTGCTGGCCGCCAGCATCCGTTCGCCGGCGCGCTACAACCCTGAGGAGCACCCGCAGGCCGCCCGCGACCGTTGGCAGTACGTGCTCGACGGCATGGTGAGCAAGGGCTGGCTGACCCCGGCCCGGGAGGCCCAGGCGAACTACCCGGTTGTCCGGCCGACCGGGTCGAGCCAGTTCAACGACCTCTCGGGCCCGCGCGGCTACCTCGTCCGCCAGGTGTCCAAGGAGCTCGAGGCCCACGGCATGTCCGACGAGATGGTGCGGCGGGCCGGCCTGCGCGTCATCACCACCATCGACAAGCAGTCGCAGAACTCGGCGGTCAGCGCCGTAAGCACGGTGTTCACCGGCCAGCCGGCCGACCTGCGACAGGCCCTCGTCGCGATCGAGCCCGGCACCGGGGCGGTCAGGGCCTACTACGGCGGCAAGATCGGCAACGGGGCGCTGGACTACGCGGCCCATTCCTACCAGCCCGGCTCGTCGATCAAGCCGTACGTGCTGGCAGCGGCCCTCAGTCAGGGGATCAGCCTCAAGTCCTACTGGGACGGCACTTCCCCGCAGGACTTTCCCGACCGTACGGCTCCCGTCTACAACAGTGGTGACGGGCGCGGCAGCCAATGCGCGCGCTGCGACCTGATCCGCGCCACGGTGCTCTCCCTCAACACCGTCTACTACGCCGTCACTGCCAAGGTCGGTGCGATGAAGGCGGCGCAACTGGCCGAGCGGGCAGGCATCCGCTCCCTGGCCGGCCAGCCGATCCAGACCTTCCTGAACTCCGGCAAGCTGTCCAACGGCTTCGGCATCGGGCAGTTCGAGATCACCCCGATCGACCAGGCTGCCGGCTTCGCGACGTTCGCTGCGGGCGGGATCCACCGCGATCCGTACTTCGTGGACGAGGTCGTCCGCATCGACAACGGCGCTGTGGTCTACCAGCACCAGAAGTCACCCGGCAAGCGGGCCTTCTCCGCCGACGTTGCCGCGGACGCCGGCTACGCGATGCAACAGGTGGTGCGCTCCAGCGCCAACCGGCTCGCTGACCGCCGGCCGTCGGCAGCCAAGACGGGCACTGCAGAGGACCCGAATGCCAGCCAGGTCGGCGGCAACGGCGGCGGCAACAGCGCAGCCTGGATGTGTGGCTACACCCCGCAGTTGGCGGCCGCGGTGTGGGTGGGCCACGACGACCTGAAGAAACCGCTGGTCACCAAGTCCGGGCGGCAGATCTACGGTGCCGGCCTGCCCGGGGCGACGTGGAAGGCGTTCATGGACGCGGCCCTGAAGAACCGGCCGATCGAGAAGTTCCCCCCGCCGGCCTACCTCGGCAAGCGCGACGCCGGCAACGACAACCCACCACCCCCCCCGCCGCCGCCCACCCCGGTGCCGCTGCCCTCGAGCAGTCCGCTGCCGGCGCCGTCGCCGAGCCCCTCAGGGTCGCCAACCCCGTCTAAGTCCCCACCGTGCCCGACCTTCCCGGTCTGTGGTCGGCGATGACACCCACCGCCGACCGGCGATGAGCGAGACCGTGCCGGCGACGGCGGCCGATCCGATAGTCCTCGGCATCTCGGCGGCCATCGGCGGGCCGCCCGGGGCGCACGCGTCGGCCCGAGGGCACCGCTTCTGGACACCGGTGCGGGTGGTCCTCGCTCTCGCGCTGGTCGTACTCGCCGCCGCCTGGGTGCAGAAGGCGCCGTGCCGCGACGCCGCCTGGGCGCACGAGTACCAGTACACCCACGCCTGCTACACCGACGTCTACGCCCTCTACTTCGCCGAAGGGCTGGACAAGGGACAGGTGCCCTACGTCGACCACCAGGTGGAGTACCCGGTCCTGACCGGCGCGCTGATGGAGGCAGTGGCGCTGCTGGCGCGGCCGCTGGATGATGTGCACCCGGCTCGCACGTTCTTCGACCTCACCGCGATCCTGCTCGCCGCGTGTGCATTGGTGAGCGTCTGGGCACTGGCTCTGCTGCACCGGCACCGGCCGTGGGATGCCGCCCTGATGGCGCTGGCACCGGCGATGGTGGTCACTGCCTATGTCAACTGGGACCTGTTCGCCGTCGCCCTGGCCACCACCGGGTTGCTGGCCTGGTCGCGGCGGCGCCTGGTCCTGGCGGGCGTGCTGCTCGGGCTGGCCATCGCCGCCAAGTTCTACCCCTTGCTGTTCTTCGGTCCGATGTTCCTGCTCTGCCTGCGGGCCGGCCGGCTGCGCGCCTTCGCCGCGACCGCTGTCGTCGCGG
This sequence comes from Pseudonocardiales bacterium, assembly GCA_040003795.1. Lineage (GTDB taxonomy): Bacteria > Actinomycetota > Actinomycetes > Mycobacteriales > QHCA01 > QHCA01. Next base: position 4,307 of record JBDUBV010000060.1, on the reverse strand, counting down.
CGCTCACCTGGATCGCCGTCAACGAGCCGGTCCGTCTCATCGCCCAGAAGGGCGCCTGGGGCCGCTTCTTCGAGCTCAGCAAGACCCGCGAGGTCGACTGGGGCACCTTCTGGTACGGCCTGCGCGCCGTCATGGGCGGCCGGTCGCTCGACTCCAACCTGGCAGCCGGTCAGGCGCCGGCCTTGCTCAACACGGCGGTGGCCGCCACCCTGGTCCTCGGCTGCGCCGGCATCGCCCTGCTCGCTCTCGCGGCACCTCGCCGCCCGCGGCTGGGTCAACTGCTCTTCCTCGTGGTGGCGGTCTTCCTGCTCACCGGCAAGGTGTGGTCGCAGCAGTACCTCCTCTGGCTCATCCCTCTGGCGGTGCTGGCCCGGCCGCGGTGGGGGGCCTTCCTCGCCTGGCAGGCCTGCGAGCTGACGTACTTCCTGGCCTTCTACTACGAGCTGGTGGGCGCGGCGCGCGGCGCGCCGGCGATCCCGGAGTGGCTGTTCATCCTCGTCTCGACCGGACGGGCCGCCGGGCTGCTGGTGCTGTGCGTGTTCGTGGTCGGCGACGTCCTGTGGCCCGCTGGCGACCCGATCAGGGAAGACGGTGTGGCGGACGACCCGGCCGGCGGGATCCTCGACGGGGCGCCGGACGCCTACCGCGTGCACTTGACCGGCACCAGAGCCACTGCCGTGACCCCCACCGGATAGGACTCTCGGCTGTTAGCGTCTCGGCCCGTGGAGGGCCGCAGGCTACTGGCGATGGTGGTGCTGTGTTGCGCGGTGTTCACGGGCCTGGGCTTCCTGCTAAAGGCGCCGTGCGGGCCCGACTACAACGGCCGGCGCGACCGCCTGCTGTGCAGCAATGACATCCAGGTGCTCTATGCCACCCGCGGGATCTCCCAGCACACGTTCCCCTACGTGCACGGCCGGCTGGTCAGGATCGGACAGGGCGCGGACCTGCGCGACGGTGCCATCGAGTACCCCGTGCTGACCGGCCTGGCCGCCTGGCTGCCCGGCCTGGTGTCGGAGGACTCCGCCCACTACCTCTCGGCCACCGCCGTCATGCTGGCGCCCTTCAGCCTGCTGACCGCGTGGCTGCTCTTCCGCTGGGTCGGCCGGCGAGCGTGGTACTACGCCGCCGCCCCTCCGCTGATCTGGTACTCCTTTCACAACTGGGACCTGCTCGTCGTGGCCGCGACGGTCGCGGCGTTCTACCTGTGGTGGAAGCATCGGCCCATCGCCGCCGCCCTCCTGCTGGGCGTCGGGGGGGCGCTGAAGCTCTGGCCGCTGTTCTTCCTGGCCCCGCTGGTGCTGGCCAGGCTGCGTGACCGGGACCGGGCCGGCGCCATGGAAGTGGCCGGTGCCGGCGTGGGCATCTTCGCCCTGATCAATTCGCCGTTCATCGTCATCAACCGGGGCGGCTGGTGGGCGTCGTACGAATTCCAGGGCCTGCGCCAGGCCGATGTCACCACAAACAGCATCTGGTACTGGGGCCTGCCGCACCTCAGCCGCGGCACGCTCAACGTGCTGTCCCCCGTCCTCATCGCCACTGCCTTCCTGGTAGCCCTGGGGTACGGCTGGGTGCGCGCCCGGCGGGAGGACCGCTACCCGTTCCTCGGCGTCTGCGGGGCAATGCTGGTCGCCTACCTGCTGCTCAACAAGGTGCACTCCCCGCAGTACGCGCTGTGGCTCCTGCCGTTTCTCGTCCTCCTCCGGGTCAGGTGGGGTTGGTGGGCGGCCTACCTGACGTTCGACGCACTGCTGTATGTCGGGCTCTTCCGGTGGTTCTACGACCTCTCGCGTGGGGTGGACTTCGGCCTGCCCAAGCAGGCGCTGATCCTCGGCGTGTGGGGGCGCGCGGCGATGCTGGTGCTGTTGTTCGTGGTGTTCCTGCGGGCGGATGCGGCAGTGCCGGAGCCGGAGAGCAACGAGCCGGGGCTGGAGGAAGAAGTGGCTAGTGGTCCAGCACGTAGACCCAGTCACCGCCGCTGACCTGCCGGCGGGTCAGCGGCAGGCCGGTGACCGGGCGGTTCTCGGCCCCCTGCCACGGCGAGCCCTCGGCATATCCGGGCAGCAACACGACCGTGCGCACGCCGAGTCCGCGCAGGTAGGACACCGACGCCGCGTCGGGGAAACCGGCGACCCGCTGGCGCAAAGCGCCGATCTGTCGCGGCGCGAGGCTGGAGCTGCCGTTGACCACGTCGGGCCATGACCACGTCGACCAGGTCATCACCGCGGCGTCGTGGAACCCGTCGCTGGGCAGCACCAGCGCCGGCCCCTGAACCTCGCGTAGAGCCGCCGGAAACGGCGGCACCGTCGGGTGGGCGACGTGGCCCACGCCCTCCACGGTGACGATCAACGGGAAGACCAGCATCAATGCCGCCCATCGCCCACCGTCGGGCAGACGTTCCTGCACCGCCGTCACGGCGTAGGCGGCCAGCAGGCCCAGGGCCAAGGTGGTGAAGAGCACCAGCCGCCCGGTCGTGCGGTCGCTCGCCCAGCCGGGCAGGTGGGCTTGCATGGGCAGGATGGTGTAACGGCCGCCGGCCAGGGTGGTGCCCAGGCCCAGCAGCACGCTCGCCACGGTCGCAACCCACAGCCCCACCCGGTGGCGCAGCGGCGCCGCACCGGCCAGCAGGCCGGCGACGGCCAGGATCATCAGCATGAACCCCGGCAGCAGTGCCATCTCCCCCGGCCAGCGCAGGTGGGCCCGCGAGGCCGCCTGGGCCGCCCCCCAGACCCGCGACTGCTCCGGCGCGACGAGGTAGCCCGACAGCGGCGGGGAGAACAGCGCAACCTCGGCGGCACCGCGGCGGCCCTCGGGGTGGGCGGCGACCACCCGTAGGTAGGGGATCGCGAGCAGGCCGGCCACGGCGGTGAACGCCAGCCCGCCCACCGCATCGGCCCCGAGGAGCCGCCGCGGCAACGCCGGTCTGCGGGCCAACAGCCAGCCGGCTGCGGCCAGCAGCCCCACGAGCAGCAGAAGGTACGCCAGGCTGAGCCCCAGGCTGAACCCGAGCGTGACCTGCCACGCGGCCACCAGCCAGCCGCCCACGATCCATCGGGGACGGACCCGGTCGGCGGCATAGCCCTGGCGGCCGAAGCCGTGCCCGCGGGCCAGCATGGCCAGCGCCAGCGGGATCGCCCCGCTGGAGAGGATGTTGAGCTGACCGTCGTGGGCCAGCCGCCACGGCGCATAGGCGAACGCCGCGCCGGCGACCATCGCACCGGCCGGCCGGGAGCCCAACTGGCGGGCCAGGGCGTAGGCCCCGGCGAAGGCCAGCGCGTGGGCCAGCACGAACAGCACGTTGTAGCGGACCAGGGCACCTGCCATCCCGCCACCGCCGAACAGCACGGTGAGCGGGGCGTAGCCCAGCAACGTGTCGTTGAAGGCGTAGGAGTCCGCCAGCGGCCAGAAGGTGTTGCTGTCGAACAGGTGCAACGGCGCAGTGAGCAGGCCATGGCCGCCGTAGGAGGCGATCCAGACCTCGGCCAGCGGATCGTAGATGTCGTTGGGCACGGTACTGGCAGGGTGGCGCAGGGTCGGCCAGGTCATCAGCGCGGCGAGCAGGGTGCCGCCGAGGCAAACCGTGACCGCCTCGCGTCGGATCGACCGCACGCTCAGGCCGGCAGCGCGGCGTTGAGGAAGGCGATGTCGGCCAAGTGCCCGTCGAGCCCCCCGGGGGTCTCGAGGATCACCGGCGCGCCGGCCGCGGCGACGACGGAGATGATGGCCGCCGGGTCGATCTCGCCGTCCTCGAGGTTGGCGTGCCGGTCGGCGCCGGAGCCGAAGGCATCCCGCGAGTTGTTGGCATGCACCAGGTCGATGCGACCGGTGATGGCCCTGACCCGGTCGACGATGCCCTCGAGCGCCTCCCCACCGGCATGAAAGTGGCAAGTGTCGAGGCAGAATCCCACCTCGTAGTCACCGATGACGTCCCACAGCCTGTCCAGCCGGTCGAGATGACGCGCCATCGCGTGCTCGCCGCCGGCGGTGTTCTCGATCAGGATCGGCAGCCCGAAGGTCTCGCGCTGCAGGGTCTTGCGCCAGTTGTCGCAACCGGTATCCGGATCATCTCCCTTGCCGACATGCCCGCCGTGCACGATCAGGCCCTTGGCGCCGATCGCTGTTGCGGCGGCGGCCTGCTGACTGAGCATCTTGCGGCTCGGGATGCGGATCCGGTTGTTGAGCGTCGCCACATTGATGACGTACGGCGCATGGACGTAGATGTCCACAGAGGAGTCGCGAAGAGCGGGCGCGTCGTCCCGTACGGGCACCTCTCTTGGCCATGCCTGCGGATCGCCCAGGAAGAACTGGAC
>JBDUBV010000059.1:0-15137 GCA_040003795.1 Pseudonocardiales bacterium | reverse complement strand
TACTGGATCGAGGCCAACCGGCTCGAGAACGAAGCTGACCAGGCCTACCGCCGCCTGCTCAAGCGGCTGTTCTCGGGGGAGTACGACGCGCTGACCGTGCTGAAGCTCAAGGAGGTCGGGGACATGCTTGAGGAGGCCGCCGACGCCTTCGAGCATGTGGCCAACGCCGTCGAGACGATCGTCGTCAAGGAGTCCTGAGGGTGCAGACCGCCCTCCTGTTGATCATCGTCGTCGTCGCGCTCGGCTTCGACTACACCAACGGCTTCCACGACGCGGCCAACGCTATCGCCACCACGGTGGCCACCCGAGCCATGACCCCACGGGCCGCCCTGCTCATGGCGGCGGTGTTCAACGTCCTCGGTGCCCTGATCTCCACTGCGGTCGCCAAGACTGTCGGCTCCGGCATCATCGACAAGCCGGTGGGCAACCAGGGGCTGGTGATCGTGCTCGGGGCGCTGGTCGGCGCGATCACCTGGAACCTCATCACGTGGTACTTCGGGCTGCCCTCGTCGTCGTCGCATGCCCTTATCGGCGGCCTGGTCGGCGCGGCTCTCGCCGCCTCTCACGGCGTGAAGTGGTCAGGCCTGCTCGACAAGGTCGTCATCCCGATGGTGGTCTCGCCGCTGATCGGGTTCGCGCTGAGCTACCTGTTCATGCTGGCCGTGCTGTGGGTGTTCCGGGGGGCCGGCCCGCGCAAGGCCAACCGTGGCTTCCGGTGGGCCCAGATCGCCTCGGGCGCGGCCATGGCCTTCGGCCACGGCACCCAGGACGCGCAGAAGACGATGGGCGTCATCGCGCTGGCGCTGTTCACCTCCGGCCACATCAACAGCTTCTACATTCCCTTCTGGGTGGTGCTGGCTGCAGCCTTGGCGATCAGCATGGGGACCTACGCCGGTGGTTACCGGATCATGCGCACCCTCGGTCGCCGGGTCATCCAGCTGACCCCGGCCGGCGGCTTCGCAGCGCAGACGATGGCCTCGGCAGTGCTCTTCGGCACCGCCCACCTGGGCCTGCCGATCTCGACCACCCACGTCATCACCTCGTCGGTCATGGGCGTGGGTGCCACCAAGCGCCTGTCTGCCGTCCGGTGGGGGGTGGCCGGCAACATCGTCGCGGCCTGGGTCCTCACGATCCCGATGGCCGGGCTGGTCGCCGCGGGGGCCTACGGTTTGCTGGCGTTGCTCGGCCTCTAGCAGTCCTGGTGCGCTCGATGACGAAGGCGCTGGGGTGCAGGCCGCCGCTGGCCAGTTGCACCTCGCGCAGCACCCGCAGGCCTGCAGCCGCCGCCACCGACCGCCGGAACAGCGTCTTGTCCTCGGTGAGCAGCACGGCTCGGCCGTCGGCGCGCAGCACCCGGTTGAGCTCGGCCAGGAACGCCGGGTAGAGAACGGTGTTGTCGGCGTGCGAGCCGACCCGCTTGCCGAAGGGCAGGTTGGCGATGACCCGGTCCACCGAATTGGTGACTACCGGCAGCCGGGCGGCATCGGCCCTCAGCACCGGCGCCGTCGCGAACAGCCGCCGGTTGGCCGCGGCGGCGGCCAGCGCGACCGGCGAGATGTCGCTGCCGAGCAGGACGTCGGTGCAGTCGTTGGCCAACGTCTCCACCAGCAGGGTGCCCGAGCCACAGAACGGGTCGTACACCACGTCGCCAGGGCTGACCTTGAGCAGTTCCACCATCATGGCCGCCACCACCGGGTTGGTCGATGCCGGCAGCCGGGACATCGCAGGGAAGCGGCTGGAGCGGTGCAGCGGGCCGACCTGGCCGAGTAGCAGGTCGCCGCTGCGGGTGACGTTGACCTGCCAGTCCCGCGGGTCGTTGCGCCAGCCCAGGGCAGCGCTGATCCGGTCGCGCAGATCCCAGCGGTCGGGCAGCGGGTCGACCCTGAAGCCGATGTCTGTGGTGCCCAGTGCGCCGAGCACCCCGACGGCGCGGGACTGGCGCAGGGCGGTGATGGGGTCCTCGCCAAGCACCAGGGACAGGGCGGAGAACATCCGCAGGCCGGCCAGCTCGCGCAACGGGCCATGGTGGTCGAGCACGACCGAGTCGCCGGCCCGCCGGATCGCGGTCATCACCGGCGCGCCGATGTCGTGACACTGCTGCAGCAGCAGCTCCACCGCACCGGGCAGGCTCTCCAGGTGGACGGTGTCAGCGACCGCCCTGTCCAGATCGATGCGCACTCGACTCAGTCGCGGGCGAAGCTGACGTCGGTGTCCCAACGGGTGAAGCCGAGGCGCTCGTAGACCCGGATGGCGTTGGTGTTGGACTCGTCGACGTAGAGCATCGCCTGCGCCAGCCCCCGCGAGCGCAGGTGGCGTAGACCGGCCAGGGTGAGCGCCGGGCCGAGGCCCTGGCCCTGGGCGGCCGGGTCGACGCCGACGATATAGACCTCGCCGATCGGCTCGTGCATATGGCCGGCCGTCCCGCCTGACCCGCCGCCATGCACCTTGGTCCAGTGGAACCCGACGATGGCGCCGTCGGCGGTGCGCTCGGCGATCAGGAAGCCGGCCGGGTCGAACCACGGCTCCCGCTCCCGGGTGCGGACCTCCTCGATGCCCCAATGGCCTTGATCCGGGTGGTCGGCGAAGGCCCGGTTGTTGACCCCTGTCCAGGCCTGTTCGTCCTGACCGGGGATGAACGTCCGCAGGGTGATTCCCTCCGGGAGCACCGGCGCGGGAAGCGGAGCGAGCAGTGAGCGGCGCATCTGCCACAGCACCCGCTCCCGGCGAAAGCCCAGCCGCCGGGCCAGCGCGGCCGCCGCCGGGTGCTGGCCGTGCGCCCACAGCCGCAGCCGGCCGTCGGGGGTCTCCTGCAGCAGTCGCTCGACCATCGCGCTGGCCACCCCGTGCTTCCGGGCTTCCGGCAGCACGGCCACCTCGGCGGCCGACCCTTCGACGGCGTCGGTCACGTCGATGTGGGCGTACCCGACGAGTCCGTCGCTGCCCCGGGCCAGCAGGTGACGCGCCTCGGGATCACCGCCGTAGCGCAGGTGCAGCATGACGTGCTCGGACAACGGGCTCATCCCGTCGGCCTCGGTGACCGCCTCGACTAGGACGAGCACGGCCGTCACGTCGTCTGGCTCCAGGCGCCGGAACACGTCGACGGAGATCCCGAATGCGAGCGGCACCGCAGGTCAGCCCACCGTGGCACGTACGGCAGGAGCCACGAACTTGTAGCCGACCTGCCGCACGGTGCCGATCAGCGACTCGTGCTCGGCGCCGAGCTTGGCGCGCAGCCGGCGGACGTGCACGTCGACTGTACGGGTGCCACCGAAGTAGTCGTAGCCCCAGACCTCCTGCAGCAACTGGCCGCGGGTGAACACGCGGCCAGGGTGCTGGGCCAGGAAGCGGAGCAACTCGAATTCCTTGTATGTGAGGTCGAGCGGCCGGCCGCGCAGCCGGGCGGTGTAGGTGTCGGGGTCGATGGCCAGCTCACCGGCCCGCACCACCGAGGACTCGTCGCCAGTGGCGGTCAGGCGGCCGACGGCCAGCCGCAGCCGCGCCTCGACCTCGGCCGGCCCGGCGGACTCGAGCAGGACGTCGTCGACACCCCAGTCGGCCGAGATGGCGGCGAGGCCACCGGCCACGAGGACGGCCAGCAGGGGCACGCCGATTCCGGTAGTCCGCAGCAGCCGGCAGGTGGCCCGGGCCGCCGTGAGGTCCGTGCGGGCATCGACCACCACGATGTCGGCGGCGGGGCCGTCGATGAGTGGGCGCACGTCGAGCGGGGCACCCTTGATGGAGTGCGTGAGCAGATCGAGGGCCGGCAGCACGGCGGTCGGCATGTCACTGGTGAGGACTAACAATTCCATGCGGGCACCTCCGTCCGCTGGGGCGGCACTGCCCGATCATGGCTGCGTGGATGCAGGATAGCCGAGTGGGAGAAACGGTCACGATGAAGCTACGGGCGGCTGACGGGGTGCTCCTGGCGGCGACCCATCGGCTGCCCCGTCCCGATGCGGTCGAGGGGCTGGCGGTGGTGTTCGGGCACGGGTTCACCGGCTCGGCCCGCAAACGCCCGGTACGCCGGGTCGTCACCGCCTTCTCGCGCTACGCCGGCGTCATCGCCATCGACTTCCGGGGGCACGGGCGTTCCGGCGGGCTGTCGACCCTGGGCGGCACCGAGGTGCTCGACATCGACGCCGCCGTGCAGTGGGCCCGGGCGCGCGGCTACACCCGGGTCGTCACCGTGGGAGCGTCGATGGGCGGCTCGGTCGTCGTACGGCATGCCGCCCTGCACCGTGGCGTAGACGCGGTGGTGAGCGTGAGCGCGCCGAGCCGGTGGTACGTCCGCGACACCGCGCCCATGCGCCGCGTGCACTGGTTGGTCGAGCAGCGGCTGGGCCGGCTGGTGTCCCGGGCGCTGCTGGGCATCCGGCTCGCGAACGGCTGGGACGCTGTGCCGGAGTCCCCGGTCGAGGTGGCCGGCCGAATCGCACCGACGCCGTTGCTGGTGGTGCACGGCGACGCCGATCCCTACTTCACCGTCGAGCATCCGGCGGCCCTGGTGGAAGCGGCCGGCGGCAACGCCGAACTGTGGCTGATCGAGGGTTACGGGCATGGTGAGGGCGCGATGGACGCCGGGCTGGCCGATCGGATCGGCCGCTGGATCGCGGCACACGGGGTCACCGGCGCCGTCGACGTCGCCTCGGGCAGCTCTGGCACGATCCCTACGTGAGTGTCCTGACGTCCCGGCCGCTGTACCTGCTCGGCGGGGCGGTCACGGCGCTGTTCCTCGCCGCGGCGGTGATCGTTGCTGCGCGGGCCGCCGGGACCTCGGTGCTGCTCGGTGCTGTGGCCGGCGTGCAGGTCCTGCTGGCGGTCGGCTGGCTGATCACCACCGACCCGCCGAGCCCCCGTGCGGTGGTGTCGGTGGCCGCGGGCACCGCCGCCGTCGCCGACGCTGTGGCGGTGCTCGCCGACCGGCCCACGCTGAGCCCGTTGGCCGGCGTGCTCGGCCTGTCGGTACTCCCCACCATCGTCGTGCAGCTGGCCAGAGGGGTCGCCAGGGCCCGGGTCACCGAGGCGATGGCCTCGACCCTTGGTCTCACGGCGGCGGTGGTGTCGGTGGCGGCGCTCCTAGTGCTGCGCCGGCAGCACGGGGGGCAGGAGGTGGTCACGGCGGCCGCGGTCGCCGGCGGGATCGGCCTGATGACGGCGCGGTTCGTCGACTTCGTCCTCCCCGTGCCGCACCTGGGCCGCGGCGTGATGCACGGCGGTCTCGGCCTCGTCATCGGCAGCATGACCGGCACCGCTGCCGGGGCGTTCTTCGCCACCGTGCCTTCCCTGACCCCGCAACGCAGCGCCTTGTTCGCCGGGGCGGTGGCGCTGGTCGCAGTGCTGGCCGACCTGGCCGCCGCCTATGCCATCACCTCGGTTCCCGAGCGGCCGCGCTACTCCTTCGTCGCCGGGCCGCTGATGGCGCTCGTGGCGGTTGCGCCGATCGCCTACCTGCTCGACCAACTGATGGTGGACTGAATGCGGCGGCTGATCGTTGTCCTCCTCCTGCTGGCTGCCGTCGCGATCGGCGCCGACCGGGCCGCCCACGCGGCGGCGCAGTCCGAGCTGGCCACGGCGATCCAGGGCGAGGAGCACCTGACACAGCGGCCGTCGGTGCAGCTGCGGGGCTTTCCGTTCCTGACCCAGGCCGCGTCCGGCCATTACGCCGGCGGCCGGGTCCGGGTCAGGGACCTGACGGTCAAGAAGGTTCGGTTGCAGAACCTCGACGTCGACCTCACCCACGTCGACGTACCGCTGGGCGACCTGATCGCGGGCAGCGTCCGGCAGGTGCCGGTCGGTCTGGTCCATGGCACCGCGTTGATCGCCTACGGCGACCTCGCCATGGCCACCGGCGTCACGGACCTGCAGATCCAGCCCAAGGGCGACGAGCTGGAGCTGTCGGTGCCCGTGACCTACCTGGGTCAGACAGTGCACCTGGTCGCCTCGGGCCGGGTGGGCGTGCAGGGCAAGGCGCTGCGGATCACCTCCGGGGCCGTCGAGGGCCTGCCGCTGCCTGCTCAGGTGACCCAGGCGGCGTTCAGCCAGCTGGCCAACGCCATCTCGCTCGACCGGCTGCCGTACGGCATGACCGTGCAGTCGATCCGGGTCACCGACGCAGGCCTCGAGGTGAGCGCCCTCGCCCGCAACGCAGTACTCCGGACACCCTGACCCCCTCTCGTGCTGATCATGGAACTCTGCACGCCCCCAAGCCGCCCCCAGCCCACCAAAGTTCCATGATCACAAAATGGCGCCGGGGCCCGCCGCTGGCTCAGTGCTTCAGGGCGGCCTCGACCATGTCGCCGGAGATGCGGACCTCGAAGACCGGTTGCGGTGCGGTCGCCGGGCCGTGCACCACCGAGCCGTCCCTGAGCCGGAAGGTGCTGCCGTGCCACGGGCAGACCACGCACCGGTCGCGGCCGGAGCCGGTGACCGTGCCCTCGTGCAGCGGCCCCGAGAGGTGGCTACACAGGTCAGCCAGGATCACGACGTCCGATCCGCTACGCAGCACGAACACCGGCACGTCGCCGACCATCTTGCGGACCCCCTTGCCGTCGGCGAGGTCGGCCATCGGGCACACCGGGTGCCAGCCGGCGGCGACCCGGTCGGGCACGTCCTGCGCGTGGTTGGCGCCGCCTGCCTGGTGGAAGGAGATGTGCCCGCCGAGGATCCCGCCGACCGAGACGCTGCCGACTCCGAGCAGGGCGAGCCGGCGGCCGAGCCGGCGTCGGCCGGTGGCCCGAGCGGCCAGTGAGGCAACGAACAGCATCAGCCCCGCCGAGTTCGACAGCGCGTGGACCAGGCCGACGCGTGCGTGCTCCGGGTTCTGCTCAGAGAAGTCCACCGCCCCCGACAGTGCGGCTGGCACGGCGGCGGCGACGCCCACCGCTAGCAGCGTGTCGGCGCTCTTCTCGGCACCGGACACCCGGTCGAGCAGCGCGGCGGACAGCCAGGCACCGATCGGCACTTGGACGAGCATGGGGTGTGCCGGGTGGCCGATGGGGACACCGTGCAGGACGTCGCGAAGCGCCTGCGGCTGCACGTAGGTGCCGACGGCGTTTTGGACGCGGCCGGCGAACGGGTCGAGTGCCTTGGCGCGTTCCAGGCGCTTGATCAGGTCGAAAGGTTGCATGGGGGAGCATGTTCCCGATCGATCCCGGCCCAACCGGGGGAATGCCGGCCGACCCGAAGGCGGTTGACCGGGATATGCACCTGGGAGCGGTCGTCAAGGTCGCGGTGCTCCTCGCCGCGCTGGCGGCGGCGACTGCGCTCGGTCTTGTGATGCGGCGGAGCTCCGGGCGGCCCCGCAGCCAACCGGCTGACAAGCCGGCCCTCGACGCCGCGTTGCTGGCCGGCCTCGGCGTGCCGGCCGGCGAGGTCACCCTCCTGCAGTTCTCCTCCGCCTTCTGTGCGCCCTGCCGGGCAACCCGGCGGATCCTCGAACAGGTCGCCGGCACCGTGGCTGGCGTGCACCACATCGACGTCGACGCCGAGTCGCACCTCAGCGAGGTGCGCAGCCTGGGCATTCTGCGTACCCCGACCACCCTGGTGCTCGACACCGCCGGCCGGGTGCGCAATCGTGTCGTGGGCCAGCCGCGCCGCGACGACGTGCTCACGGTTCTCGCGCCACTCATCGGGACGGCTGTCCCGACAAGTGGGAAGACGCAGGAGAGCCGATGAATGTTAGGCTGGCGCGCGTGACCACCATGCTGACCAAGCGCCGCGTGGTCGACTTCTGCCGTGTGGGCAGTTGCGCCTGTCGCCAGTCCTGACCTCTCGCGCCCGTTCCCCCGCGCCCTGTCAGGAGCTACTTCCCGTGTCCGTCGACCCCAGAGGCCCGCGCTTCTCCGCGTGGATCACCACAGTTGTGCTTGCCGCAGTCCTGCTCACCGGCAGCGGCTGGCTGCTCGTTGCACAGGCTCTCGTCTTCGCCGGCGCCGCGGTCTTCGGGCTGCGGCGCTCACCGTATGGCTGGCTCTACCGCCGCCTGGTCCGGCCGCGCCTCGAACCACCCGCTGAGCTCGAGGCCGAGGCGCCACCGCGCTTCGCCCAAGCCGTCGGGCTGGCCTTCGCTGTGGTCGGCGCGTTGGGCTACCTGTCCGGGGCCACCGTCGTCGGCATGGTCGCGACCGGCATGGCGCTGGCCGCCGCATTCCTCAACGCAGCTTTCGGCTTGTGCCTCGGCTGCGAGATCTACCTCACCTATCTCCGACTCACCCGTAAGGGAGCTACCGCATGAGCCGCAACGACGTGCTGGTCTCGGCCGACTGGGCTGAGCAGAACCTCAATACGCCCGGAGTGGTCTTCGTCGAGGTCGACGAGGACGTCAGCGCCTACGACAAGGGCCACATTGCCGGCGCCGTCAAGCTCGACTGGAAGCAGGATCTGCAGGATGGCACCCGCCGCGACTTCGTCTCCGGCGAGCGCCTCGGTGAGCTGCTGTCCGAGCGCGGGATCGCGGGCGACGACACGATCGTGCTCTACGGCGGCAACAACAACTGGTTCGCCGCGTACGCCTACTGGTACTTCAAGGTCTACGGCCACCGCGACGTCAAGCTGCTCGACGGCGGCCGCAAGAGGTGGGAGCTCGACTCCCGGACGCTGACCGACGAGGCGACGTCGCGGCCCAGGACCACCTACACGGCAAAGAAGCCCGACACCTCCATCCGGGCCTTCCGCGACGAGGCGATCGCAGCGATCGGCGAGAAGAACCTCGTCGACGTCCGCTCGCCGGACGAGTTCGCCGGCCGGCTGCTCGCCCCGGCGCACTTGCCGCAGGAACAGTCACAGGTCCCCGGCCACATCCCCACGGCGATCAACGTGCCATGGTCCAAGGCGGCCAACGAGGACGGCACGTTCAAGTCCGACGAGGAGTTGCGGGCGCTGTACGCCGACGCCGGTCTGGACGATGCCAAGGAGACCATCGCCTACTGCCGCATCGGCGAGCGCTCGTCGCACACCTGGTTCGTGCTGCGTGAGCTGCTCGGGCACCCCTCGGTGAAGAACTACGACGGTTCGTGGACCGAGTACGGCTCCCTCGTCGGCGTACCCGTCGAGAAGGACGCCTGAGATGTGCGGGGCACCCCAGCAGGGCTCCGACCGCAATCTCGACGCGACTACCGGGACGGTGATCCAGGGGGTCGTCACCGTCGGCGGCGAGCCGGTGCCCTCGGCCTACGTCCGCCTGCTCGACGGCACCGGGGAGTTCACCGCCGAGGTGGTCTCCTCGGAGACCGGGCGGTTCCGGTTCTTCGCCGCCCCGGGGCACTGGACGCTGCGCGGCCTGTCGACGCGCGGCAATGGCGAGGTGTCCTTCACTGCCGACACGGGCGTGACGGACGCGACGCTGGCCCTGTCTCGCTAGGTGGTATGTGGCTAGGGTGGCCACAATGGCTTTCGCGTACGTGGTCGTCCTGGTGCTCGCCTTCGCCCTGATCGCGGCTGGCGCGGGCTACCTCGCCTATCGGCTCTACCGGCAGCCGTGACCGACCCGGGCTACCCCTACCCGGAGAGCCACGACCTGCGGGCCGGGCCCGACCTGCACCACGATCTGCTGCCCCTGCTGCCCTATGTCGGTATGTGGCGGGGCACCGGCAAGGTCGGCTACCCGACCATCGAGGACCGCGACTACGCCCAGGAGGTGCGGTTCAGCCACGACGGCCGACCGTTTCTGGCCTATGAGTCGCGGGCCTGGCTCATCGACGACGACGGCCGGCCGGTGAAGCCCTCCGCGCGCGAGGTCGGCTGGTGGCGGCCCGGGGCCGGTGACAGTGAGCTGGAGGTGCTGGTGGTCCACCCGACCGGCATCGCCGAGAACTACTACGGCCACGTCAACGGCCTGCAGGTGGAGCTGGCCACCGACGCCGTCGTGCGCACCGCCACGGCGAAGGTCGTCACGGCGATGCGACGGCTCTACGGCATCGTCGAGGGCGATCTGATGTACGCGGTCGACATGGCGGCGGTCGGCCAGCCGCTGCAGGCGCACCTGTCGGCGCGGCTCATCCGGATCTGAATCCGGTCGGGGGGCAGAAAACGACCCCCGGGCTGTTCCTCGTCAACTCCGGTGCGGAGCTGCCGAGGGCCGGCTGGACAAAGTCCGGCGCCCAGGGGTCGGGTGACTGTCGGGGTGTACGCCTGCGCCGTTGCTCACGGCGCATTCGGGATCGGCCCCGAGTCCGGAGTACAGCGGCTAGCGGACAGCCACCTCACGTGTCCAAGACATATTCAACGTCGGACCACCTCCCTCCTCGTGTACGGCAACCGTACGACGAAGCAGGCCACCTCGCAACGTAGTTGGCCGATGCCGTCAGGCAGTGTTCTCAGGCGGGGCCGAGCGCACCGCGGATCCGGCCGGTGAGGCCGGCGTCGCCGCGCGGCCGCCCGTCGATCGCGCGGACGGCTGCTGCGCCGCGTACCGACGACAGCAGCCACAGGGCATCGGCGGCGTGCAGGTCGGCGACGGCGGCCCGGCTCCTCGCTGTGCCGAAGCCGTGCCGCGGCGCCTGCGTCATGAGGTGGTCCACCGTCGTCCCCTCGAGGATCCCGGTCTCGGCGGGGATGGTGTGCAGCGTTTGGCCAACCGCCCACACGACGGTGGCCGTCGGGCCCTCGAGAACCTCCCCCTCCAGCGAGGTCCAGATCACGTCGTCGGCGGCCTGCCGGCGGGCATCACGCAGCACCGCCATCGCGACCGCGTACGACGTAGTCTTGACCCCACCGAGCAGCCACGGCGCGTCCTGGCGGACGTCGGCCGGCAGGCCCAGAGGACGCGTGATCACCTCGATCCCGGTGGCCCGCTGGCGCAGGGTCTCGGCCGGTACCGCCGCGATGGTGGCATAGACGGTGGGCGGGCCGCCAGCCTCGGGCCCGCGGGTGCAGACCAGGCGCAGCACACCCTCGCGGTCGGCCGGCCAGGCGTCGAGTGCGGTGCTGGCGAGCTCACGCCACTCGGGCGGTGACGGTACGGCGAGATCCATCCGTACTGCCGAGTTGACCAGCCGGTCGAGGTGCTCGTCGAGCAGCCAGGCGCGGCCCTCGCGCACGAGCAATGTCTCGAAGATGCCGTCACCGCGCAGGATGCCGAGGTCGTCGGCCCGGATCACCGGCTGGTACGGATCGACCAGACCTGTCCCCAGGAGGGCCAGCACGCGGTCGGTCACGGTCCGAGAGTATCCACAGATCTCCGACGGCAGCACGGACAGCGGGTCGGTGCCGATGACGCTCGCGGCATGCGATTCGAGGTACTTCCCGACCGGCTGATCGCCGCGAGCGGCCAGGTGCGATGCCTGGCCAAGGCGCTGACGAACGCCGGGCGCGACGTCGCTGCGGCGTTGGAGGACGCCCGCGCCGCGGTGCGCGGCCCGCAGAGCGCCGCCGCCGTGATCGAGGTGGCGACGGCTGCCGCGTTGGCGCTGGGGGCGCTCACCGCCGGCGTTGATGCGCTGGCGGCAGCGCTGGCCGCCGCGGCACCGCGCTATGCCGAGGCCGACGTCATGCGGGGCCAGCCGTGAGGCCCGAGGTGTCCAGCCCCGCCGGTGGACTGGGGGCGGCGGTGGCACGGCTGAGTCGGGCCACGCAGGCGGTGGGCCGGGTGGGCGGGCAGGTGCGCACCGAGGCCGCCAGGGCGCTCGGTGGCGACATGTGGCTGGGCGCTGCCGCGCAGGCCGCCCACCGGTCTCATCACCACCAGGGCTCCGCCGCCGAGGGCGTCGCCACCGTGCTGTACCGCGCCGCGACCGCCCTTGACCGGCTCGACGCGGCAGCCGTCGAGGGGCAGCGCCAGCGGGAGGCCGCGATGGCCGCCGCAGCGCACCGGGACCGGCTGCTCTACCAGCCATCGCTGCTGCCGCTGGGCAACCGAACCGTCGACCTCATCCTGGCCACCCAGCTGACCCGGATCGCCCACGCCGAACAGGTCGCCGACACCGCCGCCGCGGCCGCTCTGCGGGCGGCCGCCGCCCACCTGCGTGGCCTGCGCCTGCATCCCGGCGCCTCAGCAGTGGCGGCGGCGGCCGACCCCGCAACGGTCGTGACGCTGGCCAGGCTGGGTGTGCTGGTGCCGGTGGGTCTGTCGCCGGGTGAGGTGATCGGGGAGGTACGCCGGTTGCTGCGGCTCGGCAACCCGGTGGCACTGCAGGCATTCGTGGTGTCCCTGCCTCCGGCCGCGCGCGCCGGGCTCGTCACCGGCGTCCCAGACCTGGTGGGACCGGCCGACGGCGTGCCACCGGAGATGCGTTACGCAGCCAACCGGCTGGTGCTGATGCGCGGCCTAACGCTCGCGCGACGCCGCGGCGACGCGGCCCAGGTACGCCGGATCGCCGGCTGGCTGCGGGGCGGGAGGCAGTTCCTGCTGGTCGACCTGGCCGGTGGCCGGCTCGCCGAGGTGTTCGGTGACCTGGCCACCGCCACCCATGTAGCCGTCGTGGTGCCCGGCATCCTGAACGACGTCACCAATTTCGATGCCCTGGCCGTTGATGCGGCCAACCTGCAGGGTCAGGCCGCCGGGCTGGGCAATGACGGTGTGGCCGCGGTCGCCTGGCTGGGCTATCGCACACCGGGCCTGATCGATGCGCCCTTCGACGACAGAGCCGTGGCGGCCGGCCACCGGTTGGCCGATCTGGTGGCCGGGCTGGTGCTTCGGGCAGGGGTCACGACCACCGTCATCGCGCACAGCTACGGATCCATGCTGGCCGGGCGGTCGCTGCGGGCCGGGCTGCGGGTCGATGCCGTGGTCGTTCTGGGCAGCCCAGGCATGATCGCCGGCACGGTTGCCGGGCTGGATGCCGCGCCGGGCACGCGGTTGTTTGCCGGCCGGGCGCCCGGTGACTACGTCAGCCTGTCGGAGAACTTCGGGCGTGATCCCTCCGATCCGCGCTTCGGCGCCACCCGCATCGCCACCCATTCAGCAGGCCAGGCCGGGCCGGCCGGGCATACGAACTACTTCACGGGGCAGAGTGAGTGCACCCGCAACCTGGCCCGCATCATCACCGGGCAGTACGGCGACGTCAGCGTGATCGCGCCCAGCGGGATGGAGCGAGCGGCGGGCGCGCTGGACTCGCTGACGTCGGCCACCCGGATCTCGGTGGCGGTGGTGCTGGCCGATGCGGCTGGGCTGGCGCACCTTCTGCCCGCTCGGCTGCATACGCCGGCGGAGGACGCCGTGGAGGCTGGCCGGCGCGCCGAGCACCTCACGGAGCGGCTGACCGACCCCGACCTCGCCGCCGATGCCGCCGACACGCGCTGACCGGCCGGGCCCAAATGAGGCGGCTCAGGCCGGGCGGGTGGAGCGGGCCGATGCCGGGCGGCTGTGCGTGCCTGTCCGCCCCCGGTGGTAGCTGCCCTGGTGCGGCGAGCGGGGCCGGCGCGACACCGCCGGCGCGGCGGTCGACGGGGGTGCGGTGATCACCACCGGCGTCCCGGAGTCGGCGAGCTTGCGTACCTCGTCGTGACCGGGCCGCACGGAGGTCGATGTCGGCCGCACGCCGGCCAGTCCGTGCAGCCTGGCGGCATCGCGCTGCTGCTCGGGCAGGAGCAGTGACAGAACGAGTCCACTGGCCCCGGCCCGCGCGGTGCGCCCCGAGCGGTGCAAGTAGTCCTTGTGGTCGGCCGGCGGGTCGAAGTGCACGACAAGGTCGATGTCGTCGACGTGGATGCCGCGGGCCGCCACGTCGGTGGCCACCAGCACCGGTGAGGTGCCGGCCGCAAACGCGTTGAGCGCCCGCTGCCGGGCGTTCTGCGCGAGGTTGCCGTGCAGCGCGCCGGCCTCCACACCCGCGGTCCGCAGTTGCTTGGCGAGTCGCTCGGCACCGTGCTTGGTGCGTACGAAGAACAGGCTGCGACCCTCCCGGGCGGCGATCTGCGCGGCGACCGTCACCTTGTCGCCGGCCTGCACCGTGAAGGACCGGTGGTCCATAGTGGACACCTGGGAAAGCGCCGGGGCGACGGCGTGCATGGCAGGATCGGCGAGGAAGCGGCGCACCAGTTTGTCGACACCGTTGTCCAACGTCGCCGAGAAAAGCAGCCGTTGCCCGCCTGGCACCGTCTGGCCCAGGATTTCGGTCACGACCGGCAGGAAGCCGAGATCGGCCATGTAGTCGGCCTCGTCGACGACTGTGATGGTCACCAGGTGCAGCGAGCACTCGCCCTGGCCGATCAGGTCGAGCAGCCGGCCGGGCGTGGCGATGACGATGTCGACGCCGCGTCGCAGGGCGGTGATCTGCCGGCCCATTGAGGCGCCGCCGTACACCGTCGCGATCCGCAGGCCGACCGCCTGGCCGAGCGGCGCGAGCGCCTCGGCGACCTGATTGGCCAGCTCACGGGTGGGGACGAGCACGAGTCCCTGGGGGGCGCCGTTGGTGCGGCGCGAACCGACTAGCCGCGCCAGCATCGGCAGGCCGAAGGCCAGCGTCTTGCCCGAGCCGGTCTGGGCCCGGCCGAGCACGTCGCGCCCGGCGAGGGCGTCGGGCAGCGTACGGCCTTGGATCGCGAAGGGCTCGCGGATGTCACGGCGCTCCAGCGCGGTGACCAAGCCTTGCGGCAAACCCATCGCGGCGAAGCTGCGCTGCTGCGCCGGTGCGGCCGCCTCGCTGGCGGCGAAGGCCACCTCGAGTGCGGACGGCGTTTGTGCAGCCGGCCGGGCGGGCGTGCGTGAGGTGCTGCGTGCAGGCATGCGGGGACGACGTCGTTGGGCATATGCCATGAGGTGCGGAGACTCCTGTTGCCGATGATTGGGCCGCATCGGCGAACGGATTCGTCACGCTAACGACCTGGGCGGACACCGTGTGCCGCCCGCTACAAGATCAACCTTACCGTACGGCGCCGCCGGCCACGGCATCCCGTACCTCACGTCGCGGATTCTGCATACGAACGGGATGTCCAGACTCCCACCAGCGGTGGATTGCCTGCTACGGTATGCGTGGTCGCAGGTCCTGTGTACGTGCTTTTTGAGCCACGCCGCAGAACGAGTTCGCGGGCGTCGCTCGATTCGAGCCCCACCCGAGAGCACGGCCCGGAAGCCGCAAAGGGCGACTTCCGCACCGTCCCGGAAGGGGATTCGCAATGCCGCAGGGCACAGTTAAGTGGTTCAACGCCGAGAAGGGCTTCGGCTTCATCGCCGTAGACGGCGGCGGGGCTGACGTGTTCGT
>JBDUBV010000190.1:0-4464 GCA_040003795.1 Pseudonocardiales bacterium | reverse complement strand
CGACAGCACTGGGACATCGGCTACCGCCGACAGCACTGGGACATCGGCTACCGCCCACAGCGGCACCGCCCCGGCGGCCGGCGACGGCACCGCGGCGGCCAACCGCTCGTCGTTCCGCAAGACTCGCGAAGGCCTCGTGGTCAGCGACAAGATGGACAAGACCGTCGTGGTCGCCGTCGAGGACCGGGTCAAGCACCCGCTTTACGGCAAGGTCATCCGGCGTACCAGCAAGCTGAAGGCCCACGACGAGCAGAACACGTGCGGCATCGGCGACCGGGTGCTGCTGATGGAGACGCGGCCGCTGTCCTCGACCAAGCGCTGGCGCGTGGTCGAAATCGTCGAGAAGGCGAAATAACGCATCACCACATGGGTGGTGACCAAGAACGCAGACACATCGGGTTATAGGGAGCAGCAGTGATTCAGCAGGAGTCGCGACTTCGGGTCGCCGACAACACCGGAGCCAAGGAGATCTTGTGCATCCGCGTGATGGGCGGCTCGGGTCGTCGGTACGCCGGTATCGGCGACATCATCGTGGCCACGGTCAAGGACGCTCTGCCCGGTGCCGGCGTGAAGAAGGGTGACGTCGTCAAGGCGGTCATCGTGCGCACCGTGAAGGAGCGGCGTCGTCCGGACGGCAGTTACATCCGCTTCGACGAGAACGCCGCCGTGCTCATCCGCCCCGACGGCGAGCCGCGCGGCACCCGCATCTTCGGCCCGGTCGGCCGCGAGCTGCGTGACAAGCGTTTCATGAAGATCATCTCGTTGGCTCCGGAGGTTCTCTAAACTCATGAAGATCAAGAAGGGTGACACCGTCGTGGTTGTCGCCGGCAAGGACCGCGGGGTCAAGGGCAAGGTGCTCGCCGCCCACCCGGAGTCCGACCGGGTGATCGTCGAAGGCGTGAACCGTCAGACCCGGCACGAGAAGCTGACCACCACCAACCGCGGCGCTAAGGCCGGCGGCATCACCACGCAAGAAGCGTCGATCCACGCCAGCAACGTGATGGTCGTGGACTCCGAGGGCAACGCGACCCGGGTGGGTTACCGCCGCGACGGCGAGACCGGCAAGAACGTGCGCGTATCGCGGCGCGGAAAGGGCAAGGACCTGTCATGACCAGCACCACGGACACGGCGACCACCGACGGCGCCGCCAGCGGTACCGCGGACGCCGCGGCGGCCACGCCGCGGCTCAAGGCCCGCTACCGCGCCGAGATAGTTCCTGCGTTGCAGGAGCAGTTCTCCTACAGCAACCCCATGCAGATCCCCGGCCTGCTCAAGATCGTGGTCAACATGGGCGTGGGTCAGGCGGCGCGCGACGCCAAGCTCATGGACGGTGCAGTGCGCGACCTGACCCTCATCACCGGCCAGAAGCCGCTGATCCAGAAGGCCCGGGTCTCGATCGCCCAGTTCAAGCTGCGTGAGGGCCAGCCCATCGGGGCCAAAGTCACCCTGCGCGGTAATCGCATGTGGGAGTTCCTCGACCGGCTACTGTCGCTCGCCCTGCCGCGCATCCGCGACTTCCGCGGCCTGTCCGACCGTCAGTTCGACGGGCACGGCAACTACACCTTCGGCCTGACCGAGCAGTCGATGTTCCACGAGATCGACCCCGACTCGATCGACCGTCCGCGCGGCATGGACATCACCCTGGTGACCACCGCCAAGACCGACGACGAAGGCCGCGCGTTCCTGCGGGCCCTCGGCTTCCCGTTCAAGGAGAACTGAGCTCCATGGCCAAGAAGGCTCTAGTGAACAAGGCGGCGGCCAAGCCCAAGTTCGCCGTGCGCGGTTACACGCGCTGCCAGCGCTGTGGGCGGTCCCAGGCCGTCTACAAGAAGTTCGGCCTGTGCCGGATCTGCCTGCGCGAGATGGCGCACGCCGGCGAACTGCCCGGTGTCACCAAGAGTTCTTGGTGACGGTTCGTATGCAGCAAGTCCGATCAGGCACACTGGTCGGTTGGAGCACCACCGCTTCGCGGCAGGCCCCGGCACCGCGCCGGCAGGAACCCCCGCGAGAAGGGCACGACCTCGCATGACGATGACCGATCCGATCGCAGACATGCTCACCCGTCTGCGCAACGCCAACTCCGCCTACCACGACTCTGTTGCGATGCCGCACTCGAAGCTCAAGGGCCACATCGCAGAGATCCTGCAGCAGCAGGGCTACGTCGCCGGCTTCTCCGTCGCCGACGCCACCGACGGTCCGGGCAAGGTCCTCACCGTCGATCTCAAGTACGGCCCGAATCGCGAGCGCAGCATCGCCGGCGTGAAGCGGGTGTCCAAGCCCGGCCTGCGGGTCTACGCCAAGTCCACCGGGATGCCGCGTGTCCTCGGCGGTCTAGGCGTCGCCATCCTGTCCACGTCGTCCGGTCTGCTCACCGACAAGCAGGCCGCCAAGCAGGGTGTGGGTGGGGAAGTCCTCGCCTACGTCTGGTAGGGGAGGACACCCATGAGCCGCATCGGAAGGCTTCCCGTCGTCGTCCCCACTGGGGTCGACGTCGCCATCGACGGTCAGGTCGTCACGGTCAAGGGCCCACGCGGCACCCTGTCGCACACCGTCGCCGAGCCGATCACCGTGAGCAAGAGCGAGGACGGCGCACTGGCCGTCCAGCGTCCCGACGACGAGCGCCAGTCGAAGGCCCTGCACGGGCTGTCGCGCACGCTCATCGCCAACATGGTCATCGGGGTTACCGATGGCTACACCAAGAACCTCGAGATCCTCGGCACCGGTTACCGCGTGGCCGCCCGGGGCAACGACCTCGAGTTCGCCCTCGGCTTCTCACACCCGGTGGTGGTGCCCGCGCCCGCGGGCATCTCGTTCGCGGTCGAGAACCCGACCCACTTCTCGGTCGGGGGCATCGACAAGCAGAAGGTGGGCGAGGTCGCGGCCAACATCCGCAAGCTGCGCAAGCCCGACCCGTACAAGGGCAAGGGCGTCCGTTACGCAGGCGAGGTCGTGCGCCGCAAGGCCGGAAAGACAGGTAAGTGACGATGAGCCGCTTGCGCGAAGATCAGGAGCTGACGATGAGCCGCTTGCGCGAAGATCAGGAGCTGACGATGAGCCGCTTGCGCGAAGATCAGAGGAATTAGCATGGCTGCCAGCAACGTACTGAAGACCGCTCGCCCTGGGGCCGGAGTATCGGCCCAGCGCCGGGTGGCCAAGTCGCGGCGTCACTTCCGGCTGCGCAAGAAGGTCGTCGGCACCCCCGAGCGCCCGCGCCTGGTCGTGACCCGCAGCTCGCGTCACCTGTTCGTCCAGGTCGTCGACGACACCCGTGGCGTCACGCTGGCCTCGGCCTCGACCTACAAGTCAAGCGACGGCGACAAGACCGCCCAGGCCGTCGCCCTGGGGTCGATCCTGGCCGAAGCGGCGCGGGCCGCCGGCGTCACCAGGGTCGTGTTCGACCGCGGCGGGGCCACCTACACCGGCCGGATCGCGGCGTTCGCCGACGCGGCCCGCGGCGCCGGACTGGAGTTCTGAGTGATCAACGAAGCGATTGAAGGTAACTGTTCATGACCGCACCACAGCGCACCGGACGTACCGGCGGCGGTGAGCGCAGCGGCAGCGACCGCCGCGACCGCCGTGACGGCGGCCGCAGTGGCCCCCGCGAGGAACGCAGCACCCATCTCGAACGGGTGGTGAAGATCAACCGTGTGGCCAAGGTGGTCAAGGGTGGCCGGCGGTTCAGCTTCACCGCACTGGTCGTGGTCGGTGACGGCGACGGCACGGTCGGCGTGGGCTACGGCAAGGCCAAGGAGGTTCCGGCCGCCATCGCCAAGGGCGTGGAGGAGGCCAAGAAGAACTTCTTCCGCGTGCCGCGCATCCAGCAAACCATCCCGCACCCGGTGCAGGGTGAGGCCGCGGCCGGCGTCGTCCTGCTCAAGCCGGCCAGCCCGGGTACCGGAGTGATTGCCGGCGGTCCGGTGCGCGCCGTGCTCGAGTGCGCCGGCATTCACGACGTCCTGAGCAAGTCCCTCGGCTCGGACAACCCGATCAATATCGTCCACGCGACGGTCGAGGCCCTTAAGCAGCTGGTGCGCCCGGAGGAGGTTGCGGCCCGCCGCGGCCTGCCCCTGGAGGACGTCGCGCCGGCCGGTCTGCTGCGGGCCCGCGCCGGGCAGGGGGCGTGACGCCATGACTCAGCTCAAGGTCACGCAGGTCCGCTCCGGGATCGGCAACAAGGAGAACCAGCGCCAGACATTGCGTTCGCTCGGACTGAAACGGGTCCGCGACGTCGTGGTGAAAGAGGACCGTCCGGAGATCCGGGGCATGGTCCACACCGTCCGTCACCTGGTGACGGTCGAGGAAGTCGACTGACATGAGCGAATCACTGCTGAAGGTCCACCACCTGCGCCCGGCCCCCGGGGCCCACACCAAGAAGACCCGCGTGGGTCGCGGTGAGGCCTCCAAGGGCAAGACCGCCGGCCGCGGTACCAAGGGCTCGCACGCCCGCTACCAGGTGCCGGCCGG
>JBDUBV010000058.1:0-15180 GCA_040003795.1 Pseudonocardiales bacterium | reverse complement strand
GGGCCGCTGTCAGGGGGCGGCTGGGGCCTTCTTCGCCGCCTTCTTCGCCGGCTTCCTGCCCGGCTTCTTGGCCGGCGCCCGTTTGCGGGCGGTCTTGGTGGCCGGGCCGCGGGTACGGCGGTCGGCCAGCAACTCCGCGGCCCGCTCCAGGGTGATCGACTCGATGTCGTCGCCCTTGCGCAGGCTGGCGTTTGAGTCGCCGTCGGTGACGTAGGGACCGAAGCGGCCCTCCCGGACGACTACCGGCCCGCCGGAGACTGGATCTGCCCCGAGCTCCCGCAGGGGCGCCGCCGCCGCCGCGCGGCGGCCCCGCGACTTGGGCTGCGCCAGCAGGGCCAGGGCCTCATCGAGGGTGACCGTGAACAGCTCTGCCTCGGCGGCCAGCGACCGGGTCTCGGCGCCCTTCTTGACGTACGGGCCGTAGCGGCCGTTGGCGGCCACGATCTCCTCGCCGTCGGGGGCGGTGCCCACCGTGCGCGGGATCGTCAGCAGCCGTACGGCATCGTCGAGGGTCAGCGAGTCGAGGTCCATGCCCGCGAACAGGCTGGCCGTGCGGTCGCCGGACTGTACGTAGGGGCCGTAGCGGCCGGCCTTGGCGACCACCGGCTCACCGGTGGCGGGATCGGGCCCGAGGTCGCGCTCGCCCGAGGGCGCCGCGAGCAGCTCGGCCACTTTGTCCGGCGTGAGCTCGTCGGGCGCAAGGTCCTCGGGAATACCGGCCCGCTGGCCGTCGTCGCCGCCGCGTTGAAGATAGGGCCCGTACCGCCCGACCCTGACGATGAGGTCAGCAAACAGCGGGATGGAGTTGACCCCCCGGGCGTCTATCTCGCCCAGCCGTTCGGCGACCATCGCCTTGAGCCCGCCGGACTGCGCGATGCCGCCGTCCCTACCGTGATCGGAGCCGAAGTAGAACCCGGTCAGCCAGTCCAGCGACTGCCGCCGGCCGGTCGCGATCGCGTCGAGGTCCTCCTCGACCGAGGCGGTGAAGTCGTAGTCGACCAGCCGGGCGAAGTAGGTCTCCAACAGCCCGACCACGGCGAAGGCCACCCAGGTGGGCACCAGTGCGGTGCCCTTCTTGAACACGTACCCGCGGTCCTGGATGGTCTGCATGATCGAGGCATACGTCGACGGGCGGCCGATGCCGAGCTCCTCGAGTGCCTTGACCAGCGAAGCCTCGGTGTAGCGGGCCGGCGGCGAGGTGGTGTGCCCCTGCGGCTCCAGCGCCAGGGCGGACAGCCGCTGTCCACGCTCGACTCGCGGCAGCCGGCGCTCGGTGTCC
The DNA here is from genome assembly GCA_040003795.1 of Pseudonocardiales bacterium. Taxonomy (GTDB): domain Bacteria; phylum Actinomycetota; class Actinomycetes; order Mycobacteriales; family QHCA01; genus QHCA01. The sequence goes on along the minus strand of JBDUBV010000058.1, from coordinate 13,901 downwards.
TCCAGCTCGGCCTCGGGGTCGTCGGAGCCCTCGACATAGGCCCGGAGGAACCCCGGGAAGGTGATCGTCTTGCCGGTCGCGGAAAACTCCGCGGCCTCGCCCGTCGACGACGTGCCGGACAGCCGCAGCGACACGCTCTGGCCCACGGCATCGGCCATCTGGGAGGCGACGGTGCGCTTCCAGATCAGCTCGTAGAGCCGGAACTCCTCCTTGCTCAGCTCGCGCGCCACCTCGCCCGGGGTACGGAAGGTGTCGCCGGAGGGGCGGATCGCCTCGTGCGCCTCCTGGGCGTTCTTGACCTTGCGGACGTAACGCCTCGGCTCGGGTGGCACGTAGGCGTCGCCGTAGAGCTTGCGGGCCTGCGAGCGGGCCGCGGCCAGGGCAGTCTCCGAAAGGTTGGTGGAGTCGGTGCGCATGTAGGTGATGTAGCCGTTCTCGTACAGCCGCTGGGCGACGCGCATCGCCTGCTGGCTGGACAGCCGCAGCTTGCGCCCGGCCTCCTGCTGCAGGGTGCTGGTCATGAACGGGGGGTACGGCTTGCGGCGGTAGGGCCGCTCCTCGACCCGGGCCACCGCGAAAGCGGCGCCGTCGAGGCGGGCCGCCACGCCCCGTGCGCCGGCCTCGTCGAGGTGCACGACCCCCGAGCGAGCCCGACCCGTCTCAGCGTCGAAGTCGCGGCCGGTGGCCACCCGGTCGCCGTCCAAGGCCACGAGATTGGCCTTGAACGCGGTGGGCGCCGTCGCGTCCTGCGGGTCGGGCTTGTTCGTATCGAAGGTCCCCTCGATGTCCCAGTAGTTGGCAGTGGTGAACCGCAGCCGCTGCCGCTCGCGCTCCACCACGATCCGGGTGGCCACCGACTGCACCCGGCCTGCCGACAGCTTCGGCAGCACCTTCTTCCACAGCACCGGGCTGACCTCGTAACCGTAGAGCCGGTCGAGGATCCGGCGGGTCTCCTGCGCGTCGACGAGGTCGGCGTCGATCTCCCGGGGCGCGGCCACCGCGGCAGCGATGGCGGTCGCGGTGATCTCGTGGAACACCATCCGGCGCACCGGCACCGTTGGCCTCAGGGTCTGCACCAGGTGCCAGGCGATCGCCTCACCTTCCCGGTCCTCATCAGTGGCGAGGTAGAGCTCGCTGGCGCCGGCCAGCAGCTTCTTGAGCTTGCCCACCTGCTGCTTGCGGTCGGGGCTGATGACGTACAGCGGGGTGAAACCGTGGTCGACGTCGACGCCGAGGCGTGCCCAGCTCTCCCCCTTGTGCTTGGCGGGGACGTCAGCGGCATTGCGGGGCAGGTCACGGATGTGCCCGATGCTCGACTCCACGACGTAGCCCTTGCCGAGGTAGCCGGCGATCGTCTTGGCCTTGGCCGGTGATTCGACGATGACCAGTCGGCGACCAGGTGCGGCGGTCGGGGTGTCGGGCACAACGCTCCAAGGTGAAAGGGTAGTTCGGACGGGCAGGGCAGGGGCTCCCGCGCAGGACCTGCCAAACGTAACGGCTGGCCCGCCCGGAGCGTGCCACACGGTTGCAACCTAGCCGGGCCAGTCCCCCTGCGGCACGCCGGGTGGCGGCTCACCGACGAGCTCCCGGAGGCGGGCCAGGCGGCGGCTGCCGGTGATCCGGTACGCCGGGCCGCCGGCTCTCGGCCCGATCAGCGTGGCCGGCAGCCCGGCGTCGTGCAACGCCGAGCCGATGGCCGACCAGCCGCCGTCGTCTGTCTCGCCGAGGGCCACGGTGTAGCCGAACTCGTCAGCCCGGCCACCGGCGAGGGCCCACAGGCGCAGCCGGGGGCCGTCGAAGCCGAAGTCCAGCGGCGGGAGGGTGCGGGCGCCGCGGCTCCATCGGCCGGCGACCGGCAGCAGGGCCGCGGAGAACGCGGTACGTACGGCCGTCCGGCCGTCGAGCGAAGTCGCCTGGTCGCCGCCCAGTCCCCGCTCGGCGAAGGCCGCGAGGAGGCAGGGGACCCGCCACTGGTCGCTGACCACCACGCCGATGCGGGCCTGGGAACCCCGCCGGACGAGGTGGCCGGGACCGGCGAGCAGCCCCTCGAGGTCGTCGGCAGTCGGCGGCAGCTCGCCTGCGGTGAAGAACGACAGCTGCCGGGCCATGCGAGCCAGGGTAGGCGCAGGTCGAGGGCGGTGGTCGCGCCCTCAGGCAGTACACTCCGGGGTCTTGTCGAAGACCTTCTTCAGCTCGGCCGACTGGGTGACACTGATCTTCTTGCCGGCGGCTTGGTAGTCCTTGCCGAGTTGGGCGCCGATCTGGCCGATCCGGGCATCGAAGGCCGCCTTGTCGGAGGTGACGACGTTGCCGACTGCCTTTTGGGCCTTGAGGAATGCGGAGCGGGCCGCCACGAGGGCGGCGCGCAACTCCTTGGCGATCTTGCCACCGTTCTTGACGTCGGGTCGGCCGGCCTTGTCGACGCCCTCGATCGCCTTGTCGGTGGCCTTGGCGGCGTCGCCGAACACCCTCTCCAGTTGAGCCTTGGCTGCGACCGGGTCGCTCTTGGCGGCCGTGCTGTTCTTCGTGCTGGCCACCGACGTCTGGATGCTTTGCGCCCACGGCCGTACGGTGCCGCAGATGTCTTTGGCCCAGGTCTGGGCGGAGACCTTCTTCTCACCACTGCAGGCAGTCGGGGCCATCAGCAGGGCCAGCGTGAGCACCAGGCCCGCCCAGCGGCTCATTGCACCGGTGTCCGCTCGGCCGAGCCGACCGGCGTTCCGCTGGCCTCCGCGCCCACGGCGACCCCACGACGCTTGGAGAAGACGACAGCACCGACCACGATCGCAGCGGCCACCAACGCGATCACCAACCGCAGGACGGTGTTGGAGTCCGCCCCGACGGTGTACTGCACGACGGCGGGCGACACGAGGAGGGCGACGAGGTTCATCACCTTGAGCAGCGGGTTGAGTGCCGGCCCGGCGGTGTCCTTGAACGGGTCGCCCACCGTGTCACCGATGATGGTGGCCTCGTGCGCGTCGGAGCCCTTGCCGCCGAAGTTGCCGTCCTCGACCAGCTTCTTGGCGTTGTCCCAGGCGCCGCCGGAGTTGGCCAGGAACACCGCCATGAGCACGCCGGCGCCGATGGCACCCGCCAGGTAGGCACCGAGCGGGGCGTAGCCCAGGCCGAAGCCGACCGCGATCGGTGCCAGCACCGCCAGCAGGCCGGGCGTCGCCAGCTCCCGCAGGGAGTCCTTCGTACAGATGTCGACGACGCGGCCGTAGTCGGGCCGCTCGGAGTAATCCATGATCCCGGGGTGGGTGCGGAACTGCTCGCGCACCTCGTAGACCACGCGGCCGGCCGCGCGGGAGACCGCACTGATCGCCAGGCCGGAGAACAGGAACACCACGGCGGCACCGATGATCAGCCCGACGAGGACGTTGGGCTTGTCGACCGACAGGGAGAACTTCGACGGGTCGAGGCCGGCCTTGTCCAGGGCGTCCTCGACGGTGGTGCGGAACGACCCGAACAGCGCAGTCGCAGCGAGGACCGCCGTGGCGATCGCGATGCCCTTGGTGATCGCCTTGGTGGTGTTGCCGACCGCGTCGAGGTCGGTGAGGACCTGAGCGCCGGCCTCGTCGATCTCGCCGGACATCTCGGCGATGCCCTGCGCGTTGTCGCTGATCGGCCCGAAGGTGTCCATGGACACGATGACGCCGACGGTGGTCAGCAGGCCGGTGCCGGCCAGGGCGACGGCGAACAGCGCCACGACGACCGACCCGCCGCCCAGTAGGAAGGCGCCGTAGACGGCGCCGGCGATGAGCAGAGCGCTGTAGACGGCGGATTCGAGGCCGACCGAGACGCCGGCGAGGATCACCGTCGCGGCACCGGTGAGCGAGGAACGGCCGATGTCCCGCACCGGCTTGCGGGCGGTCTCGGTGAAGTAGCCGGTGAGCAACTGGATGGCAGCCGCCAGCACCAGGCCGATCAGGACGGCGCCGATCGCGACATAGCGGGGATTGCTCGACGAGCCGACCTTGACGCCGAGGTCGGCGAAGGTCGAGGGGAGGTAGAGGAAGGCGGCCACGGCGACGAGCACGGCGGAGACCGCAGCGGAGAAGAAGAAGCCCCGGTTGATCGCCGACATCGAGCTGCGGTCCCGTTCGCGCGGCGCCACGGTGAGGATGCCGATGACAGCGGTGATGACGCCGATGGCGGGCACGATCAGCGGGAAGACCAGGCCGTGGAAGCCGAAGGCCGCCTTGCCCAGGATCAGCGCCGCCACGAGCATCACGGCGTAGGACTCGAAGAGGTCGGCCGCCATGCCGGCGCAGTCGCCGACGTTGTCGCCCACGTTGTCGGCGATGGTCGCGGCGTTGCGGGGGTCATCCTCGGGGATACCGGCCTCCACCTTGCCGACCAGGTCGGCACCGACGTCGGCTGCCTTGGTGAAGATGCCGCCGCCGACCCTCATGAACATCGCCAGCAGCGCGCCGCCCAGTCCGAAGCCCTCGAGCACAGCCGGCGCTTTGTCGTTGAAGATCAGCAGCACGCCGGAGGCGCCGAGCAGGCCGAGGCCGACGGTGAACATCCCGCAGACGCCACCCGCACGGAAGGCGATGCGCATCGCCCTGCTCCGTCCGGTCGCCTGGGCGGCTGCGGCCACCCGTACGTTGGCCCGGGTCGCCAGGGTCATCCCGATGAAGCCGACCAGGGCGGAGAAGACCGCCCCGATCACGAAGAAGATCGACCGGCCGATCCGTACGGAGGCGTCGTCGGCCGGCAGCAGGAACAGCAGGAAGAACACGAGGACGACGAAGACCGCCAGCGTCCTGAACTGCCGGCGCAGGTAGGCCGCGGCGCCCTCCTGCACCGCCCGGGAGATCTCCTGCATCTTGGGCGTGCCCTGACCGGCGCCGAGCACCTCGCGGACGAGGTAATAGGCGAAGGCGAGGGCCAACAGGGAGAGCACGGCTATGCCGACGACCAGGGAGTAGTCGTTGCCTTCGACGCGGGTGTTGTTCGCTGCGAGGCTGAGCCCCGACATACGTCCTCCTGAGACGAGCGTGCGATGCGGACGCGGTCGGCACCGGGTTAGGGCACGGCGGTCCTTGGCAGGTGCTGCAGGCGGTGGAGTCTACGGGAGTGCCCCTGCCCCTCATCAACCCAGGGGCATCATCCGAGCGGCCAGCTCATTCGCACGACGGTGCCCGGCCCGTCCCCGGCCGGGTCGATCTCGACGTCGTCGACCAGCCCGCCGATCAGGGCCAGGCCGAAGCCGGCCGGCATTCGGCCGCCGTTGCCGGCGAAGAACGTCTCGGGGACGCCGAGACCGTCGAAGCCTTCCAGCGGGTCGATGTGCCGGGCCTCCGCCCCCGTTGGCCCCATGTCACGCACCGTGACCACGAACGTGCCCTGGTCGGCCAGCAGCAGCGTGATCAGCTCGTGCGGCGCGAACTCCTCGTGCAGGCTCACCGCCCGCGAGCACGCCTCGCCAACGGCAAGCCGGATCTCGTCGAGCGCGGAGTCGGCCACGCCGCTGCGGCGGGCCACCGCGGTCGCCACCAGCCGGGCGGTGCGTACGTGCGCCGGGGTGGCGGATATCTGCAGCCGGACGGTGGCCATCGTGGGTGCGTGGGGGCGGTCAGTCGCGCGCCGCGACGGCCTCGTCGACGCTGGGGTGGATGGGGAACACCTTGGTGAGCCCAGTGATCCGGAAAATCTTCAGGATCCGCTCCTGCGTGCAGACCAGGCGCAGCGAGCCGTCATGTGCCCGGACCCGCTTGAGGCCGCCGACCAGGACGCCGAGCCCGGTGGAGTCGAGGAACTCCACGCCCTCGAGGTCGACGACGATGTGGTAGCTGCCGTTGCTCACCAGGTCGATCAGTTGCTCGCGCAGTTTCGGTGCGGTGTAGACGTCGATCTCGCCGCCCACCGCGACGATCGTGCGGTCACCCTCATTTCGGGTGGACAGCGAAAGATCCACGATCATTCCCTCCCAGCGCCTAGGCCGCACAAACGTAGAGGCGATCTAACCATCCGGAGGCCCCGGACGGCGGCTCGGGCCGTCGGCAGGGTGGCCGGGGTGGCACAGTCTTGCCATGGTCCGACCGCTGATCGACCGGTTGGCGGCCGGTCGGCCGCTGTCGCCGGTCACCCACGTCGAGTCGCTGGCCGCCCGGCCAGGCCGACCCGCGCCCTGGCCGTCCTGGGTGCCGCCGCTGCTGGTCGAGCGGCTCCGGCTGGCCGGGGTGGAGACGCCCTGGGAACACCAGGTGGCCGCGGCGACCTTGGCCGAGCGCGGGCAGTCGGTGGTGATCGCCACCGGGACCGCATCGGGCAAGTCGCTGGCCTACCAACTGCCCGTACTGTCCGCACTGCTGGGCGAACCCCGCGCGACCGCCCTGTATCTGTCCCCCACCAAGGCGCTGGCCGCCGACCAGTTGCGGGCGGTACGCGGGCTGCGGCTGACGGAGGTGCGGGCGGCGACCTTCGACGGCGACACCGCCCCGGACGAGCGCGACTGGGTGCGGGCCTACGGCCGGCTGGTCCTGACCAACCCCGACATGCTGCACCGCGGCATCCTGCCGGGGCATGCCAAGTGGGCGAACTTCCTGCGGCGCCTGCGCTATGTGGTCATCGACGAGTGCCACGGCTATCGAGGGGTTTTCGGCTCGCACGTGGCACATGTGCTGCGGCGGCTGCGGCGGGTATGTGCGCGCTACGGCGGATCGCCGGTGTTCGTGCTGGCCTCGGCCACGGTGTCCTCCCCTGCCGAGTCCGCCTCGCGGCTGATCGGGCTGCCGGTCCTCGCCGTGACCGACGACGCCTCGCCGCACGCGGCGCTGGACTTCGCGCTGTGGGAGCCGCCGCTGCTGCCTGGCCTGTCCGGTGAGCACGGCGCGCCGGTACGCCGCAGCGCCACCGCGGAAACGGCAGCCTTGCTGGCCGACCTGGTGGTCGAAGGGGTGCACACGCTGGCCTTCGTCCGGTCCCGACGGGGGGCCGAAGTGGTGGCGCTGAGCGCCCGGCGATCGCTGGCCGACGTCGACCCCGCGCTCGCCGATCGGGTGGCGGCCTACCGGGGGGGCTACCTGCCCGGCGAGCGGCGTGAGCTGGAGGCGGCTCTGCAGTCCGGCCGGCTGCTCGGCCTGGCCTCGACCAATGCGCTGGAGCTCGGGCTCGATGTGGCGGGGCTCGACGCCGTGCTGCTGGCCGGCTACCCAGGCACGCTGGCCTCGCTGTGGCAACAGGCCGGTCGGGCAGGGCGCACCGGTCGGCGGGCGCTGGCGGTGTTCGTGGCCCGCGACGACCCGCTCGACACCTACCTCGTCCACCATCCCTCCGCGGTGTTCGGGCGCCCGGTGGAGGCAACCGTGCTCGACCCCGACAATCCCTACGTGCTCGGCCCGCAGCTGTGCTGCGCCGCCGCCGAGCTGCCGCTGACAGAGGAGGACCTGCCGATGTTCGGCGGGGCCGCTGCGGCCGACCTGCTGCCCGAACTGGTGCGCCGGGGGCGCTTGCGGCACCGGCCGGCCGGGTGGTTCTGGACGTCCCGGCAACGGCCGTCGGTGGACATCCGCGGTTCGGGCGGTGAACAGGTCCGGGTGGTGGAGACCGACACCGGCCGGCTGCTCGGCACGGTCGATCCCGGCTCGGCGCACTACCAGGTGCACTCCGGGGCGGTCTATCTGCACCAGGGGGCGACCTACGTCGTCGACTCCCTCGACCTCGCCGAGGCGGTCGCGATGGTGCACCCCGATGACCCGGACTGGACGACATCTGCCCGCGATGTCACCGACATCCGAGTCGTCGAGGCGCTGCGCACCCGGGAGTTGGGTGCTGTCACGCTGACCTTCGGCACCGTCGACGTCACCAGCCAGGTGGTCAGCTACCTGCGCAAGCGGGTGGCCACCGGCGAGGTGCTCGACGAGCGGCCGCTGGACCTGCCGCCCCGGGAGCTGCGCACCCGGGCCGTCTGGTACACGGTCGCGGCCGAGGCCCTGGCACGCGGCGGGCTGGATCTCGCCGACGTCCCCGGCGCCGCGCATGCCGCCGAGCATGCGGCGATCGGGCTGCTTCCGTTGTACGCCACCTGCGACCGGTGGGACATCGGCGGCGTGTCGACGGCCCTGCATGCCGACACCGGCCGGGCGACCGTGTTCGTCTACGACGGCCATCCGGGTGGCGCGGGCTTCGCCGCGCGCGGGTTTGACGCGGCGCCGGACTGGCTGGCCGCCACCCGGGCGGCCATCGCCGCGTGCGAGTGCACGGCCGGCTGCCCCTCCTGCGTCCAGTCGCCCAAATGCGGCAACGGCAACGAGCCGCTGGACAAGCCCGGCGCCATCCGCTTGCTCGACATCGTCCTGTCCGGCGCGGGCCTGCTGCCCGAATAGCGCTGCCGCCACAGCGCTGCCGCAACAGCGCTGCCGGAATAAGGCACGCGACGCGTGAAGCAGCAGAGCGCCGGGTAATCCCACCGACAGTAGGGTGCGACTGTCGTTGCCATCACTGGTGGAAGGTGAGTGCCCGTCATGCTGATTCTGGGACTGTTGCTGTTGGTGGCAGCGGCTGTACTGACCCTCGGGGTGCTCGTCGCCCCCACGGCTCGTGTCAACGTCGAGCTGTTCGGTCACCTCTACAAGAACGTCTCGGCCGCCGAGCTGTTCGTGATCGGCCTCTGCACGGGTGTCGTCCTCCTCGTCGGCTTGGTGCTGTTCTTCTCCGGCTCGCGCCGCGGCGCCCGTAAGCGCAAAGCCCGCCGGGCAGAGGACAACGCCAACCGCTCCAGGGAGAGCGACCTGCAGGAGGAGAACGCGCGGTTGGCCCGCGAGCTGGCCCAGCAGCGTCGCTCCGGGCCGGCCTCATCCCCGCCGGCCACGCCGAGCGGATCGACCGCCAGGGCGCAGTCCGGGCCGGCCTCCTCTCCACCGGCCACCGCCGGCCCGGGGAGCGCGGGCAGCCCGAGCGCTGGCTCGTCAGCCCAGGAGCGCACGAGCGTGACGGGGTCACCGCCCCCGTCGGAGACCCCAGAGAAGCGGGGCTAGACAGTTCGGAGGGAGCCGGCCCGGCGCGGGCCGTGGCCTGGGCGTGCCCCCAAGCCGCGGCTGGTCCGGCGGGCACAACCGCGGCGCTCACCACGGCGTCGGCACCGATCAGAGCGCAGGCGGTGAGGCTTGCGCCGTTGGCACCCACGACGTCCCGGGCGTGTCCGCAGGCGCTCGCGCTACCCCACACCGCAGCTGAGGCCGCGGCGAGGGCACCGAGGTCGGCGGCCGCCTCGGCCCTGTGCCGGGCCACGACCGCCGAGCCGACTGTGGCCGCTGCACCCCCGGCGAGCAGCACCACAGCCCCAGCAGCAAGCACGAAGATCGAGGCCGACCCCCGCTGTCTCACGGTGGCACCCCCGGCTCCGTCCAGGCGACCGCCCGGGCCTGCACCGTCACGGGCAGCAGCCGGCCGGCCAGCGGGACCTGGCTGCTCACCGTCACCGCCACCGTCCCCGCATCGCCGGCACTGACCTCGACCCGGGCGCCGGAGGGGGCCACCTGCCGCGCGAAGGACGCCGCGCGTGCGCTCGACTCGCCGCGGGCGGCGGCCCGGGCACCCTCGCGAGCTGCATCGACGCACCGCAGCTGCGCCGTGACGGCACCTACCGCACCGAGCGCGACCGCCAGCAGCAGCACCAGCACCGGCAGGGCGGTGGCCAACTCGGCGGTGGCCGACCCACGATCGGCCCGCACGCACCCAGTCATCTAGAACGGCGCTTTGAGCGCCCTGGTGACAAGGGCGCTCAGTGCCTGCATCACCGCCGGGCTGCTCACCACCTTGAACAGCACCCCGGCGAAGGCCACTGCCGCGATCGTGCCGACCGCGTACTCCGCCGTGCTCATGCCGAGGTCATTCGCGCCGGCGTGGACACTGCGTACCCAGCGGGCGACTCGCGTGAAGAGATTCATGCAATCCAGAGAAGCGCCGACCGACTGGCGGCACATCGCCCGACCGTGGATCGGTGGACGACACGCCGCCTGTGGACAGCAGCCGGAGAAGGAGCGAACGGCTTCAGGCGTCCGTCAGCTCGAGTCGGATCGCCGCGCCTGCCACCGCGGCCGTCGCCCACACCCACAGGACCAGCAGCCCGGCCAGCGCCGAGAGGTGCGTCCCGGCGGGATGTCCCCAGAACGTTTCCCTTCGCCTACGGCTGGCTCCTCACGCAGACGGCTGACGTGTTCGGGCAGTCGTCAGCTATAGCATCGACGCATGCCTCCCGGCTTCGCTGGAGTTGCGCCGCAAAAGGTTCGCTTCTGCACAGCGCCCGACGGCGTCCGGATCGCATACGCGGTTCATGGCACTGGACCGCCGCTGCTCATTTCCACCTGCTGGCTCAGCCATCTGCAGTTCGACTGGGAGAGCCCGGTTTGGCGGCACTTCCTGTTTGATCTTGGTCGCTTCGCGACGATCGTGCGGTTCGACGAGCGCGGTCACGGATTGTCCGACTTGGACGTCACCGACCATTCGCTCGAGTCACGTGTGGGCGATCTGGAGGCAGTGGCCGACGACGCCGGGCTCGAACGCTTCGCCTTGATGGCGATGGCTCAGGGCGGTCCTGTCGCTATCTGCTATGCCGTGCGGCACCCGTCGCGCGTCAGCCGGTTGGCGTTCTACGACAGTTACGCGGACCCACTGCGCGGAGTGACGGCGGAGGACATCGAACTCGAAGAGGCCTTTGAGCATTTGATCAACGCCGGATGGGGCAGGCCGGAATCGACGTTTCGACGTGTTTTCACCTCGCTAATGATCCCCGGGGCCACAGAAGAGCAGAAGGTCTGGCTGGATGACTTGATGCGAGTGTCTGCGTCAGCGAGCACTGCCTGCCTGGCCAGGCAGCAACGCAAGCACGCCAACGCCACCGAAATGCTATCGCAACTGCGGGTCCCGACCCTGGTCCTGCACGCACTCGGTGATCGGATGAATAGCTTTGCCCACGGGCGCCATCTCGCGTCCAGTATTCCTGGTGCCCGTCTCGTCCCGCTCGAGAGCGAGAACCACATCCTGCTGCGTGACGAGCCGGCCTGGGCGATCTTCGTCGAGGAGCTCGAGCGGTTCCTCGTTGCTGACCGAGTCGCGCCGCCGGCACCGTCGCTGCCCAGGGCCATGGCGGTTCTCAGCGGTCGTGAACTCGAGGTGCTCAGCCTGGTCGCCGACGGGCAGGACAACGCAGACATTGCTCGGGCGTTGTCGCTCAGCGTCCGGACGGTTGAGCGACACGTGCAGAACATCTACCTCAAGCTCGAGGTCCAAGGGAGATCCGCTCGCGCCGCCGCCGTGGCCCGGTTGCTCACCGCGCCCAGTCGGTAGGGACTCGGCCACCTACTGCGTGTCTGCCGCCAGTGCGCGGGCAGAGCGCCTGCGCGGATTGCGTATGTGCACCGACGCGGGGGCTCGTGTTGAGTCCTACCTTTGCCCGTGGGACGGAAACGGTCCGGCCAGAGCGCGGGAGGTCGAGATGAGTGACACCGAGATCCAGGATCCCATCAAAGGCAAGCATCGGGCGATGTGGGCGCTGGGCGACTACGACGCCGTGGCCACGGAGGTCATCCCGGAGCTGGGGCGTGTGGTCGCGAAGGCAGCAGGCATCACTCCCGGCGCGCGGGTACTCGACGTCGCTGCAGGGTCGGGCAACGCGAGCCTGCCGGCAGCCGCCGCAGGCGCGCGTGTCGTGGCCTCAGACCTAACTCCCGAGCTGCTCGAGACGGGGCGCCGGCGGGCAGCCGAGCAAGGTCTCGACATCGAATGGGTCGAGGCGGACGCGGAATGTCTTCCGTTCGAAGACCAGCATTTCGACGCCGTGATCTCCTGTGTCGGTGTGATGTTCGCTCCCTTCCACCAGCCGGTGGCCGACGAACTGCTGCGGGTGGCTCGCGTCGGCGGGGTCATCGCGCTCGCGAACTGGACGCCCGACGGGTTCATCGGCCAAATGTTCGCCATCATGAAGCCGTATGCCGCGCCACCACCTGCCGGTGCCCAGCCAGGTCCGTTGTGGGGCACCGAGGATCACGTGCGTGAGCTTTTCGGATGGCGCGTCACCGACATCCTGGCAAAGCGGCAGTCGCTGAGCGTCGAGACCTTCAACTCGGCGGAGGCGTTCCGCGACTACTTCAAGAAGCACTACGGGCCGACCATCGCGGCGTACCGCAACATCGCCGACGACAGCACACGGACCGCGACACTTGACCGAGAACTCGTCGATCTCGCCCGACGCCACGGCGCCGACCATGGCGTCATGCAGTGGGACTACCTACTCGTGACCGGGCGCCGATCGACCTGACCTGAGTTGCGCGTCGCCGGCGCCACCACTCACGACACGCTCAGCGCGGCGGCCGGCCGAGGAAGGCGACCAGCTGGTCACCAGGGCCGGCTGATGGCCCCACGTCGATGGCCGCCGCAAAGCGGGCCGGCCGGTCATCGTCGGTGACAAGGAGCGGCGCTAGTCCGAGCATCTCCTCGGCCAGCGACGCAGGGATCGGGTGCTGCCGGCCGCACGCTCGGGCCAGGTCCCACCCGTGTACGGCGGCCTCGATGGCTCCGGTGCCCGTCACGATCCCGGCGGTCAGCGGCGAGCCGGCGATGGAGATGACGTGCCGGTCCTCACCGGCATTGGCCCAGGCGCCGACCAGCAGGCAGGCCCGGTCACGCACACCAGCGATCGGATCGGCGCCGCCGGCGGCCCCCGGCCCAGCCACGTCCACGCGCCCGAGGTCGGCAGCCTCCCGCAGCGCCTGGAAGGACTCGTCCAGATGCGCCAACAGCGCGCGTACGTCCCAGCCCGCGCACGGCGTGGCGTACGACAACACGTGCGGCGTGATCAGGTGCAGGCTGCCGAGGGCGTAGTTGACCGCGCGTTCGAGCAGCCCCATCCCCCCGATCAGCGCGGTCGCCGCGCGTGTATCGGTCATGATCGGCCCGGCTTCCTCAGTGGGCCGGCCGCACCGGGCCGGGCAGGCTCGCCGGCAGCCCGAAGGTCTCGAACAGCCGGACGTCGAAGAAGGAGGCGACGTGGGTGATGCCGCCTGGGCCGAAGCTGAGGACCGGGAGGTTGAACGGCCAGTAAACGTTGTCCGCTGCCAGCATGTACAGCCCGAACGCCGGCTGGCCGTTGGCCTCGGTCGGGATCAGCTTCATGTCCCCTGGGCCCTTCGCCGGGCACTGGGTGTCGATCAGGCGGCCGATGTTCTCGGCGCCCTCGTACCAGCCGATGAACGGTGGCATCTCCCAGACGGCGTCGGAGCTGAACAGGGACACGATGGCGGGGATGTCCTTGGCCTCGAAGGCGGCGACGTACTGATCGAGGAGCTTGCGCTGCTCCGCGGCCGTCGGCTCGACGATCTCATCCTGGGTCGGGCTGACCTCGTCGAGTGCGGCGCGGGCCCGCTGCAGGCTGCTGTTGACGGCGGTGGTCGTGGTGTCGAGCACCTCGGCGACCTCAGCGGCCCGCCATTGCAGCACGTCGCGCAGGAGCAGGACGGCGCGCTGCCGGGGCGGCAGGTGCTGCAGGGCGGCAATCAGGGCCAGCCTGATGCTCTCCCGCCCGACGGCGATCTCGGCGGGATCGTTGCGTTCGCCGCCGACCAGCGCGTCGGGCATCGGCTCCAGCCACGGCACCTCCGGTTGCTGCACGAGGGTGTCGGCCGCGTCCAGGCCCGGGGCGCCGAGCCCGGTCGGCATCGGCCGCCTGGTGCGGCTGTCGAGCGCGCTCAGGCAGGCGCGCGTGGCGATCGTGTGCAGCCAGGTGCGCAGGGAGGACCGGCCTTCGAACCTGTCGTACGAGCGCCAGGCGCGCAGGTAGGTCTCCTGCACGAGGTCCTCGGCGTCGTGCACCGAGCCGAGCATCCGGTAGCAGTGCGCGAGCAGCTCGCGGCGGTAGGGGTCGGCCTGGCGAACGAAGTCCTCGTCGACCACGT
>JBDUBV010000189.1:0-4475 GCA_040003795.1 Pseudonocardiales bacterium | reverse complement strand
TCGAGCGCAGCGAGGAGCGGAGCGAGATGACAATCAGTCGAGTGAGCATCGAGCGGAGCGAGATGACAATCAGTCGAGTGATCACATGGTCGCCCTCGACTCCAAGCTGAGCAGCGTCATTGGCGGCAAGTCGGCCAAGGTCCTGGCCGACGGCCTCGACCTGCACACGGTCGGGGACCTGCTGCGGCACTATCCTCGGCGCTACCAGCAGCGCGGTGAGCTGACCGACCTCAGCGACCTGCGGGTGGGGGAGCGCGTGACGGTCTTCGCCGAGGTGCAGGGAGTCTCCGGTCGCCGGATCCGGCCCAAGCTGCACAAGACCGACGTGGTCGTCTCCGACGGCCACCGCTCGCTGGACCTGACCTTCTTCAATCAGCCGTGGCGCGAGCGCGAGCTCCGGCGCGGCCGGCGGGCCTTCTTCGAGGGCACCGTCGAGGTCTTCAACCGCAAGCGCCAGCTGACCAACCCCTACTACGAGCTCGTGGACGACGACGAGGGGGTGGTCGCGGCGGAGTTCGCCGGGCAGCTGGTTGCGATCTATCCCTCGACGGCCAAGGTCAACACCTTCACCGTTCAGCGCTGCGTACGCCTCGTCCTGGACCAGCTCGACGCGCCCCCGGACCCGCTCCCGGACCTGGTCCGCGGCCGCCGCCGGCTCGTCGGCCTGGCCACTGCCCTCCACGACATCCACCGGCCGGCCTCGCGCGAGGACGTCCAGGCCGCCGAGACCCGGCTGAAGTGGGACGAGGCGCTGGCCCTGCAAGTCACCCTCGCCCAGCGCCGGGCGGCCGCTGCCGGCAACCCGGCCACCCCCCGGCCGCCGGTCGAGGGCGGGCTGCTGGCCGCGTTCGACCGGCGGCTGCATTTCACCCTGACCGACGGTCAGACCCAGATCGGCCAACTGCTGGCCGACGAGCTGGCCGGGCCGCATCCCATGCACCGGCTGCTGCAGGGCGAGGTGGGCTCGGGCAAGACAGTGATAGCGCTGAGGGCGATGCTGCAGGTCATCGACGCCGGCGCGCAGGCAGCCCTGCTAACACCGACCGAGGTGCTCGCCGCCCAGCATGCGGCCTCGCTGCGTGGCCTGCTGGGGCCGTTGGCGCAGGCCGGCGAGCTCGGCGCGGCCGAGGCTGCCACCCGGGTCACGCTGCTCACCGGCTCGCAGTCGGCGCCGGCCAGGCGCCGGGCGCTGGCGGAGGCGTCCTCGGGAGAGGCCGGGATCGTCGTCGGGACGCACGCCCTGCTACAGGAGACGGTGGGCTTCGCCGATCTAGGGCTGGTCGTCATCGACGAGCAACACCGCTTCGGCGTCGAGCAGCGCGATGCCCTCCGGGCCAAGGCGGTCAACCCGCCGCACCTGCTGGTGATGACCGCAACCCCGATCCCGCGCACGGTCGCCATGACGGTGTACGGCGACCTCGAGACTTCCGCACTGCGGGAGCTGCCACGGGGCCGGTCCCCGATCGAGTCACTCGTCGTGCCCGCCGCCGAGAAGCCCGCCTGGCTCGACCGGGCCTGGGAGCGGGTGATCGAGGAGGCCGGCCATGGCCACCAGGCCTTCGTGGTGTGCCCGCGGATAGGGGAGGAGAGCGACACGTTCGACTCGGAGACGGGTACTGCGCTCGTCGACGACGGCCAGGAGGGCCGGCGGCCGCCGCTGGCCGTCTCCGCCGTCTACGCCATGCTCCGCGCCGGCCCCTTTGCAGGGCTGAGCGTGGACATGCTGCACGGCCGGCTGGCAGCCGAGGACAAGGACGCGGTGATGCGGCGGTTCGCCCGCGGCGAGACCGACGTACTCGTGGCCACCACGGTCGTCGAGGTCGGCATCGACGTCCCGAACGCGACCATCATGGTGGTCATGGACGCCGACCGCTTCGGCGTGAGCCAGCTGCACCAGTTGCGCGGCCGGATCGGCCGGGGCACCGCCCCGGGTCTGTGCCTACTCGTCACCGACGCGGAAGCTGGGTCGCCGGCCCGCGAGCGGCTGGCGGCGGTGAGCAGGACCTCGGACGGCTTCGCGCTGGCCCGCCTGGACCTCCAGCAGCGTCGCGAGGGCGATGTGCTGGGCGCTGCCCAGTCGGGACGGCGACGCCAGGTGCGGCTGCTCTCCCTCCTGCGGGACGAGGACATCATCGTCGCCGCCCGGGCCGAGGCGACCGCACTGGTGGCGGCCGACCCGGCGCTGTCGGGCCATCCCGCCCTGGCCGAAGCGGTGGCGGACCTCATCGACGAGGAGCAGGCCGAGTACTTGGAGAAGGCGTGACCCGGATCATCGGCGGCTCGGCCGGGGGCCGGCGGCTGTCCGTACCGCCGGGCCGTGAGATCCGGCCGACCGCCGGGCGCGCTCGCGAGGCGATGTTCGGGACCCTGTCGGACCTGACCGACTTGGCGGCTGCGCGGTTCCTAGACCTCTACGCGGGGTCAGGGGCGGTCGGCCTGGAGGCACTGTCGAGGGGCGCCATCGCACTGGTGCTGGTCGAGGCGGACCCGGTCGCCGCCCAGGTGATCACCGACAACATCGCGGCCGTGGGACTGCCCGGCGCGCGTCTCGTGCGGCGCCGGGTCGAGCAGTTCCTGCACGGGCCGCCCGAAAGCTTCGAAGTGGTCTTCGCCGACCCGCCCTACGGCCGGCCCGACGAGGAGCTGCTCGGCTGCGTCACAGCGGTCGCCCAGGGGTGGGCCGGGCCGGGGGCGGTCTTGGTCGTGGAGCGGCCGACCCGCGGCGAGCACTGGACCTGGCCGACCGGCATCGAGGCGATCAAGGCGAAACGCTACGGGGAGGCCACCCTTTGGTACGGTCGCCGATCATGAGGCGCGCGGTGTGTCCCGGCTCGTTCGACCCGGTCACCAACGGCCATCTCGACATCATCGTGCGGGCCGGCAAGCTTTACGACGAGGTGGTCGTCGCCGTCCTGGTGAACAAGAGCAAGCAGCGGCTGTTCTCGGTCGAGGAGCGCATGGACATGCTCCGCGAGGTGACCCGCGACCAGCCGAACATCACAGTCGACTCCTTCTACGGGCTGACCGTCGACTACTGCAAGGCGCACGGCATTGACACCGTCGTCAAGGGACTGCGGGCCGTCAGCGACTTCGACTACGAGTTGCAGATGGCGCAGATGAACCACGGCCTGGCCGGCGTAGAGACGCTGTTCATGGCCACCAACCCGCTGTACTCCTTCCTGTCCTCCAGCCTGGTCAAGGAGATCGCGACGTTCGGCGGTGACGTCTCCGCGCACGTCCCCGAGTCGGTCAGCGCGCGGCTGATCGAGCGCCTGTCGACGCAGAGCTGACGGCCAGCATGGACCCGCTGGCCCGCATCGACGAGATCGCGACGGTCATCGAGGGCGCCCGCTCGATGCCCATGTCAGCCTCGTGCATCGTCAACCGCGAGGAGGTGCTCGACCTCCTCGACGCCCTGCGCAGCGAGTTGCCGGCCGAGGTGCGTCAGGCCCGGGCTGTGCTCGACGACCGGGAACAGATCATCGCCGCCGGGCATCGCGAGGCCGAACGGGTGGTCACCGGCGGACTCGGTGAGCACCGGCGACTCGTCGCCGACGCTGAGGTCACCCGCGCGGCCGAGCGCGAGGCGGCGGGCCTGCTGGGCGAAGCGCGGGTGGCGGCCGAGCGGCTCAAGGCCGAGGCGGAGGATTACGTCGACGGCACCCTCACCGAATTCGAGCGCGTCCTCACCCGCACCATCACCACAGTCGAACGCGGCCGCGACCGGCTTCGGGCCCGCGGCGCGCCGGGGGAGGCGCCCGGCGCCGCTGTCACGCCTCCCGGGTGAGCGCCCGTGTTCGACGGCTCACCGGGTGCTCAGGTACCCTCGACGTGACCTCGACAGTGCTTATCAGTCACGCTCGTGAATAGGAAGACACAGGCTCGCCTCGACCCCCGCGACCCGCTCGTACTCGATACCCGCGAGCTCGGTCGTCGGCCTGGGTCGATGCGCCGCCTGTCTTTTCCCGTTCTAGCCCCTGACGGGCTGGCCCTGGAGTTGGTCGGCGTTCCGGCCGGTACGCAGCTTCACCTCGACCTGCGGCTCGAATCGGTGATGGAGGGTGTCCTCGTCACCGGAACGGTGTCCGCAGCGCTTGCGGGGGAGTGCGCCCGGTGCCTCAGCCCGGTCGCCGACGAGGTGGTCGCCGACGTGCAGGAGTTGTTCGCCTACCCGGCCAGCACCACGGAGGAGACCACAGCCGAGGACGAGGTCAGCCGGTTCGAGGGAGACTTCCTCGACCTCGAGCCGGTTGTGCGCGATGCAGTGGTGCTGGCATTGCCCCTCGTGCCGCTGTGCCGGGCGGATTGCCCCGGCCTGTGCGGCACCTGTGGCGAGCGCTGGGACGACCTGTTACCGGAGCACCATCACGACCAGGCCGACCCACGGTGGGCGGCGCTGCAGCAATTGCACTATGACGACAGTCAGGAGAGCTAGCCGTGGCCGTTCCGAAGCGCCGGATGTCGCGCAGCAACAC
>JBDUBV010000057.1:0-15224 GCA_040003795.1 Pseudonocardiales bacterium | reverse complement strand
TCGGCAAGGGAGAGTTGGTGTACGGCGACATCCTCGAGGTCGACGACCTGATCGCACGCATCGAAGCTGTCACTCCGGACGACGTGCGGCAGGTGGCGGCCGACCTCCTCGGCCAGCCACTGTCGCTCGGTGTGATCGGACCCTTCGGCGAACACGACTTCAGCGATCTGGTGGCGTCGTGACCGAGCCGATCCGGGTCGGGGTGCTCGGCGCCCGGGGCCGGATGGGCTCAGAAGTCTGCCGCGCCGTCGACGCCGCCGACGACCTCGACCTGGTCGCCATGGTCGACACCGGCGACATCCTCAACTTCGTATCGGACGCTGGTGCCGAGGTGGTCGTGGACTTCACCCACCCCGATGTCGTGATGGACAACATCCGCTGGTGCATCGACGAGGGCGTCAACGTGGTGGTCGGCACCACCGGCTTCGACGCCGACCGGCTCCGGACGGTGCGGGCCTGGGTCGATGCCGATCCGCAGCCGGTTGGCGTGGTCATCGCTGCCAACTTCGGGATCGGGGCGGTGCTGATGATGCAGTTCGCGGCCCGGGCGGCCAGCTACTTCGAAGCCGCAGAGATCGTCGAGTTGCATCATGCGGGCAAGGTCGACGCGCCCAGCGGCACGGCCCGGCGGACGGCGGAGATGATCGGCTCCGCCCGAGCCGAGCACGGCAGTGGCTCGATGCCGGACGCGACCTCGGGCGGCCTGCAGGGCGCCCGAGGCGCCGTCGAGGCCGGGGTGCACATCCACTCGGTACGGCTGCCGGGACTGGTCGCGCACCAGGAGGTGCTGCTCGGCCGGGCGGGGGAGACCCTCACCATCCGGCACGACTCGCACGACCGCGTGTCGTTCATGCCCGGGGTGCTGCTGGCGGTGCGCCGGGTGCTGCACCGTCCGGGTCTGACGGTGGGTATCGAGTCCCTGCTCGAGGACGGATCAGGATAGGGTCCGCGGTTCGACTACCTGGACGGCGCCTGTCCGGACGGCTTCCTGATGTTGGCATCGACGCTCGTGGAGAACGGGCAGCAGAAGGACGGAAACAACGACGGTTTGGTCTGCGGCAAGCTCGGATCGGACGGGATGTTCCACGGCTGGCCCGCGGAGTTCGTCGTCGACGACCTCGTCTACCCCTTGACCGGCTCGTCCGGCGCCTCCGCCAAGGACGCGTGCAGCCGCAACTCGGGGACCAGCCGGCCGTCCATGTCCAGGTGCCGCAGCGCCCCGTCCGGCTGCCAGCCGGCGGAGGTGTAGAACGAGCGGGAGGACTGGTCCCGCTCGAGAAGCCAGGTCACGGCAACGCCGGCGCCATCGGCGCGAAGCAGGTCCACGGTGGCAGCCAGCAGCCGGCTGCCGTGTCCGCGCCGGCCCCATCGGGGCTCGACCAACAGCGTGCTGATCAGGCCGGTGATCGCCGAGCCGACCGCCCCGTCGTCCTCGGCCGGGCCGAATGCGCAGAAGCCCACCGTCCACTGCTGCTCCAGCGCGACCAGCACCCGGTGCCGTGGCGACGGAGGGCTCTCGACGGCAGCCGACCACCGCGCGGCCACCTCGGCATGGGTGAGCCCGTCGAGGACCCGGGCCGGCAGGACCGAGTCGTAGGCCGTGCGCCAGGTGGACAGCTGGAGCCGGGCGATCTCGCCGGCATCGGCCACCCCGGCCGGTCGCACGCCGACGCCCGCGCTGTGTTGCCGCCGCGCGTAACGGACCTCCGGCAGGGTGTCCCCGCCGATCTCGTAGTCCTGCCGGTTGCCGTCGAACTGCCAGCCGACTGATTCGTAGAAGCGCCGGGCCCGATCGTTGTCGGCCAGCACCCACAGGCGCTGTTCGGCGAAGCCCAGGGCATCCAGCCGGGTAACGGCGCGGTCCATCAACGCCCGGCCGACACCTCGACCCCACCGCGACGGAGCGACGTAGATCGCCCGGATCTCTCCGGCCCCGTCCCCCGACGGAGCGCCGTCGGCGCCGCGCCAGGGACCGATGACGGCGAAGCCGGCCACAGCGTCGCCTTCCGTCGCGACCAGTAGCTCGCTGTCGTCGGCCGGGTCCGCCGCACGGTCGAGCAGCTGGCGACGGCGCTGCGCGGGGTCGAGGGAGTCCAGCGCGGGCTGCGGCACGATGTCCGCATAGCCGACCTGCCAGCCGTCCACCCAGATCCGGGCCACCGCCGGCAGGTCGGCTTCGCTGCCCGGCCGTACCGAGACCGTCACTCGACCGGCTGCCGCTCGCGGCGCTGACGCAGGACATGGACGATGACCCAGACCGCCACGATCACCGCGACGACCAGCCCGCCGCTGACCCGCAGGTAGCGCTCCACTGTGGACAGCGAGCGCGCGAAAGCGTAGCCGAGCAGGACGCAGCCGCCGCCCCACAGGGTGCCGCCGGCGGCGTTCCACGGCAGGAAGCTCAGGTAGGGCATCCGGGCAGCACCTGCCAGGGTCGGCACCAGTGCCCGCAACAAGGCGATCGAGCGGCCGAAGAAGACCGCCTTGCCGCCGTGCCGCTGCAGGAAGCCCTCCGCCCGGTCCCACCGGTGCTCGCCGATCCGGCGACCCAACCAGGAGGTGCGAAGGCGCGGCCCCAGCAGCCGGCCCACCTCGTAGCCCACCGAGTCACCGGCGACGGCGCAGCCGACGGCTACGGACAGCATCACCGGTAGGGACAGGGTGCCGTGCGCCGCGAGGTACCCGCCGAGCAGCAACGCGGTCTCGCCGGGCAGGACGACCCCGAGGAAGACTGCCGCCTCGCCGAACGCAAGTGCGCCCAGCACGACATAGAGCCACCACCCGTGGGAGTTGGCCAGGGTGTCGAGGAGGCCCTGCACCTGTCCAGTCTGCCCGACCGGCGGGAACACCCGCGAGGGCCGGCGACGCTGTGCTGGACGTGACCTCCACGACGTCGCGCCCCGATGCGCCGGCTCTCGCGAGCGGCACAGCCCCTGCGTGGCTCGTGTGGCTCGCCCTCGGCACCGTCTACCTGGTCTGGGGATCGACCTACCTCGGGATCAAGGTCGCTGTCGAGTCGCTGCCGCCCCTGCTCATGTCGGGTGCCCGCTTCTTCGCCGCCGGACTGGTGATGCTGACCGTGCTGGCGGTTGCCCGGCCGGCCGCGTTGAGGGTGACCCGGGCTCAGCTCGGCACGGTCGCCGCCGTCGGCGTGCTGCTCCTGCTCGGTGGCAACGGCCTGGTCGCGGTCGGCGAGCAGCGGGTCGCCTCCGGCCTGGCCGCGCTGCTGATCGCTGCCGTGCCGCTGTGGATCGTGCTCTTACGCGCCCTGTCCGGTGACCGGCCGACCCGCACTACCCTGGCCGGCGTCGCCGTGGGTTTCGCCGGCGTCGCGGTGCTCATGCTGGGCTCCCTGGGTGGCCGCTCCGACGCCGGGCGGGTGGCGATGGTCATGCTCGCCGCGCTGCTGTGGGCGGCGGGTTCCTATCACGGCACCCGGCGGCCGATGCCGGCCAATCCGTTCACGGCCACGGCGTACGAGATGCTCGTCGGCGGCGGCGTCATGATGGTCGCCGGTGTGTCGCGGGGAGAGCTGTCCGGCTTCTCACTCGGCCAGGTCACCGGCCGCTCCTGGCTCGCGCTGGGCTACCTGGCGGTCTTCGGGTCGCTCGTGGCCTTCACCGCATACGTCTGGCTGCTCCGCAGCGCCCCAGTCAGCCAGGTGTCGACATATGCCTACGTCAACCCTGCCGTGGCGGTGCTGCTCGGTGCCCTGATCCTGGGCGAGCCGGTCACGGCGACCGTCGCCATCGGCGGATTGGTCATCCTGGGTTCGGTGGCCGCGGTCGTCGCCGAGGAAGCCCGCCGCAGGCGGCACCCGGCGACCGCAGGGTCCGGCGACACAATGGGCAGGTGACCGGTACGCAGACCGACGCCCTGCAGCGCCTCCTCGACGTGGCGCTGGCGGTAGCGGCCGAGCGGCGGACCGAGCCGGTGCTGCGAACGGTGCTCGACGCCGCCCGCGACCTGGCCGGAGCCGGTTACGCCGCCGTGGGCGTGCCCGATGGCGGCGGGGGGATCGCGCTGTTCCTGACTGCCGGAATCGAGCAGCGGACGTGGGACGAGATCGGCTACCTGCCGACCCATCACGGCCTGCTCGGGATCCTCCTGCAGGAGCCGACCGCGATCCGGGTGGCCGACATCCGGCAGGACCCACGGTTCACCGGCTGGCCGCACGGCCACCCCGACATGACATCCTTCCTCGGCGTGCCGATCCTGGCGGGAGGGGAGATCCTGGCCGAGCTGTACCTCTCCGACAAGATCGGCGGCCTGCCGTTCACCGAGGCCGATCAGCGACTGGTGGAGACCCTCGCCGCGCACGCCGCGCTGGCGATCGTCAACGCCCAGCGGCTCGAACGCGCCAGGGAACTCTCCGTCGCGCAGGAGCGCACCCGGCTGGCCCACGACCTGCACGACTCGGTCACCCAGACGCTGTTCAGCCTGTCGCTGTCGGCGGAGAGCGCCGCGACGGTCGCCGACCCCGCCGACGAGCGGTTGGCCGCCGAGCTGGACCGGGTGCGCCTCCTCAGCAGCGCCGCGCTGTCCGAGCTGCGGTCGCTCGTCGACACGCTGAGGACACCCGACGCCGCCCCTCAGGACCTGGCAACCGGCCTTCGTGAGCGAGTGGCGCTGCTGCGCCGCGTGCACGACGTGCGCATCGAGCTGACCGTGTCCGGCGACATGGAGGGGTGCAGCCGTACGGTCGAACGGGAGTTGCTGCGGATCGGCCACGAGGCGCTGGCCAACGCCCTGCAGCACGCAGGGGCACCCGCGGTGCGGGTCGCGCTGACCAGCGGCGCGACGCTGCGGCTTGAGGTCGCCGACGACGGCGTGGGGTTCGACTTCGACGACGCGATACGCACGACGCGGCGGATGGGGCTGACCTCGATGCGGGAGCGCGCGGCGGCCATCGGCGGAACGCTGGCCGTGCGGAGCGCACCGGGGCGCGGCACGACGGTGAGCGTGGAGGTGCCCCTTGGCTGAGATCCGACTGCTGCTGTGCGACGACCACGAGGTGGTCCGCACCGGACTGCGTACGTTCCTGCAACTGCAACCGGACATGGTGGTCGTCGGGGAGGCGGGCACGGCTGAGGAGGCGCTGGCCCTGGTCCCGGACGTGCGCCCCGACATCGTCGTGCTCGACCTCGTGCTGCCCGGCATGGGAGGGGTGGCGGCGGTGCGGCACCTGCGGGCGGCCCACCCGGAGGTCAAGGTCGTGGTGCTGACCAGCTTCGCCGGCAGCGACAGCGTCCTGGCGGTCGTGCGCGAGGGGGTGAGCGGCTACCTGCTCAAGGACGTCGGGCCGGCGGAACTCGCCGAGTCCCTGCGGGTGGTGCACGCGGGCGGAGTCCCGTTGCACCCCACCGTGGCGGCGGCGGTCATGCGCAGCGTTACCGGGCCGGCGCACGAGCCGCTGACCCCCCGGGAGGGTGAGGTCCTGCGGCTGGTCGCGCGCGGCCTGTCCAACCGGCTGATCGCCCGCGAGCTGGCCCTGTCGGAGAAGACCGTCAAGACCCATGTCAGCGCCGTCCTGGGCAAGCTGGGGGTGGCCGACCGCACGCAGGCTGCTCTGTACGCGGTACGGCAGGGGCTGGCCGAAGGGTCCTAGGTCCACAGACGCAGGCCGTGCCCACCCCAGGCCCGATGCGCTGCCCCGGCGTCAGTGCCACGGTGGGGACATGCCGACAGCGATCATCACCGGAGCATCCCGCGGCCTGGGCCGCGCCCTGGCCACCGACCTGGCCGGCGGCGGCTGGCAGTTGGTCGTCGACGCCCGTCATGCCGATGAGCTGGCCGCTGCCGTGGCCGGTCTCGGCGGCTCCGTCACGGCCCTGCCCGGCAGCGTCACCGACGATGGGCACCGCCGCGCCCTCGTCGCGTCCGCCGGTGACCCGCTCGACCTGCTGGTCGTCAACGCCTCCGCCCTGGGCCCCTCGCCGCTGCCCCGTTTGGCCGGCTACGACCTGGCGCAGCTGCGGGAGGTGCTCGAGGTCAACGCCGTGTCCGCGCTCGGGCTGGTGCAGGCGGCCCTGCCGTCGCTGCGCGCCTCCGGCGGCCGGGTAATCCTCGTCTCCAGCGATGCGGCGGTGCAGGGTTATGAGGGGTGGGGTGGCTACGGTGCGTCCAAAGCCGCCCTGGACGCGATCGGCCGGGTGCTGGCCGTGGAGGAGCCTGGCCTGCGGGTCTATGCGGTGGACCCCGGCGATCTGCGTACCCAGATGCACCAGGATGCCTATCCGGGGGAGGACATCAGCGACCGGCCCGAGCCGGAAAGTGTCGTACCGGGCTTCCGCTCGCTGATCGAGGGCGACCTGCCGAGCGGCCGCTACCGCGCCGCCGAACTCGCCGTGGCGCGGGTATGACCCCCTGCCTGCAATGTAGCCCGAGCCTGTCGTTCGAGCTGCCCGAGGAGCTGGCCGCCGCTGGGCCGCCTGAGCGGCGCGGCGTGCCCCGCGACGGCGTCCGGATGCTGGTCGCCTCGGCTGCCGAGGGTCTCAGGCACGCCCACGCACGGGATCTCCCCGACGCGTTGCGGCCCGGTGACCTGGCGGTGCTGAACACCTCGGAGACCCTGCCGGCGGCCCTGGCCGGGTTGACCGGCGACGGCGAGCCGGTGGCGGTGCACCTGTCGACCGTGCTGCCCGGAAGTGGGCGCACCCCCTCAGCCGCCCTGGCGGCCACGTCCTCGCCGTGGGTGGTCGAGCTGCGCAGGTCACTGCCGAGCGGCAGCGAACCGTCCTACGCCGACCGGTCCGGCGCAGTCATCACCGTTGCCGGCCGTGCCCGGGTAGATGTGCGGCGCTCGCATCCGGCCGGGGCGGCCCGCTCGCGGCTGTGGGTCGCCGACGTTCGCACCCCGAGGCCGCTGGGCGAGTGGTTGGGCCAGTACGGCGAGCCGATCCGTTATTCCCACATCCGCGGGCGCTGGCCGATCTCGGCCTACCGGACGGCCTACGGCGACGTGCCGGGCAGCGCGGAGATGCCCAGTGCCGGCCGCCCGCTGACCACGGCGTTGATCCGGCGGCTACGGCAGCGCGGCGTCGAGGTGCGCAGTCTGGTGCTGCACTGCGGTGTGTCGTCGTTGGAGGGCGGGGACCCGCCGCACGCGGAGTGGTTCTCACTGCCGTCGTCGACCGCTGTGGCGGTGAACCGGGCACGCGGGCAGGGCCGTCGAGTGGTGGCGGTGGGCACCACCGTGGTGCGCGCACTCGAGTCGGCAGTGGACTCCTCGGGCGGCGTGCAGGCTGGGCAGGGCTGGACGGATCTGGTCATCACGCCGGACCGCGGGGTGGCTGTTGTGGACGGTCTGCTTACCGGTTGGCACGAGCCGGCCGCCTCGCACTTGTGGATGCTGGCCGCCCTGGCTGGCAGCGCACTGCTGTGCGACTCCTACCGCAGCGCCCTGGAGCACGGCTACCGCTGGCACGAGTTCGGCGACGTGCACCTGCTATTGCCCTGAGCAGTCGCCGGGTCCGGAGCGCAGCGCCCTCTACGGTGAGGCTGTGGCGGCGTGGGGGTTCAGCCGGATCGGCCTGACCAGGGTGGTGGTCTGCGCCGCCTTGGCCTGCATAGGCGGGTTCGCCGGCCTGCTGGCCCTGGCCTGGCGCCGGGCCGGCTCGCCGGGGCTGGCTGGCTATCTCAGCCAGCTGGGCGCCTCCGGTGAGCCCAGCGCCGGGCTCTACACGCTGGCGGTGCTCTGCGTCGCCGCAGCGGCCGCGCTCCTGGGACTGGCCTGGCGGCTCCGCTCGCCCGGGCTGGACGCCGCGGGCCTGCTGGTCCTGTCGGCGATGATGTTCACGGTCTCGGCCATGGTTCCCTGTGCGGCGGGCTGCCCGATCCCGGTGCGCGACGGGTGGACGACGGCCGCCAACGTCGTGCACTTCTCCACCAGCGCCGGCGCGTTCGGCCTCGCCATCAGCGCGATGTTTTCGGTCGGGGCCCACTACCGCGACCCGGTGCTGTGCCGCGCCTCCGCTGCCGTGGCCAAGGTGGCCACCGGGCTGTACGGCGTGCTGAGCACCCTGGTCCTCGTGCTGGGTCATTCGGTCATCAATGGTCTGGTCGAACGCGTACTCGCCCTCGTGTCCATCGGCTGGCTGGTCACCTGCGCCGTGCGGCTGGGCCACCGCCGGGTGGTGGGTGCCCGCTAGACCCAGGAGTTCTCGTCTTGTCGGTGCCCTCTGGCAGCATCGCTGGGGTGCCTCGATCGAGCTCGACCCTGTCCGCGGCACAGGCCAGACGGGTCGCGCTGGCTGCCCAGGGCTTCGCCGACCCCCGTCCGGCCGGCGTTCCCGACCGGCGGGCGGTGCGCCGCGTCCTCTCGCGCGTCGGCCTCCTGCAGATCGACTCCGTCAACGTGCTGATCCGCTCTCACTACCTCCCGTTGTTCAGCCGGCTGGGCCCCTACCCGGTCGGCCTGCTCGACCGCGCCACCGGGCGTGCCCCGCGGGAGCTGTTCGAGTACTGGGCGCACGAGGCCTCCCTGATCCCGGTCGACACCCAGCCGCTGTTGCGGTGGCGGATGGCCAGGTCGCAGGACGACGCCTGGGGCGGCCTGCGGCGAATCTTCGACGACCAGCCAGACTTCGTGCGATGGGTTCTGCAGGAGGTCCGCGACCGTGGTCCGCTGGCCGCGGGCGAGATCGAACACGACGCGCCGCGGCCCACCGACGGGTGGGGGTGGAACTGGTCGGAGGTCAAGCGCGCCCTCGAGTGGCTGTTCTGGTCCGGGCAGGTGACCAGCTCGTCGCGGCGGGGGTTCGAGCGGCTCTACGACCTGCCCGAGCGGGTACTGCCCGCCGAGGTGCTCGCCGCGCCGACCCCGGCGGCGGACCAGGCCCAGCGCGGACTGGTCGAGATCGCGGCCCGCAGCCTCGGCGTGGCCACCGAGCCGGAGTTGCGTGACTACTTCCGGCTGCGCCCGGCGGAGTCCCAGCCTGCGGTCGCTGCCTTGGTCGCCGACGGCCGGCTCCTGCCGGTCTCGGTGCAGGGCTGGCGGCAGCCGGCCTATTTGCACCCGCAGGCCCGGCTGCCCCGGCGGATCGAGGCCCGGGCGCTGCTCTCGCCGTTCGACTCCCTGGTGTGGGAGCGCAACCGCACCGAGCGGGTATTCGGGATGCGCGTGCGGCTGGAGATCTACACCCCGAAGCTCCAGCGGGTGCACGGCTACTACGTCCTGCCGTTCCTGCTCGGCGACCGGCTGGTCGCCCGGGTCGACCTCAAGGCCGACCGCAAGGCCGGCGTGCTGCTGGTGCAGGCCGCCCATCTGGAGCCGGGGCGGCCGGCCGGGGAGATCGCCGAGGCGCTCGGACCCGAGCTGGGCAGCCTTGCCGGGTGGCTGGGCCTGAACGAGGTGGTTGTCGAACCCGTCGGGGACCTGGCCGGCACACTGGCGGGAGCTGTGCGCTCGTGAGCTCTCGCCTCCGCGGTCAGCCGGAGCGGACGACGTCGATGTCGCCGCTGAGCGTGCGCAGGCGCAGTTGCAGCTCGGGCCGCCCTTCGGCCGGTCGGGCCTCAGGCTGCAGGTGGGAGATGGCCTCGCCACTGAGGGTGCTCAGATCGAGGTAGACCCCGGTGCCGGCGGCCACCCCGACCCGGACGTCGCCGGAGGCGGTGTTGGCCTCGATGTCACCGCTGCGAGCGGTCCGTACCGTGAAGTCCCCCGAGGCGCTGCGTGCCGTGCTGGATCCGGTGGTCTCGCCGACCGTGACGTCACCGCTGGCCGAGCTGACATCCACCCCGGCGGCGGCGACATCGACGGCGACATTGCCCGAGGCCGACTTGACCCGGACCCGGCCCTCGCAGCGGCCCACCCTGCTATCCCCGCTTGCCGTGCGGATCTCGACCTCGCCCAGAGCCTCTTCGATCTCGACGTCGCCGCTGGCGCTGTCCACCTGCACCCGGCCGAGGCGGCCATGGGCGCGCAGGTCCGCCGAGGCCACGGTCGCCGTGACAGCGGACCCCAGGGGCAGCGTGATCCGTACGTCCAGCTCGGGTGTCCGGCGCAGCCGGTAGCCGCGCGGAACCTCGACGATCAGCTCGTCGCCGCGGAGCTCGACCTGGGTCTGTTCGGCCAACTGGTGGGCTGCCTTGTCGCTGTCGTGGTGGGCGTGCACCTCGACGGTGCTCCGCTCCGTCTCGGTGGCGGTGACTTGCGCCAGCCCGGCGGGCAGGCTCAGCCGCAGGCGGACCGGCCCTGCGGTGTGGAAGTCGGTCATGGCGTCCTCTCAGCGGTAGGGGTGGTGCGCAGTCCGCGGGCTGTGTCAGCCACGGGCATAGCCAGTGAATCGGCGCGGCCCGGGACCGCGGCTGGTGGGCGGACCTTCGAGGCTCAGCGCGACGGCACGCACCAGCCACGCGTTGACGGACAGGCCCTCTCGGGCGGCGGCCTGCTCGGCGAGCCCCTTGAGGCTCTCCGGGAGGCGCAGAGTGAGCCGCGCTGTCTCCTCGTCGGTGTCCGGGGCGGAGGGGGCCGGTGCTGCCTCGGCGTGGGTGATCGCGAACTCCGGCTCACCTCCCCTCAGGCGAACCTCGACGCTGGTCTCGCCCAGTGCGCCGGTGATCTCGTCGGCCGCGGCGGCCAGGCTGTCCAGCAGCACCATCCGGGTGGCCGGTCCCAGCGCGCCGGCGAGCAGCTCAGCGGTTCTGATGACGTCGGGTCCACCAGCCGCGCAGGCGGCAGTCAACTGGTCGCCGAGGCGGTCGACGTACCTTGACAGCTCCATGACGTCACTATGACGTCAATAAGCCGTCATGTCAAGGGTCGAATGCGGCCGCGTGGCGCTGGCGGCGCACGGGCCGCGGGCGGCACCGCGTCGACTACAGTCGCCGTACCGCGACTTCCCCCAAGAGCGGCCGCCCACCGAAGGAAAGACGCGCGCCGTGCCCCAGATCGCCCCCTTGTCGGCCAGGATCATCGCCTACACCACCTTCACCGCTCCCGAGGACGTGCCCTGGGAGACCGATGCCGATGGCGGGCAGGCGCTGGCGGAGTTCGCCGGCCGGGCGTGCTACCAGTCCTGGAAGAAGCCCAATCCCAGGACCGCCACCAACGCCGGCTATCTGCGGCACATCCTCGAGGTCGGTCACCTGTCGGTACTCGAGCACGGCAACGTCACCTTCTATCTCACCGGCGTGTCGCGTTCCCTGACCCACGAGTTGATCCGGCATCGGCACTTCTCTTACAGCCAGCTCAGCCAGCGCTATGTGCCGGAGCGCGACGCCGCCATGGTGGAGCCGGCCGCGATTGCCGACGACCCTGCGCTGCATGCCAGCTTCCTGGCCGCCACGGAGGCGGCCCTGCGGGCCTACACCGAGCTGCTCGAGGGGCTGGAGAAGCGCTTCGCCGACGTCGACAACGCCACCCTGCGCCGC
Source organism: Pseudonocardiales bacterium (assembly GCA_040003795.1). Taxonomy (GTDB): domain Bacteria; phylum Actinomycetota; class Actinomycetes; order Mycobacteriales; family QHCA01; genus QHCA01. Next base: position 3,851 of record JBDUBV010000057.1, on the reverse strand, counting down.
AAGCAGGCCCGGCAGGCGGCTCGGGCGATCCTGCCCAACGCCACCGAGACCCGGATCGTGGTGACCGGCAACTACCGCGCCTGGCGGCACTTCGTCGCGATGCGGGCCAGCGAGCATGCCGACGTGGAGATCCGCGAGCTGGCAGTGGCCTGCCTGCGGGAGCTGCAGCAGGTCGCCGCCAACGTCTTCGCCGACTTCGAGATCAGTACGTTGGCCGACGGCACCGAAGTGGCCTCCAGCCCACTGGTCGCAGAGGGCTGATCACCCCGGGTAGCGTGGCTCTTATGACCGAGTACGACAGCGGTTCGCGCCCGTTCGGCCGAGTCCTCACCGCGATGATCACGCCGTTCAGCGCGACCGGCACACTCGACACCGACGGTGCGGCGCGGCTCGCAACGGAGCTGATCGACGAGGGCGGCAACGACGGGCTGGTCGTCAGTGGCACGACCGGGGAGTCGCCGACCACGAGCGACGCCGAGAAGGACCACCTGCTGCGGGCGGTTGTCGAGGCGGTCGGCGACCGTGCCACTGTGGTCGCCGGGGTAGGCACCAACGACACCGCGCACAGCGTCGAGTTGGCCCGGATGGCCGCACATGCCGGCGCCGACGGCCTGCTTGTCGTCTCCCCGTACTACAACAAGCCGCCCCAGTCGGGCCTGCTCGCACACGTCCGCACGATCGCCGACGCGACCCCGCTGCCGGTGATGCTCTACGACATCCCTGGCCGCACCGGCGTCGCGTTCTCCACAGAGACGCTGCTGCGGGCCGGGGAGCACGAGCGGATCGTCGCCGTCAAGGACGCCAAGGGCGACCTGGGGGCGGCCTCACAGGTGATGGCGCACAGCGACCTGGCGTTCTACTCCGGCGACGATATGGTCAACCTACCGCTGCTGTCGGTGGGGGCTGTCGGGTTCGTCAGCGTGGTAGGCCATCTGGTGGGTTCGCGGCTGCGCGAGCTGCTCGTATCCTTCGAAGCCGGCGACGTCCGAGGCGCTACGCAGATCCACCGCAGCCTGCTGCCGATCTACACCGGCCTGTTCCGCACGCAGGGAGCCATCCTGACCAAGGCCGCCCTCACGCTGCAGGGCCGGCCGGCCGGCCCGATGCGACCCCCCCTTCCCGATGCCACCGAGGAGCAGATCAATGTCCTGTGCGACGACCTCGCCGCCGGCGGGGTGAAGACCGACTGATGAGCCATCCGCATCCGGAGTTAGGTCCACCCCCGCCCCTGCCGGCCAACGGGCTGCGCGTCATCGCCCTCGGCGGCCTGGGCGAGATCGGCCGCAACATGGCGGTGTTCGAGTTCGGCGGCCGATTGCTGATCGTCGACTGCGGGGTGCTCTTCCCCGAGGTGGACCAGCCCGGTGTCGACCTGATCCTGCCCGACTTCACCGCGATCCGGGACCGCCTCGACGACGTGGAGGCGGTGGTGCTGACCCATGGTCACGAGGACCACATCGGCGCTCTGCCCTACCTGCTGCGGGAGAAGGCCGACCTGCCGCTCGTCGGCTCACGCTTCACTCTGGCCCTGGTCGAGGCCAAGCTCAGCGAGCACCGGATCAAGCCCTTCACCCTCGAGGTGCGCGAGGGCGACCGCGAGCGGCTCGGGCCCTTCGACTGCGAGTTCTTCGCCGTCAACCACTCCATCCCCGACGCCCTTGCAGTCGGCATCCGTACCCCCGCCGGCCTGGTCCTGCACACCGGCGACTTCAAGATGGACCAGTTGCCCCTCGACGGCCGGCTGACCGACCTGGGGGGGTTCGCGCGACTCGGGGCAGAGGGCATCGATCTGCTCATGTCCGACTCGACCAATGCCGAGGTCCCCGGCTTCGTCACTGCCGAGCGCGCGATCGGGCCGGTCCTGGAGCAGGTGATCCGAACGGCTCGCCGCCGGGTGATCGTCGCCTGTTTCGCCTCGCACGTGCACCGGGTGCAGCAGGTGCTCGACGCCGCTGCAGCGGCCAACCGCCGGGTGGCCTTCGTCGGCAGGTCGATGCTGCGTAACATGGGTGTGGCCAGGGACCTGGGCCTGCTGCACATCCCCGACGGCCTCGTCATCGCGCTCGACTCGGTCGCCGACCTGCCGCCCGACCGGCTGGTCATCATCTCGACCGGGTCGCAGGGTGAGCCGCTCTCCGCGCTGGCCCGGATGGCCAACCGCAACCACCGGCAGGTGCGCATCGAGGCCGGCGACACGGTGGTCCTGGCATCGTCGATGGTGCCGGGCAACGAGACCGCGGTGTTCAAGGTGATCAACGGGCTGGCCCGCTGGGGCGCCACGGTGATCCACAAGGAGATCGCCATGGTGCACGTGTCGGGGCACGCCCCGGCCGGGGAGTTGCTTTACCTGCTCAACGCCACCCGCCCGTCCAACGTCATGCCGGTGCACGGCGAGTGGCGGCACCTGAGGGCGCACGCGGCGCTGGCCGAGGCCTCCGGCGTTCCCCGGGAGCGCATCGTGCTGGCCGAGGACGGGGTAGTCGTGGACCTCGTCGAGGGGCTTGCCTCGATCACCGGCGCGGTCGAGTGCGGCTTCGTGTACGTGGACGGGCTGGCCGTCGGCGACGTGGGGGAGAGCTCGCTCAAGGACCGGCGGATCCTCGGCGAGGAGGGCTTCATCGGGGTGACCGTCGTCGTCGACTCCGTCTCCGGCAAGCTGGCGGCAGGGCCGTTCGTGGCCGGCCGGGGGTTCAGCGACGAGCCGGCCGTGTTCGACGTGGTGCTGCCGCTGATCGAGGCCGAACTCGCCCGCGCCGCCGGTGAGGGGCTTGCCGACACCCACCAGTTGCAGCAGTCCATCCGGCGGATCCTGGGCAAGTGGGTCAGCGACAACTACCGCCGCCGTCCGATGATCGTGGCCACGGTCGTCGAGGTCTGATCACGCACTCCCCGCAACCCTGCGGCGGTGATCATGCATACGTGTGGGGCCGTACGGCTTGGCCCGGCAGCCATGCATGATCGCGAAGGTGGGAAGCCGGGGTACGGACGGCGCGGAGCGTGTCGGCGGCATGGTACGGCGGCTGCCGTCCCCGGCGTAATACCGTGTGGAGCATGCCTGCCCGCAGTGCGTCGACCAAGCCGCGGCCCGCGGCCGGCCGGTCCGGGGCGACTGGCCGTCGACCGGCCCGCCGGCCACCGCCCCGGCGAGGGGTGACCGCTGTGGTCGGTGGGGTCCTGCACGGCGGCTGGATGCTGCTGGCCCGCACCGCGGGCGGCTCAGCCCGCGCCATCGGCCGGCAGGCCGCCACGGCCCGCGACCTCGACCCGGCGCACCGGCGCGACGGGCTTGGCCTGGCCACCTTCGGGCTGGGCCTGGTACTCGCCGCCGGCCTGTGGGGGCACGCCGCCGGGCCCGCCGGCCAGGTGATCACCACAGGTGTCCGGTGGCTGGTCGGATCGGCCGGCGCGCTGCTGCCGCTGATGGCGCTGGCGCTGGCGCTGCGGCTGCTTCGCAAGGCGCCCGATCCCGACAGCCGCGGCCGGCACATCATCGGTTGGTCGGCGCTGTTCGTCGGCGTGCTCGGCCTCGTGCATGTCGCGCACGGCTCGCCCACCACCGCGCTGGGCCGCCAGCGAGCCGGGGGAGTGCTCGGCACGCTGGCGGGAGCACCGCTGGAGAGCGCCCTGACGCCCTGGCTGGCGGCGCCGCTGCTCGTGCTCGTCACGGTCTTCGGCCTCCTCGTCGTGACGGCCACGCCGGTCAACCAGGTCCTCGCCCGGCTGGCGGGTGCCCGAGACCGGCTGCTCCGGCGCCACGCCACCGCAAAGGCGGACGGCGCAGAGCCCGGCCCGGCTGAGGAGGACGCTGACGAGCCGGTGCGCCGCAGACGGCCGTCGCGACGCCGGCAGGG
>JBDUBV010000188.1:0-4489 GCA_040003795.1 Pseudonocardiales bacterium | reverse complement strand
TCACGGTGTTCGGCACCGCAAGCCGCAACGAGGCCGTCCACCACCAGGTGCCGGCCTTCCTCGCCACCTCACCGACTGAGGAGATGAAACAGGCCTTCCTGCACACCCATCTGCTGCCAGGGCTCTTCGGGCAGAGTGTGCTCGCCCGGGGCATCTCGGCGGCGTTCGAGGTGGGGGTCGTCTTCGCCCTGGTGGCGCTGACCGTGACTCTGCTGGCGATCAAGGCTGGCAAGTCCGAGATCGACCCGTCGCAGGTGCCGGGCCTAGCCGCCTGAACGGGCGTGGGCAGGGCACTCGGGCGGGAGCACTGACCCACTCCGGACGTGGTCAACCCGGGCGGGCCGCTCGCGCAGCTCCGGATACCGCAAGCTAGCCTCTGGCCGGTGAAGCCGGTCCTATGGGGCCAGTGAGCCCACGCGATGAAGCGCGGCCGGGTAGTGATCTTGTCAGTGGTGCTCAGCCTCGGCGGGGTCGCTGATGCCACCGTCCTCACGCTGGCCGGCGGCCGCCTGCACGCCTTGATCCGCATGGCACGACGATCGAGTATCCGACAGCGCCGTCGTCGTCCGGCCCGCACTATCCGGCGCGGGCGAGCCCGCAGGTCTGGTTCTACGCCCCAGGCACCACGCCCCCGGTGGAGGTCCTTGTCCACAACCTCGAGCACGGCTACACCGTCATCTGGTACCACGCCGCCCTACGCGGTCGCCAGCTCGACGACCTGGGCAGGCTTGCCAACACGCTGGGCCAGCATCCGGGCAAGGTGATCGTCACGGCCTGGGACGCCGGCCACGGCCACTTCCCGCCTCGTCAGCACGTGGCCATGGCGCACTGGAGCGCCAAGGCAGAGCACCGGGAGTATTGCCGAGGGGTCAGCACCCCGGCGATCGAGGCGTTCGTCAAGAGCTACCCGAATACCGACGCACTCGAGCCAGGCGGAAGATAGCCCGAGAGAGCGGCCCCCCGTCGCGTCGCTATCCTCGGTGACATCTTGGCCGGCCGCCCCAGGCGGGCTCATTCGCGGGAGACGCTTTGCCCCTGGCGCATGCGTTCGGGCAGCGCTACGAGCTGCCGATCCCCCTGCTGCTGTTCGTCCTGGTGGGCGCCGCGGTCGTGATCGCATCGTTCCTGCTCGTCTCACGGCAGGCCGTCGCCGCCCGCCCGGAGCAGTCCCCGCCGGACGAGACTCACCTGCAGCCCCTGCGGGCCGGCTGGGCAGCGCTCAGCATCGTGCTGCTCGTGCTGTTGGCCGTGGCCGGGCTGGCCGGCAGCCAGGAAGTGCCCGAGAACATCCTGCCGACCGTGTTCTGGGTGCTGGTGTGGGTCGCCGTCCCGCTGTCCTGCGGTCTGCTCGGCGACTGGACGCAGGGGGTCAACCCCTTCGCCAACCTCGCCAAGCTCGCCGACTCCGCCCGCATCCGCAAGGCCCTGCTCGGGTCGACGGAGCCGGTCGCCTGGCCACGCCGGCTCGGCTGGTGGCCGGCCGCAGCGCTGTACTTCCTGGCCGGCTTGGCCGAGCTCGTTTTCAACCTCACCTGGACCGTGCCGCGCAATGTCGCCCTGGCGCTTCTGGTCTACGGCCTGCTCTGCGTGTTCGGTGGGCTGGTGTTCGGCCGTCCCTTCCTACAGCGCGGCGAAATGTTCTCCGTGGCATACGGGACATGGGGCCGGCTGGGGTACTCCCGGTTCGGCGCGACCGGCCGGCGCGGCTTCGCCGGAGGCCTCGAGGTGCCATTCGAGCCGACGGTGAGCCGGATCGCGTTCGTCCTGCTGCTCCTGGTCAGCGTCAACTTCGACGGGTTGCTCTCGACACCCCGGTGGAACTCACTAGAACGCGCTGTGCAGGGCATGATCGGCGCCGCCCCCGACCGGCTGGAACTCTTGCGTACCCTCACGTTCCTGGTCCTGCTGCTGGCTGTTGCCGCGGTCTTCGGACTCTTCGCCCTGGCCGCGTCGCGGGCCGGGCGCGACGGTGCGGGCTCGCGGGCCGCGCTGGCCGGACTGCTGCCCAGCGTGCTGCCGATCGCCTTCGGCTACCTACTCGCCCACTACGTGCAGTACCTGTTGGTCAACAGCCAGCTGCTCTTCCCGTTGATCGGCAACCCCATTGGCAAGAATGTCTGGCCGTTGCACCTGCCGTACCCGTTCAACGATTCCTACGAGGTGCATCCGCACTTCCTGCCGACGGCCTTCTACTGGTACGTCGCTGTTGTGGTTATCGTCGCCGTGCACGTGATGGCCGTCGCGGTCGCCCACCGGCACCTGGCCCGGGCGGGACGCACAGTGCAGCGGGCCCAGGCCAGTGAGTACCGCTGGCTCGTGGCCATGGTGGGCTACACGATGCTCAGCCTGTGGCTGCTGGCCCAGCCCCTGACCAAGGAGAAGGCAGCCACCCCCGAGCGGGCGGCGGCGGTGGTCGCCGCTGTTGTCCTACCCGGCGGGCGGGGCCCGCCATGAGCCGGCGCATATCGCGCCGCTGGGCGTGGCTGACTGTTGCTGCTGCCGGGCTGATGATGGCCTGGCTGGCTGCGCCGGTGACCGCCCCGCTGTACGACGGCGTGGGGTTCCCGGACGAGCCCTACCGCTATGTCACCCGCCCGGCCGGTGACACCAAGGTCACTGCGCCGCCATCCTCTGTGTCGGTCCGAATGCCGGTGGTCGACGGCACGACCGACGGCTTCAACGCTGCCAGCCGTGAGCAGGGGCCGCAGGTCAGCGTGTTCGTGCCCACCGGGGCGCTGGTGGCCCCCAAGGACGCGCACAGCATCCTGTTGCAGGCCGTGCCCCTCGCGCCCGCCGGGCCCGCCGACGCTGGCCCGGTCGAGGGCAACGTCTACCGGCTGAGCGCAACGGCCGATGTCGGGAAGCCCTCGCTGGCTTTGGTCAAAAACAAGATCCAGATAGTCATGCGCGCGACCACCGCGCGGCAGCCCGACCCGGTGATGGAGTACCGCGCGGCGGGCGGCAAGGCGTGGACGCGCCTGTCGACCGCCCGTTACGGCACCGACGTCTACGCCGCCTCGGTCCGCGGATTCGGCGACTATGCGCTGGTGTTCGCCAGGGCACCGGTGGGGGTCTCGACTTCGGCGCGCAGCGCGGGCCTGGGCAAGTACGCCTACGCCCTGATCCTCGGCGGCCTGCTCCTCCTGCTCGGCTCGATCGTGCTCGGGATCCGGTTGGTGCGGGCTCGCGCGGCGGCGGCCGCGGCGGACTTCGAGGACGACGATGACTCGGACCTGGACACGTGAGCGCACCGGCTGTCGTGGTGCCCCGGTTGCCGGCTCCACTGCTGGTGGCCGGATTCGCCGCGGCCCTGGCGCTGCGCGTGGTCCTCGGCGGGGCCACGGTGGCCGACTCGCGGCTGGCCGGGCTGGCCTTCGCCGCCTGCCTGTCGGCACTCGCCGCGGCAGCCGGCACTCGGCCGACGTTCGGCGTGCGGGCGGCCGCGTTCGGGGTCTTCGGTGGCGTGGTCCTGTGCCTGCCGGGAATCGTGGCGAAGCTTTCCGGTGCGGAGCCACACCGGCCGGCCGGAGCCTTCCTGCCCTGGGCAGTGATCGTCGCCGTCGTGGCCGCGGCGGAGGAGATCTTCTTGCGCGGTGCCTTGTTCGACGCCGTAGCGCGATGGCGCGGTCCGGTCTCGGCCGTTGCGGTCGGGTCGGTGCTGTTCGCCCTGCTGCACGTGCCGTTGTACGGCTGGCACGTGGTGCCGCTCGACCTGGCGGTGGGGGTGTGGCTCGGTGCGCTGCGTGTGGTCACCGGCTCCCCAACCGCCCCGCTGATGGCGCACCTGACCGCCGACCTCGCAGGCTGGTGGCTGCGCTGACCCGGCGCCTCAGTGTCCGATGCGTCCGTCGAGGCGCTCGCGGATCAGGTCTGCGTGACCGTCGTGCCGGGCGTACTCCGCGATCAGATCCACCAGCAGCCAGCGCAGGGTGAACGGTTGACCGTCCCGCTTGCGGGTGCCGGTCTCGTCCAGGGAGGCAGCCTCGGTGACGATCCGGCGTGAGACCTCGCACTCTGCTCGCCACACCGCGAAGTCATCGGCGAAGTTGCCGTCGGCAAACTCGAAGTCCTGGCCAGGATCGTCGTCGGAGTAATACAGCATCGGCAGGTTCTCGCCGGCGAACTGCAGGCGGAACCACCATCGCTCGACACCCGCGAGATGACGCACCAGGCCGTGCAGGCTGAGGCCGGACGGCGGGACGGTCTTCTCCGCCAGCCGATCAGCCGGGGCGCCCTGGCACTTGAGGGCGAAGGTCTCCCGATGCCAGTCGAGGAAGCCGGTCAGGATCGCGCGCTCGTCGCCCATGGGGGACGGCGGTCGGCGGGTGTCGTCGCTCCAGGCCGGTGAGTAGTTCTTTTCCGGGATCTCCGTCATGGGCTCAGGATGCCCCTTACCCCCGACAGTGCGGGGGGCAGACTGGGATTCGGTGTCCACCCGAGCGAGCGCGGCACTGTGGTATTGCCGGCCGGACGCGATAGTCAACTTCCC
>JBDUBV010000187.1:0-4539 GCA_040003795.1 Pseudonocardiales bacterium | reverse complement strand
GGCGCCGCACCGCGCAGCGCACGGCGCATGGCGTCGTACTTCGACTCGTACCTGCGCAACTCCTCGCGATACCTGCTGATCAGCAGCAACGCGTAATCAGTCCCAGCCCCGAAGACCAAGACGGTGAGGATCCCCTGGCTCTGCCCGTTCACGGTCAGGCCGGCGTGCTTGGCAAGGAGGTAGACCACTCCCTGGGCCAGCGTGTAGGCCATGCCGGCGCAGAGCAGCGGCACCAGCCACAGCACCAGGCTGCGGTAGACGACGAGCAGGATGAGCGCTACGACGATGCCGGTCACCAGCAGCAGCGTGGTGTCGATGGACCCGAACACCTCGGCGAAGTCGGCAACGAGCCCGCCGGGGCCGGTGACCTTGACCTGCAGCCCGCCCGGGACGCCAGTTTTGGCGACGCTGCGGATCGCCTTCACGTCGTCGGGGATCTTGTCGAACTTCTTGGCCTCGATCGTGACGATGATCTGCAAAGCCTTGCCGTCGGCGGAGGGGATCGGCGGGGTCGGCCTGCCGACGACGCCGTGCCCGCGGGCCAGTGCGGCGGAGTCGGCCGCGGCCTTGGCCTTATCGGCGTCGGTGATCCCGCTCGGCCGCTCGTACACGATGATCGCCGGGAGCACGTCCTGCCGCTGGAACTTCTTCTGCAGGTTCAGCGCCTTGGTCGACTCGGCACTGCCCGGCAGGTAGGAGGCATTGTCGTTCTTCTGTACGCTGGTGAGCTTCTGGCTCAGCGGGCTGAACACTCCCCCGATCACCAGCCAGAGCAGGACCAGGACGATGACACCGAGGAAGGCGCGTGGCCGCCGCATGTTCGACTGTGAAGCAGACATGCGGACACCTTAAGGGGCGGCAGTAATGTCGAGCACGTGAATACCCTGACCTTCGTGCGGGCCGGCCTGATGCCCTACGAGGAGGCATGGACCGAGCAACAGCGGCTGCATTCGGCCCGGGTGGCAGGCGAGGCGCCCGACACCGTCCTGCTGCTCGAGCATCCCTCGGTCTACACCGCGGGACGGCGTACCGCCGCCGACGAGCGGCCCACCGACGGCACTCCTGTGATCGACGTCGACCGGGGCGGCAGCATCACCTGGCACGGTCCGGGGCAACTGGTCGGCTACCCGATCGTCGGGCTGCCCGACCCGGTCGACGTGGTCGCCCACGTCCGCCGCATCGAGCAGGTGCTCATCGACGTGTGCGCAGAGTTAGGCGTGGGAGCCGACCGGATCGAGAGGCGCAGCGGTGTCTGGATCAGCGCCCAGGCCAGCCCCGACCGCAAGCTCGCGGCCATCGGCATCCGGGTGTCCCGCGGCGTGACGATGCACGGGTTCGCCCTCAACTGCGACCCGGACATGGGCAACTTCGACCGCATCGTGCCCTGCGGTATCCGCGACGCCGGCGTCACCTCGCTCAGTCGCGAGCTCGGCCGTACGGTCGCGGTGGCGGACCTGCTGGACCTCGTCGAGCGCCATCTCGACAAGACCCTGCTGCCGTGAGCCACGCGTATCCTGAGCCGGTGATGTCCGTACCTCCCGAGGGCCGCAAGCTGCTGCGCCTCGAGGTCCGCAATGCAAAGACGCCCATCGAGCGCAAGCCGCCGTGGATCAAGACCCGGGCGAACATGGGCCCGGCTTACACCGAGTTGCGCGCGCTGGTGCAGCGCGAGGGACTGCACACGGTCTGCCAGGAGGCCGGCTGCCCCAACATCTACGAGTGCTGGGAGGACCGCGAGGCCACCTTCCTCATCGGCGGCGACCGGTGCACCCGCCGCTGCGACTTCTGCCAGATCGACACCGGCAAGCCGGCCCAGCTCGACCGGGACGAGCCCCGGCGGGTCGCCGAGTCGGTAGCGACGATGGGGCTGTGCCATGCCACCGTGACCGGCGTCGCCCGTGACGACCTTCGCGACGGTGGTGCGTGGCTCTACGCCGAGACGGTGCGCGAGATCCACCGGCAGCTGCCCGGCTGCGGGGTCGAGCTGCTCATCCCTGACTTCAACGCCGTGCCCGAGCTGCTCGCCGAGGTGTTCGGCGCCGAGCCCGAGGTACTGGCGCACAACATCGAGACTGTCCCCCGCATCTTCAAGCGGATCCGGCCCGGCTTCCGCTATGAGCGCTCTCTCGACGTGCTCCGGCAGGCCCGCGCCGCCGGGCTGGTCACCAAGTCCAACCTCATCCTCGGCATGGGCGAGGAGCGCGAGGAGGTCAGCCAGGCGATGGCCGACCTGCACGAGGCCGGGTGCGACCTGCTGACGATCACGCAGTACCTGCGGCCCTCGGCCCGCCACCACCCGGTGATCCGGTGGGTGCGTCCCGAGGAGTTCACCGAGCTGGCCGAGGAGGCCGAGGAGATCGGCTTCGCCGGGGTGCTCAGCGGTCCGCTTGTCCGCTCGTCCTACCGTGCGGGCCGCCTCTACCAGCAGGCGCTGACGACCCGCGCCACGATCTGAGCCGCCGGCTCACCAGTTGGCGACCTGACCCACCGGCTTGGGCGGCAACGGGTGCGCGGCGTCGTGGATGACGTAGGCGATGCCGCCGCTGCGCGCTGACGGGATCCAGACGTTCTCGAACTGCTCCCGGTTGTAGACCCGCCGCACGCCGGCGTCATTGGGCGAGACCGGGTCGTTGACCACCACGTCGCCGTTGCGGGCGAAGCCGACGATGTCCATCAGGTGCCCGTTGGTGGAGTACCCCGACCCGTCGAGCTCGTTCTTGGTGAAGGACACCGACACCGTCAGCGGGATGCCGGCCTTGATGAACTGCTCGGCCTCGGTCAGCGACCGCAGTTGCGTGACGAAGGCATCGAGGCCGTACGTCGCGGCGTAGGCGGTGTTGAACGGCCAGTTGCCCGTGCCGTCGTAGTGGTAATCGAAGGTGTAGCGCGCGGCGTAGTCGACGCTGGGGTCCACCGGCGGTGAGACCCAGGAGACATCCGCGGGGTACTTGCCGTAGTACTCGACCACCATCTCCGTCGACGTCGGGCTGCACCACGCCTCCCCGCCGCCGTCGAACTCCGGGTAATGGCCGACGTGCACGTCCTGGGAGTAGCGGGGGACATTGAGAACGATGCCCTCCGCGCCGCCCAGCGCGCTGACCGCGACCTTCTTGTCGACGGGCAGGGCCGAGGACATCGCACCGATCGAGCGGACCGTCGGCCCCGCGGTGACCCAGGGGAGTCGCAGCAACGTGACCCGCAACCGGTAAGCGGTCAGCGAGACATCCTTGCGGGCCAGGAAGGTGTCGATCGCGATCGTGCCGTCGTCGTCGCCCTGCCCGCCGACCGATGTCCGGTGGATGTAGCCGTCCCCGGAGGCCCACCGCCCCATCACGTACCACTTGGTCGTGGTCCCGGCCGTGGTGCGCCCGGACATCTCCACCTGCACCCAGGTCCCGGCGGGGGTCGCCGCGTTCCAGGAGGACACCAGCTCGGTCAGCGGGAATCCCGGAACGTACAGCGGAGACGTCCAGGTTGCGGTGTTGTAGGTGCGGGTCGGATAGCCGAACCCGCCGTCGTCATAGGCGAACGTCCCGGTCGCGTTGGCGAAGGACAGCGCATCCCCTGCCTCGCTGACGCCGGAGGCCGTCCCCCCGGCGAACTGCGTGCTGGTGGTCCACTCGTGATAGCTGATCGACGGGTGCGGCACCGGCTGCGCTGCGAGCGCGGCGGTCGGCGCCATGATCAGGGCCAGCGCCGAGGCGAGAGCCAGCACAAGGGTGCGAACGGATCGAACGGCCATGGCAGGCTCCTGGTCCCGGCGGCAGTGGCGGTGATTGTGACGGTAGGGGTGCGAGCGTCGGGCGTCTAGACTTCGGCCATGGCAAGCCTCCCCAAGCCCGACCTCAGCAGGCTCAGGCTCGGGCGCAGGACGGGCGGGACGGCCCCCACATCTGCCAAGGCCGCCGGCAGCGCCAAGTCGGCCGCGGCCGCCAAGTCTCCCGGCGGCGCGAAGTCAAAGGGGACCAAGCCCAAGGCGGAGCGCGGTGCGCGCCTGAAGCAGCTCTGGACCGCCTTCCAGATGACCCGCAAGAGCGACCCGCGCCTGGTGCCGTACGTGCTGGGCGCCCTGCTCGGCCCCGTCGTCGTTCTCGTAACTCTCGGCATCCTCATCCACCACGTCCTGTATCTCGTCTTCGTCGGCATCCTGATCGGGCTGACGGCGGCCATGGCGGTGTTCGGCCGACGCGCGTCGGCGGCGATGTTCGCCCAGGTCGAGGGCCAGACCGGCGCTGCGCTGGCGATCCTGCAGTCGATGCGCGGCGACTGGCGGGTCACGCCGGTGGTCGCACTGACCACCAACCAGGACATGGTGCACCGGGTCCTGGGCCGCCCCGGGGTGGTCCTCGTCGGTGAGGGGTCCCCCCGACGGCTGGGTCCCCTGCTCGGTCAGGAAAAGAAGAAGGTCGGCCGCCTGGTCGGCGACACGCCTGTCTACGACGTGGTCGTGGGCGACGAGGAGGGCCAGGTGGGGCTGCGCAAACTGCAGAACCACTTCGTCAAGCTGCCCCGCAACATCACCCCCAAGCAGGTCAACGC
>JBDUBV010000056.1:0-15424 GCA_040003795.1 Pseudonocardiales bacterium | reverse complement strand
GTTTACGGCGTCGGCGACGTCGACACGGGTGCCGTCGGCGTGGTGTGGGAGTTCGGCGTGTTGGAGTCCCCGCCGGCGCCACCGTGCCCGCAGCCGGTGAGCAGGGTCACCAGGACGACGAACACTGCGCACAGCACGCGAGGCCTCATGGCGTGCGGCGTACCCGGGTGCTGTATGAGTATGCCGAACGCACCCGGGCCGCAAACTGCGCTACCGCCCGGCTAGGAACCCGAGGACGTCCTGGCGGGTGATCACGCCGCGCGGCTTGCCGTCGTCGAGCACGACGGCGGCATCGGCCTTCTCCAGCGCGACCATGGCGGCGGCCACCGGCTCGCCCGCGCCGATCAGCGGCAGCGGCGCCGACATGTGGCGCTCGAGGGAGTCGGCCAACTGCGCCCGGCTGGCGAACAGTGCGTCGAGCAGGTCGCGTTCGCTCACCGAGCCGACGACCTCGGCGGCCACCACCGGCGGCTCCTGCTTGACGACCGGCATCTGCGAGACGCCGTACTCCCGCAGGATGTCGATCGCCTCTCGCACCGTGTCGGTGGGGTGCACGTGCACCAGCTCCGGCATGACCGCGCCCTTGCGCTGGAGCACGTCGCGCACCGTCAGGTCACCCTGGCTGGTCAGGAAGCCGTAGTCGGCCATCCAGTCGTCGTTGAAGATTTTGGACAGGTAGCCGCGCCCGGAGTCCGGTAGCAGCACCACCACCACGTCGTCCGGGCCGGCGGAGGCCGCCACCCGCAGGGCTGCCACCATGGCCATCCCACAGGATCCGCCGACGAGCATGCCCTCCTCCCTGGCCAGGCGCCGGGTCATGCCGAAGGAATCGCGGTCGGACACGGCGATGATCTCGTCGCAGATTGTGCGGTCATAGGTGGCCGGCCAGAAGTCCTCGCCCACGCCTTCGACCAGGTACGGCCGGCCGCTGCCGCCGGAATAGACCGAGCCCTCGGGATCTGCGCCGATCACCGCGACCCGACCGTCCGAAACCTCCTTCAGGTACCGCCCGGTCCCGCTCACCGTCCCACCGGTGCCCACACCGGTCACGAAGTGGGTCAGCCGGCCGTCGGTCTGCTTCCACAGCTCCGGACCGGTGGAGTGGTAGTGCGCGAGGGGATTGTTGACGTTGGCGTACTGGTTGGGCTTCCACGCTCCGGGGATCTCGCGGGTCAGCCGGTCGGAGACGCTGTAGTAGGACTCCGGGTGCTCCGGTGCGACGGCGGTCGGGCAGACGACCACCTGGGCGCCGTAGGCGCGCAGTACGTCGATCTTGTCCCCCGAGACCTTGTCGGGGCAGACGAAGACACATGCATAGCCCTTGCGCTGCGCCACGATCGCCAGCCCCACGCCGGTGTTGCCCGACGTCGGCTCGACGATGGTGCCGCCCGGAGCCAGCTCACCGGAGGTCTCCGCAGCCTCGATCATCGGCAGAGCGATCCGGTCCTTGACCGACCCACCTGGGTTGAAGTACTCCACCTTGGCCAGGACCAGGGCAGGCAGGCCGGCGGAGACGGAGTTGAGTTTCACCAGCGGGGTGTTGCCGACCAGGTCGACGAGGGATTCGTAGTACTCCACGGCGCTGAGCCTAGCCGCGACCGCTCGGCTAGCCTCCGGGTGGAACATCGGAGGAAGGAACGGGATGAGTCGGGCCACCCGAGCGCGGCGGATTGCTGTCGGCGCCGCCTACGGCGGGGGGGCGGTCGGCGCGGCAGGGATGATCCTGCTCGGCGTGCTGGTCGGCGAGGCCCAACTGGCCCGGCGTACGGTCGGCGAGCCCACCACCGAGCCACCCGTGGCCGACGGCCTGTTCGGCCCCCTTTCCGATGAGGCCTCCGGGTCGCAGCCGTTGACCCTCGCGCTGCTCGGGGACTCAAGCGCCGCCGGTTTCGGGGTCGACCTGCCAGAGCAGACCCCCGGCGCTTTGCTGGCGGCCGGCCTGTCCGAGATCGCCGAACGCCCGGTCCGGCTGGTCAACGCGGCCAAGGTGGGCGCCCGCTCTGCCGATCTGCTGCGCCAGGTCGGTGTCGCACTCGAACACAGCCCCGAGGTCGCCGTGATCATGGTCGGCGCCAACGACGTGACCCACCGGGTCCGTCCGGTGACGTCCGTGCGGCACCTCTCCGATGCGGTACGCGGGCTGCGGGCGGGTGACGCCGAGGTGGTCGTGGGGACCTGCCCCGACCTGGGCACGATCGAGCCGATCGCCCAGCCGCTGCGCCTGGTGGCCCGCCGGTGGAGCCGAGCGATGGCAGCCGCGCAGACCATCGCCGCGGTGGAGGCCGGCGCCAGGTCGGTGTCATTGGCCGACCTGCTCGGCCCGGAGTTCGCCGCCGCGCCACGGGTGATGTTCAGCGCCGACCGTTTTCACCCCTCGGCGTCGGGCTATGCCAGGGTGGCATCGGCCGTGCTGCCCTCGGTCGCCGCGGCGCTGGGACTCGGACCGCGGGACGAGGGGCGGCCGGTCCTGACCGCAGGTGACGCGGTGAGCTCGTTGCCCGCGGCGGCGGCGCTGGCAGCCGAGGAGCCGGGCACCGAGGTATCGGGCACCGAGGTCGGCGGCCGCGAGAGCGGTCCGCGCGGGCGGTGGGTGGTGCTGCGGCACCGCATCAGCCGGGTCACCCGGCGCCCCGCCGGTCCGAGGGTCGAGCAGGCAGTAACGTGACCGCTTTGTGGGGCAGGACGCACCGGTCACCCGCGCCGATCGGCTGCTGTTTAGGCTAGCGTCGAAGCCATGACCGAAGCCGTGATCGTCGCCACCGCCCGCTCCCCGATCGGCCGGGCCTTCAAGGGATCGCTCAAGGATCTGCGCCCCGACGACCTCGCGGCAACGATCGTCCGGGCCGCCCTCGACAAGGTCCCCGAACTCGACCCGCACGACATCGACGACCTCATGCTCGGCTGCGGGCTGCCCGGTGGCGAGCAGGGCTTCAATATGGCCCGCGTGGTCACCATCCTGCTGGGCTACGACTTCCTGCCCGGCACGACCATCACCCGCTACTGCTCGTCGTCGCTGCAGACGACCCGGATGGCCTACCACGCCATCAAGGCCGGTGAGGGCGACGCCTTCATCAGCGCCGGGGTGGAAATCGTCAGCCGGTTCGCCCGCGGCAACTCCGACGGCCTGCCCCCCGAGGCGCAGCAGGCGGTGGGCGGACCGTGGCACAACCCGACCTTTGCTGACGCGCAGCAGCGCACGGCTGCGGCCGCGCAGGGCGGCCAGACCTGGCACGACCCTCGTGCGGACGGCGCCGTCCCCGACATCTACCTCGCAATGGGCCAGACCGCCGAGAATCTCGCGCAGGTCAAGGGCATCACCCGTGAGATGCAGGACGAGTTCGGCGTCCGCAGTCAGAACCTCGCCGAGAAGGCCATCGTCAACGGGTTCTGGGAACGCGAGATCACTCCTGTCGAGACGCCCGACGGCAGGGTTGTCCAGGTCGATGACGGCCCCCGGCCCGGCGTCACGCTGGAGGGCGTGAGCAGCCTCAAGCCGGTGTTCCGACCCGACGGCACGATCACCGCTGGCAACTGCTGCCCGCTCAATGACGGCGCGGCCGCCGTCATCGTGATGAGCGATACCAAGGCACGCGAGCTGGGCCTGACGCCACTGGCCCGGATCGTCTCGACGGGCGTGACGGCGCTGTCCCCGGAGATCATGGGCCTCGGCCCGGTCGAGGCATCCCGCCAGGCGCTGGCCCGGGCCGGCATGAGCATCGGCGATATCGACCTCGTCGAGATCAACGAGGCCTTCGCCGCGCAGGTCATCCCGAGCTACCAGGACCTGGGCGTCGACATCGACCGGCTCAACGTCAACGGCGGCTCCATCGCGGTCGGCCACCCGTTCGGGATGACCGGCGCGCGGATCACCGGCACCCTGATCAACGGCCTGCGCAGCCACGACAAGACGTTCGGCCTGGAGACGATGTGCGTCGGCGGCGGCATGGGCATGGCCATGGTGCTCGAGCGGCTGTCCTGAGCTGCAGCTAGCGAGGTCGGCGGGCGGGGCACGCGGCGGCGGCCCGCAGCAGCACCTCCGCTGCCACCTTGGTGCCGTCGATCTCGGCCCGGTGCAACAGCACCTCCTCCAGCGCCGACACCACCAGTCGCGCCGCCGGGTCGGCGAGGGCGATGTCGTAGGCCATCACGGCGATCTGGTCGGCCAGGGCCAGGTCGGTCCCGGCCGGGGGTACGTCCTGCCGCGGCCGGCCCTCGGCATCGGCGCCGAGATCTGCCAGCACCTGTACCAGGTGGTTAGCAACCCCGGCACACGTCGTGGATGTCGAGAGCATTCCGGGCAACGGTCTCGGCGCGGCGCTCCAGCGGCCCACTGACCAGCCGGCGACCGCTGCGCGCAGCCGCTCAGTGTTCTGGAGCAACAGGTCCACAGACATGCCACGATCGTCACATGGATCACGACGAGGCACGCGAGGTCATCCGCCGGCAGCACCATGCGGTGCTAGCGACCATGCGCCGCGACGGCTCTCCGCAGATGTCACCTGTGGCAGCCGCCGTGGACGCCGAGGGCCGGGTCGTCGTGAGCAGCCGCGAGACTGCCTACAAGGTCGCCAACCTGCGCCGCGACCCCCGGGCCTGGCTGTGCGTCCTGCCCGACCGATTCTTCGGGGGGCGCTGGGTGCAGGTCGAGGGCGACGTGCAGGTCGTGTCCCTACCCGAGGCGATGGAGCCGTTGGTCGACTACTACCGGCTGACCGGCGGTGAGCATCCCGACTGGGCCGATTACCGCGCGGCGATGCACCGCGACCGACGGGTGCTCGTCCGGCTGACCATCAGCCGTGCCGGGCCTGACGTGAGCGGCTGACCGGGTGGTCAGTTGCGCAGGTAGCCAAGCAGCCGCAGTATCTCGAGGTAGAGCCAGATCAAGCCCAGGACGATGCCGAAGGACGCATACCACGCGTAGCGCTGCGGCGCGCCGCCGGCGACCGCCTTCTCCACGCCGTCGAAGTCCAGGATGAAGGTCAGCGCCGCGATGCCGATGCACAGCAGGCTGAAGCCGATGGACAGCGGGGTGCCGGATCGCAGGCCCAGACCGTCTCCGCCACCGATCACGCCGGCCAGCAGGTTGACCACCATCAGGACTACGACACCGATCAGTGCCCCGGTGAGCCAGCGGGTGAACTTCGGCGTCGCCCGGATCCAGCGCTGGGTGTAGACCACCACCATCCCGAGGAAGACGCCGGCCGTGCCCACGACCGCCTGCAGCACTATTCCGTGGAAGGCGTTCTCGTACAGGTGGCTGATCGCGCCGAGGACAAGCCCCTCGACGCCGGCGTAGGCCAGGATCGCGACCGGGTTAGTGACCTGCTTGAAGATGATCACCAGGGACAGCACGAAGCCCACGAGCATGGCCGGCAGCGCCAGGGTCAATCCGATGGGGCCAAGGAGCCAGCCGACGGCGCCGGTCAGCGCAAGCATGCCGAGCATGGCCAGCGTCCGCATGACGACGTCGTCGACCGTCATGGTGCGCCCGCGGCTGTAGGCAGGCGCCTCGTAGGAGCGCTGCAACTCCTCCGGTGACATGTCGCGGACGGTCGCCAGGCGCGCGCCACGACCCCAGTCGGTGCGGTTCAGGGCCGGATTGTTGCTTTGCACGTGTTCTCCTCTGTAGGGCATTGTCTCTGATCGGAACAACGCAGGCTGCGGCCGTCGCGTTCCTACCTCACTGCTTGTGCTTGGTGAATGCCGCATCGAGCTGCACTCGCAGGTCCGGTGGTGCGAGTACGAGGATCTCGTCGCCGGCCCGCAGCAGGGTGCCGCCGTCGACCGGCAACAACTGCCCGTCGCGGATCGCGAAGCTGATCCACACGTCCTCGGTGAGGGTGGACAACGCCGCGATCGTGACGCCGTCGGCCGGGGAGCCGGCCGCCACCGTCAGCCGGTGGACACCCTGCGGCTCGTCGCGCAACCGGACGCCGAGGGTCCAGGGCTCTGGCTCGACGGTCCGCATGGGCACCCGCAGCAGCCGGGCCGCGGCCGGCACCGTGCTGCCCTGCACGAGAACGGAGAAGGCCACCACGACGACCACGATGCCGTAGAGCCGGGTGGCGCCCGGGATCCCCGCGGCGAGCACGAAGCTGCCGAGCAGGATCGGGACCGCCCCCTTCAGCCCGGCCCAGAGGATGAAGGCCTGCTCGTTGCGGGCCAGCCGGAACGGCAGCAGGCAGGCGCCGACGAGCAACGGGCGCACGAGGAAGGCCAGCGCCGCGCCGAGCACCAGGCCGGGCACCCAGACGTCGGCGCGGGCGAGCACGCCGAGGTCGACGGTCAGCCCGAGCACCACGAAGGCCACGATCTCGCCCAGGCTGGCCAAGGCAGAGTGGAACCGCTCGATCTCGCGCTTATAGGGCGCCCGGGTATCGCCCAGGAGCACGCCGGCCACGAACACGGCCAGGAACCCGGAGCCGTGCGCCACCGTGGCCAGCCCGAAGATCGCCAGGGCGGCAGCGAGCGTCCGGATCGGGTAGAGGCCCTCGCTGGGCAGTGCCGTGTGGTGCATCAGCCAGCGCAGCGCCGAGCCGCCGAGCAGCCCGATCACGCCACCGACGGCCATCTGCACGCAGAACGTGCCGGCCACCCCGGCCAGCGATGCCGCGCTGACGCCACCGGCGCCGAGCAGCCCGGCCATCAGCGCGATGCCCACCGGGTCGTTGGCGCCGGACTCCCCCTCCAACACCGTGCCGCTGCGACCGGAGACCTCCCGCTTGCCCAGCACGGAGAAGACAACTGCCGGGTCGGTCGGGGCGATCGCCGTACCCAGCAGCAGCGCGACCCACCAGTCGAGACCGAACCCGAAGTGGGCCAGCGCGGCAACGGCCGCCGCAGTGAGGAAAGTGCCGGCCACCCCGACAACCGCGACCGGTGCGATGACCCGGTGCAGCCGGGGCCAGCCGATGTGCAGCCCGCCGTCGAACAGGATGATGATCAGGGCGACGGTGACCAGCCGCTCGACGGTCCGGTGGCTGACCGGGTGCAGGGCGGGGAAGAGGCGAGCCGCCACGGCGGCGACGGCGAGGAAGAACAGGGGAGCCGGCACCAACACCTTCTCGCTCAGGCGGTTGGACAGCACCGCGAGCAGGCCCACCACCGCGACAGCCAGAACCAGGAGGCCGAACGGCTGGACATCGGTCATGCCAGGCCGCTCATGAGGTCAACTCCGCTGCGTCGGCCGGCGGTCAGGCGCTCAGCACCGGGGGGTCACCCGAATACCGTAGCGCGGCTAGGACAGCGGAGGCTGACAGTGCAAGGAGGGGCGGCAGTGAGTTCGGAAGATCGAATCGAACGGGCCCGGGTGCTCTACGAACGCGTCGCATTCGACGGCGATACCGGCGCGCTGGCGACCGCGGAGTCCGAACTGAACGCGGTGGAGGCCGGTCTCGCCCTGGCCCGCGGTCGGCTCCTGCACGCCAGATTCCTGCGGGAGGGAAACGAGGACCCGGTGGAACTGCGCTTTTTCCAGCGTGCGACAGACCTCTACCGCATGCTCGGCGACGTACGCGGTGAGGGGGAGGCGTTGTTCTGGGTCGGCTGCTTCCACCAGGTCGTCCGGGGTGACAACCAGGCCGCCGTTCCGGCTCTTGAACGCTCAGCCGAGCTGGCCGAGCAGGTGGTCGACAAGTGACGCTGTCCTACGCGCTTCGCCACCTGGGGATCGCCGAACATGCCAGTGGTCGGCTGGACCCGGCACGCGATCGGTTGACGGAATCGGTACGGCTGCGCCGTGAGATCGGGTTTCTGCCGGGCGTCGCCGCGAACCTGGTGGGGCTGGCCTACATCGCTGCCGGAACGGGCCGACGCGAGGAGGCACTGACGCTCCTCGACGAGGCGGCCGCACTATCCGAGGCCAGCGGCGCCCAGGCGATCCTGCGTTCGGTCGAGGAGGCGCGCCGCTCTCCAGTGATCCAGGCTCCGCCGGGCCGGTCAGAACCGGACTGACCCGACCCTGTGCACCCGGAGGCGGCCGGGTTCGGTGCGTGCCCCCGGTCGGACTCGAACCGACACTGTCATCACTTTTAAGGCGATGGCCTCTGCCATTGGGCTACGGGGGCACCGGTCAGCCTACGATGTCTGCGCACCGTTCTCGTGCTGTGCTGATGCGGCCGTGGCGCTCTGCAGCGCCCACCGGGGGTTCTGCAACTGGCCGAGCGAGACCAGGTCACGGCGGAAGAAGAGCGCCAGCGCCCAGTCCAGGCCCACCCGGAACTTGCGGTTGACCGTCGGCACCCGGCTCCAGTGGTAGGACCGGTGCATCAACCATGCAGGGTATCCGCGCAGCTTGATGCCGTAGACCTCCGCCACCCCCTTGTGCAGGCCGAGGCTGGCCACCGATCCGACGTAGGCATGGCGGTACGTCGCGAGCGCGCGGCCCCGCATCGCCGCGGCCAGGTTGTCACCCAGGGTGCGGGCCTGCCGAACCGCGTGCTGGGCGCTCGGGCCGCAGAGCTGGCCGGGTTGGCTCAGGTCGGGCACGGCCGCACAGTCACCGGCACTCCAGGCCCCCGCCACAGGGTTGTCATCGGCACCGATCACCTGTAGTTGCGGGTTGCACGGCAGCCGACCCCTCTCGTCGCGCGGCAGGTCACTGTTCGCCAGCACCGGGTTGGCCCTTACCCCGGCGGTCCAGACAACCGTCTGGGCGGCGAACTCCGTACCGTCGTCGAGCACCACCTGGCCGCCTACGCAGGAGACCAGCCGGGTGTTGAGGTGCACCTCCATGCCGCGCTCGGTGAGCCGCTGCGCGGTGTAGGAACTGAGCTCCCTGCTCACCTCGGGCAGGATCCGTCCGGTCGCCTCGACCAGCACCCAGCGCATGTCGGGTACGGCGATGCCCTCGAAGTAGCGCAGTGCACCGGCCGCCATGTCCTGCAACTCCGCGAAGGCCTCGATGCCGGCATAGCCGCCGCCGACGAAGACGAAGCTCAGTGCGCGGCGGCGCACTTGCGGGTCATCGGTGGTCGCGGCGAGGTCGAGCCGGGCCAGCACCCAGTTGCGCAGGTAAATGGCCTCCTCGATCGTCTTGAAGCCGACAGCCCGCTCGCGCAGGCCAGGGATCGGCAGGGTGCGCGCCACCGATCCCGGCGCGACGACGATCTGGTCGTAGGACAGCTCTCGCGGCGGCCCGTCCATCGGCTGCATGGTGACCCGCCGGCGCCCGTGCTCGATCCGGGTCACCGTGCCGGTCAGCACCGTGCACCGGCGCAGCACTCGCCGCAGGGGCACCACGACGTGCCGGGGCTCGAGGCTGCCGGCCGCGGCCTCCGGCAGGAACGGCTGGTAGGTGAGATAGGACTGCGGGTCGATCACGGTGACCCTGGCCTCGCCCCGGCGGAGCTTGCGCTGCAGCCGCAGGGCGGTGTACATCCCGATGTAGCCGCCGCCGACGAGCACAATGTGCTGGGTACCCGATGTGGCCATCCTCCGAGGGTACGGACGGCGCTGCCGGCTATTCGGCCGGCCTGCGCTGCAGCAGCAGGACGAGCAGTGCCGCCACCCCAAGTGCGCTGACTGCGCCGGCACCGGCGAGCAGCATGGAGCCCGGCCGGCCGGGCAGCAGCAGGACCGCGATCATCAGCGGTGTCGACACCAGGACCACGCCGAACAACCGCAGAGCGACGCGGGCCAGCAGCACCGGCTCCACCCGCCGGGTCATCGGCAGGGTCGCGGCGAGAGCCGCCGTGGCATGCAGCAGGTACAGCAGCCCGCCGTACAGCACGGTCGGCAACAGCGGAGCAGCGCCGACGAACAACGCAGCGATAACCCACTCCGCTATCGAGACGAACACCAGGCAGGGAACCCACGGCGAGTCCGGCCACCGAGCGGCGACCAGGGGCAGCGGCAGGGCGAAAACCGCGAGGATCGCCGCAGGCGTGGTGAAGCCGGGCAACGGCACCAGGATCGCGGCCAGCCCGAACGCGGCCACGAGCAGGCGTACCAGGAGGGCCACGGCGAAGTCCGCGCGCGCCAGCAGCCGCCTCATCGGGCCGCTCCCGGCAGCGAGGCAGCGACGGCCATACGGCTGACATCGCGCAGCACCAGGTCGAGGCTGCCGGTGCCCTCCCACCGCACGACCGGCACGCCGGCCTCACGCAACCGGGTGATGTCTGCCTCGCGTTCCATCTGCCACAGCCGCCAGGCCAGATCCGACCACTCCCCGGCGTCGTCCGGCCTAGCCTGGGGCGGCAGCGTGTCGACGGCGACGACCGACCGGGCCCGCTGCGCGAGGGTGGCCAGGATCTGCGTCGTGCGCTCGTCGACCAGCGGCGTCAGCACGATCAGCAGCGCATTGGGTGCGAGCACCCGCGGCCCCAGCAGTCGGACAGTGGCGTCGGTACCCTCCGGCACTACCGTCACGGCAGCCAGCCAGTCCAGTGCCCGGCGCACCTGGGCGCGACCGGCCATCCGCGGTAGGTAACGCAGGCGGGAGCCGTACTCCACCAGGCCCAGCCGGTCGCCGGTGCCGAGGTAGTGGGCGGTGAGCGCCCCGGCGGCCCGCACCGCCGTGTCCAGGCTGTTGGCTGCGCCGTCGATGCCACCTGACTGGCCGGCCTCGTGCAGGGCGTCGAGCACGATGATCACATCGGTGTCGCGTTCGGACAGTGTCGCCGTGACGAACATCTCCCTGGCGCGCAGGGTGACCCGCCAGTCGATGCGGCGCAGCCGGTCGCCGGCGGAGAACCGCCGCACACCGGCGATCTCACCGCCCTCGCCCGGCCGCCAGGACCGGTGCGCCCCAACCACCCCTGCCGCCCGCGGCACGGAGTCGACGGCGGCGAACGGCTCGCCCACGGGGAGCACGGTCACCTCCTGCGGCGCTGCCACCTGGGCCGCGCAAACGAGCAGGCCGTCGCAGGTGCTCGAGCGCACGATGACCGGCCCTATCACGTGCCGCCCCCAGCGCAGTGCCCGCACGCTGACCGGAAGGCGGGCCTGCTCACCCGCCTGCATGGCGGTCGCCCGGCTCGCCTCGGCCCCCTTGAGACCCAGCCACCGATCGGTGCGGGTCGCTACCACGACGACGTCAAGTGAGTTCTCGGTCTCGACGTATACCGCTGCCTCCATCGTCTGGCCCTCGGCGAGGACCTGGGCTGGCAGGGTGAGGCGCACCGTCGGCGCCGCTCCCGGGCGCCGGAGCAACGCCACGGCGGTGCCCACGACGAACGGCACCGCCAGCGCGGCCAGGTCGGGGCGGCCGAACACCGCCGCCAGGACGAGGAGGACGCCGACGACGGAGACCGCCCGGGGCAGCGCCCGGGTCGGCCGCCAGGGGCCGGCCGGGTTCAGCGCCGACTCGCTGCGGCCGACGGGTAGCCGGGCAGCGCGGCGGTCGCCGGCATCGGGACCTCGTCGAGGACGGTACGGATGATCTCGGCCGGCTCCACCCGGCGCAGCCACATCTCGGGCTTGAGGGTGAGCCGGTGGGCCAGCGCGGGCACGGCGAGTGACTTGACGTCCTCGGGGGTGACGAAGTCGCGGCCCGCCACGACCGCCCGGGCCCGGCCGCATAGCAGCAGCGCCAGGGCACCGCGGGGCGAGGCACCAACCAGCACCTGCGGATGGCTTCGGGTGGCCGTCGCCAGCTCGACCACATAGCGCCCCAGGCTCTCCTCGACGGTGACCCGCTCGACGGCTGCCTGCATGGCCAGCAGGCGCGGCCCGTCGACCACCTGGTCGACGGTCTGCTCCTCCTGCCGCCGGGCCATCCGCCGCCGGAGCACCTCCCACTCCTCGTCGCGGTCGGGATAGCCGAAGGACACTCGCAGGAGGAACCTGTCCAGTTGGGCCTCGGGTAGCGGGTAGGTGCCCTCGTACTCGATCGGGTTGGCGGTTGCCAGCACGTGGAACGGCCGGTCGAGTGGGAAGGTGGTTCCCTCGACGCTGACCTGCTTCTCCTGCATGGCCTCCAGCAGTGCCGCCTGGGTCTTGGGCGGCGTGCGGTTGACCTCGTCGGCGAGCACGAGGTTGGTGAACACCGGGCCGGGCCGGAAGGTGAACTCGGCGCTGCGCTGGTCGTAGAGGAATGACCCGGTGATGTCGGCCGGCAGCATGTCGGGGGTGAACTGCACCCGCCGGAAGCCCAGGCCGAGGGCTTGCGCAAACGACCGGGCGGCCAATGTCTTGGCCAGGCCAGGAAAATCCTCCAGCAGGACGTGCCCACCCGCCAGGACAGCGACCAGGATCAGCTCGAGCTCGCTGCGCTTGCCGACCACTGCCCGCTGCACCTCGTCGAGCACCCGCCCGGCGGCTGCCGATACCTCCGGCAGGCTCAGATCCGTTCGATCTGCTCGACCAGCCGGCTCACCTGGGCCGGAGCGGGGCCGGGTGCCTTCGACGCCATGCTCGGTCCGGTCGCCAGCTGCCACAGGTCATCTCCCAGGAGTTGACGGGCCCGCTCGGGGTGCGAGGCCCTGCTGATTGCGTGCCGCCCGGCCAGCCGCTCGTCGGCCAGCCGGACCAGGACCGGGCGAACGGTCGTCTCGAAACGGTCCATGTCGAGCCGGCCCCAGGCAAGTCGGTCCGCCATCCGGCCGACGTCGCGGAAGGGCCGGTCGGGCCGAACCGGCTCGAGCCTGGCCTGCTGCAGAGCGCGGTCGGGGTGCGGGGGCCGGGCCGCCGAGGCGATCCGTACCGCCGCCAGGAGCGAGACGGACAGCAAGAGGACCACCGGCAGCGGGATGCGCGCCCCGAGGAAGCCCGACGTCACCTCGGTGACCACGGTCAGGACGAGTGCGCGCCACACGAGGCTCGTGAGCTCCCGGCCGTTGACCACCCCCGCGAACCGCCCAGGCGCCGCACCGGTCATGGCAACACCGGCGCGGTGAGCTCGCGGCGCAATCGCTCCAGCGCCCTGCGGGCATCCGAGCGCGTCCGCTGGTCGACCGGATGCTCGGAGTAACGGGCCTCGCGGTACAGCCCGGCCAGCCCCGCGAGGGTGACCGGGGAGACGGCGTGCGCGGCCAGCAGCCGCTCGGCGAGCTCCCCCGGCGTCTCAGCCGGCCGGCGCGCCGAGCCGGCGGCGGCGGCCGCCTGCTCCAGGCGCAGCCACGCGGCAATCACAGCCCGCCGGGGATCGCTGCCCTCGTCGAGGTCGGCCAGGCCGGCTTCGGCGGCCGCGTCGAGGCGGCGGGTGGTCTCGACGGGTGACTCCTTGACCGGCTCCGGCTGCGCAGCCTCGGCGCCCGGCACCCGCCGGCGACGGCGGACGACGATCGATCCGGCCGCCGAGGACAGGGCGACCAGGAATGCCACGAGGACCAGGACCAGGGCGACGGTCACCACGATGCCGAACCCGCCGAACAGGCCTACCAGGGCAGGCGCCGCGACCGACCGGCCGGTCGGCTGGGTCGTTGGTGCCGGGCTGGGCGCGCACGTCGGCTGCCCGGGCCGCGGCCGGGCACATCCGGGGTCGGCGACGTAGGTGCCGATCGCTGTGGTGCCCACGCGGGCTCCGGCCCCGCCCGCGGCTGCCACCGCCACGATGACGAGCAGTCCCGCGGCGGCCACCACCGGCCAGCCACGCAGCAGCGTCCGAACCTTCATGGGTGGGCCATCACGGCTCGCGCAGCTTGGCAAGGGTGATGGCGCGGGCGAACACGGCGTCCAGCATGCCTTCGGTCAGGCGGCCGGTGAAGGTGTTCTGCTGGCTGACGTGGTAACAACCCAGCAACGATGCGCCGGTGCCTGGCAGCGCCACCTCGACACCGTGCCCGAACCGCGGCCGGGGCACCCGGACGGTGACACCGCACGCCCGCAGGGCAGGCAGCACCGCGTCCCAGGCGAACGCACCGAGGGCGACGATGACGCGCACCGTCGGCCACAGCAGGCTCAACTCGCGCGAGAGCCAGGGCCGGCAGGTGTCGCGCTCCGCAGGTGACGGCCGGTTGGCCGGTGGCGCGCAGCGGACGGCAACGAGGACCCTGGTGTGACGCAGGTGCAAGCCGTCGTCGACCGAGGTCGAGGTCGGCTGGTTGGCCAGGCCGGCCCGGTGCAGCGCGGCACAGAGCCAGTCGGCACTGCGGTCGCCGGTGAACACCCGGCCGGTGCGGTTGCCGCCGTGCGCGGCAGGTGCCAAGCCGACCACGACGATGCGCGGGGCGTACGGTCCGATGCCGGGCAGCGGCCGGGCCCAGTAGTCCTGGTCGGCGTAGGCGGCGCGCTTGGCGACCGCGACCTCCTCGCGCCAGGCCACCAGCCGCGGGCAGGCCCGGCACACCGAGACGCATGCGTCGAGGGCCTCCCCGTCGGATGCACCGGCGGCGAGGGCTTGGACCGCCGCCGCATCCTGGGCGACCGCCGCGGCGGCGTTCAGGTAAGGGTCGCGCGGAAGAGGTTGAGGGTGCGCGACCAGGCCTCCTCCGCCGCCTGGGCGTTGTAGACCTCGGGCCGGTCGTCGTTGAAGAAGGCGTGGCCGGTGCCCGGATAGTCGAAGCAGGTCACCGTGCCGCCGGCCTGCTCGATGGCTGTGACGGCCAGGCGGATCCCGTCGGCGGCGCAACCGCCCTCGTCCTCGTCGCAGTGCAGCATCGCCGACTTGCCGTCGTAAGCAGACCAGGCGGGGCTCATTCGTCCCCAAGGAATTGCGGGATAGAAGCCCACCGCCGCCACGATGTCCGAGGACAGGGTTGCCGACCACAGCGCCAGGCTGCCGCCCATGCAGAACCCGACACATCCGACGTGGCGGCTCGCGGTCTCCGGCCGCCCGGCCAGATAGCCTGCCGCGCCGGCGATGTCGCGGCCGGCCCGGTCCATGGCCAGGCCCATGAGCAGCTTCTGCGCCTCGTCGGGCTCGGCGGTGCGCTCTCCTTGGTAGAGGTCGGGTGCCAGGGCAACGAATCCCACATCGGCGAAGCGGTCGACGATGCCGGTCACGTGGCCGACCAGCCCCCACCACTCCTGGATCACGATGACCGCCGGGCCGGAACCGGACTGCGGCACCGCCAGATAGCCCTCGGTGGTCGCTCCGTTGCTGCCGAAGCTCACCATCTCACCCACGGCGCCTCCTGCGGATCGCTGCAACTGCGGACCCCTCCACCCTGCACCGCGTGGTCGGGTGCCGCAATCTCAGCGCGGCGAGGGGCTCGAAGTCGGGCTGATGGACGGGCTGGCGGACAGCGCCGGGGACGGCGCCAGGCGGGGTGGGGCAAGAGGCGCCGGGGGCAGGATCCCACTGGCGGGCTCGCGCGGGAATACGTTGTTGACCGGCGCCCCGTCGGTGTTGAAGCGGGAGCGCATGGGCACCTCGTTGCCGTTGGCGTCGAAAATCGGCTGGGTGATGTCGATCGGCCGGCCGTCCTGGTCGAACAGCTGCACCGCCGCCAGGGGACGGCCGTCGCTGTCGAACGCGTAGATGTTGGTCAACGACGGGTCGCTGCCGATCGGCTGCGGGCCGCTGTAGCCGCTCTGGACCGGC
>JBDUBV010000055.1:0-15474 GCA_040003795.1 Pseudonocardiales bacterium | reverse complement strand
CGGTTTGGTTTGCGGCGTTGTGGGCGAGGGTCACGAATAGCCGTTACGCCACGTGCTCATGCCCGGTTGGGCTGTGCGGCCCAGGGTGATCCGGGATAGGAAGTCGGAAGCGCTGTCTGTGTTCAGGTCGCCCTCGGTCATCTGGGGTGGCTGGCGCGGATGGGCAAGCCGCCGGTCGGTGAGCGGATACTGGCGGCGATACTGATGAGCGACATCGCTGGGTCCTGGGCCTTGACATCCGAGCCGGCGGGCACACCGCCGAGGTCGAGGTCGTCCCGAAAGGCATACAAGGGGTAGCAGTCCACGAGACCGCCCGCACCCTGGCACTGGGAAATGCTGGAGAAAGTCTGGTCTCGACGAGCACCACGCATGAGCTCGCCGCCGGGTCAGGTAGCGCTTACGAGGATCGAGGATTTCATCAGCTCACGGGCATCCCGGTTCCCCGACGAATTTTGACGCTCATCGATCGTTAGGAAGCGTAGCGAAGCGTGGCGAAAACCCGCAACAGGCGGCAGGCTCCAGGTTTGAGCTCCAGGTTTGAGACGAGCGGGAGGTTTGGTCATGTTGTTGAACGGAGTCAACCACGTCGCGATCTTGACGAATGACACGGAGCGCTTCGTCCGCTTCTACTCCGAGCTCAACAGGTCGGACACGAAGTCTCGCGGCTCCCAACAGCAGCAATATGGATCGGCGCCTCCACGAGGCATAACCGCCTCCGGCACGCCGCAACCGCCGGGCTGCTCGACCGAATAAACCCCACAACCAATACGCCTCTGCACCAATAGATTCGTCGTGACGAATTAGCTAGCGGCAGGAGTGACATGGTCAGGAGCGGCAAAAATGGGAAGTTGGCTCAACGCAGGGTCTCCGAACGCACGCGCGGCCGCCCGGCGGCACGGGGCGTCCAATCCCTGCCAACGGAGCCCGGTCCGACGACGATCCGAGGCGCACAAGCGTTCCTGCGGCGCCAGGCGGCAACGGCGTGCGGGTGGTGCGGCGCCCCCATCCCGCTAAAGGCGAAGGGGCGAATCCCGAAGTGGTGCTCCGCTGCCTGTCGGCAACGCGCCTGGGAACAGTCCCGTGCTGCCGCCTCCGGGCGATCTGCGGTCCAGATTGTTGAACGGCATGTAGACGTGGTCGTTAAGCCCAGTCCCCCGCCCCCGGCAACGCCGCAACATCAGGACTGGCTACCCCTGCTCCTCGAACTCGCTACCCAACTCGACAACGGCGCCCTCTACGACCGCGACCTCCCAGCATTGACGAAGTCCGTGAACCACGTTCTCGGCGTCTTCGCCCGCCGCCGCCGCCGCCGACCAGCGAGGCGCTGACCACGACCCGGTCAAGCGTCGACCTTAGCGGTCGATTTGCAGCATGTCGTCGGGTTTACACGACCGGTATGTACGGGTTTACAAGGTAAGACGTAACCACAATGGGCACTCGGCCGGAATCTGTCGAGTCAACTGAGACAGCTCGGCGATGAAGTCCTTGGCCGGAGTCTTCTCAGCGACGGTCACCAGCTCAGTTACGGCATGATCTCTAACGTCCGCTCATGTGACGATCGATTCGTGGTACTGATTCGAAGGTCAGCCCTCGCTCGGGTTCGGTCGGCGGTGAAGAGGGGAGCCAGATCCGGCTACTCCCAGGGGCGTCGCCGACAAGAGATGCCCGATTTTGCAGGTACGTCTAAGGCTGGACTGTCTTGGCCGCCCGGTTATGACTTGTGCCCAGCCCTTCACGGACCGCCTCCCGCATGGCCCAGGCTGCGACTGACCCGATCAGCAGCATGTGCGGAAGTTGGCGGACCAGCGAGTAGTGACGGCTATGTTCGTCAGCTGATGGTTGCTAAGGGCGCGCCTGCGTCGCCGCAGTGGGCGAAATGAGCCGCGTCACTCCGCCCACTAAGAAGCAGCCGCGTAAACGCTCGACACTGGGCGGCCCGAGGTGCACTGTGGGGGTGTGCGGTCGGCTTCTATGGTCATGTCGGCCGCTGGAGTTAACGGTCAGCGGCTCGAGAAAGGAGAAGCGCATGTCAGTTGAGGAGACGCAGCAAGTAGTCGGCGACTACCTCGACGCCCTGCTGGGCGGGGGTGACTTTGGCGCATATTTTTCAGAAGATGTGCGTTGGACCACCATGGAGACCGGGGACGTCATCAGCGGCCGCGACGCTGTGCGTGACTTCATTGTCGCCTTGCACACGAGAATGTTTGATGCCGCGCCGGAGCTCGGTTTACTCGTCTGCGGCGACCACTCGGCAGCCTTAGAAGCCACCTTCATCGGCAAGCACATCGCAGAATTTGCGGGGGTGGAGGCGACCGGAGCCGATGTGCGTCTGCCCTACTCCGTTTTTTATGAGCTCGAAGGCGGCCAGATCACTTCGCTAAGGGCCTACTTCCCGATCACCTCATTGATTGAGCAGCTCAGAACGCAGAACGCCCCTTCCGCGACGTGACGGCGAGTCCCCCGGAGAGTGCACGACAGTCCGCACGCCCAACCCCACTGCAGATCGAACGGAATGAAGGCCAACAACCCAGGGACTCCGGTTGTCAGCTACGAGGCGTCCACAGGACTCACCGCAGCTTGCTGTTGGCCTCCGCTGACGCGTGGGCTTCGAGCGAATCGGGATCGCCCCTCGCGTCGCAAGTCGCGCCTCGAACCTGCGGCTTACCGCCGCGACCGCATCAGACGACTTCTCAAGACCTTGACGCTGCTGGTCGCTTGGGTGTAATTAAGCGCTTACTTAAGCATGTCGGTCTTTGAGCCGACAGATCGGAATACCTGCTGTGGCAACCCGGTCGACGATCTACGCCGTGGCGCGGCGTAGCGGCGTGTCAACCGCGACGGTGTCCCGGGTGATGAGCGACGGAACGGGCTTTTCGACCGAAACGCGTGACCGGGTGCTCGCGGCAGCAACTGACCTCGGCTGGGTGCCGAGCAACTCCGCACGCGGCCTGGCCACTCAGCGCTCGGGGATCGTCGGGCTGTTGTTTCCCGACCTCGGGCACTCGGGTGAAGCAGAGAAGGAGTCCCCGCTCTACGTCGACGAAGTCATCCGCGGCGCTGAGCGTGCCGCAACGGCGGCCGGAGACGCGGTGCTCATCGCCGCGACCCACAGTTCCTCCGGCCGCGATCTGGCGTTCTCCATCGCCTCCAAGGTTGACGGCCTCGTGGTGCTCGCCCGCAGCTTGTCGGCAGCGGACCTGTCGAGCATCTCCCGCAGCATCCCTATCGTCGTTCTCGCCAACGCATCCGCTCGACGCGGCTTCGACTTTGTCGGTGCCGACAGCCGGGGCGGTGCGCGGGCAGTCACCGCCCACCTGATAGCGGAGCACGGGTACCGCGACCTGGCGTTCATGAGCGGCCCGGCGCGATCCCCTGACTCGATAGAGCGCTTCGCCGGCTTTTGCGAGGCGCTGGCCGCTGCGGACCTTCCGGTGCCCGATGCCCCTGACGCCGACGGGAGCTTCACCGAAGCAGGCGGTGAACGGGCGATGCGGGCGCTGTTGGCACTGCGCCACCGGCCACCGCGCGCGGTGGTCGTCGGCAACGACGAGATGACGTTGGGAGCACTGGCGACCCTGCGGGCGGCGCGCATGCGCGTACCCGCCGATGTCGCGCTGACCGGCTTCGACGACATCGCTGCCGCCCGGCACGTACGACCGGCGCTCACGACCGTCCGCCAGCCCATGCGCGAGCTCGGAGAGCGCTCGGTGGAGACGCTGCTGCAGCGGATCCGAGAGCCCCGGACGCCGCGGCGATCTCTGCTTCTGGAGACAGACGTCGTCATCCGGCGCAGCTGCGGATGCCGCCGCCGACCGGCGCACGCCGACCGAGGCGCGGCGTGAGCACACAGGTCGGTGGAGGCGCCGACGTCACCCCTGCGGTGTTGCAGCCCGAGCCGCACGCGCCGGAGGCAGACACCGCGGAGCGTCAGGCCCGCGACGACTGGCAGCGCCGGATCTACCGGCGGCTCACCACGACGGCCGGGACGGACGCGTCGCTGGCGTTGCCCGCCCCCACCCATCCGCATGCCGAGCCGGCCGTCGGACATGTCCGTTTGACCTGGGATGCCGTTCCGGAAGCGGCCGGATATCTCATCGAGCGGACGGAAGGCGGCAGCGACGCCCCTGTCATCGTCGCGCACGGCGGCAGTGACGTTCCGGCCGTGACCCGGCCACCGTTCGCCGACACCGGCCTGCGGACGGGGGTCGACTACCAGTACCGGATTGGAGCGGTAGCCGACGCGGACTCGCCCGTCTGGGCCTGGTCCGAGCCGGTGTCCGGACAGGTCCTCGGCGGTGTCGCGGCCCCCGTCGAAGTGCGGATCGACGCAGCGACGGTCATCGGCCGGTTGAACCGACTCTGGCGGATGGTGGGATCCGAGCGGCTGTCCCAACTCACTGTGGCGGTCGACGACTACGGCAACAAGGTGGGCGTCGAGTTCGCCGAGGCGCTGCGCATCGCCCACGACGACCTCGGGGTCACGCGTGTTCGGGCGCACGCTATCCTGCACGACGACAACTCGGTCGTGACGCGTCGACCTGACGGGACCCTGGACCTCAACTTCGACACGGTCGATGCCGTCTACGACCAAGTCTTGGAGCTGGGCATCAAGCCGGTCGTCGAGCTGTCATTCATGCCGGCCGCATTGGCGCGAGACGCGACACAGACGGTGTTCGTGTACGGCGGCATCATCTCCCCGCCGGCCGACTGGGCCGAGTGGCATACGGTCGTTCGCGCGCTGGCTGCCCACCTCGTCGACCGGTACGGCGTCGACGAGGTAGCCGAGTGGGTTTTCGAGGTGTGGAACGAACCCAACCTCGTGGTTTTCTGGGCCGGCACGCAGGAGGAGTACCTCAGGCTGTATGACGAGGCGGCGCGAGCCGTCAAGAGTGTCGACGCGCGGCTGAAGATCGCCGGGCCGTCCACCGCGGCGGCGGAGTGGGTGCGGACCCTGGCTGTGCACGCCGCCGAACAGGGCACCGCGCTCGACGTCGTCACGACGCACACCTACGGCAATCTGCCGCTCGACGTGCGTCCCGCGATGGCGCGAAATGGATTCGCCGGTGTTCCGATCTGGTGGACCGAGTGGGGGGTGGGCTCGACGCACTTCGGGCCGGTCCATGACAGCGTCGCGGGGGCGCCTTTCATCCTCAGTGGGTTCGCTGCCGCCCAGGACCAGCTCGACGCCCTCGCGTACTGGGTGGTCAGTGACCACTTCGAGGAGCTGGGCCGTCCGCGGCGACTCTTCCATGACGGTTTCGGCCTGCTCACCGTCGGTAATCTCCGCAAGCCGCGGTACTGGGCGGTGCACCTTGCCCAGCACCTGGGGGACCACGTACTGGCCAGTGCAGTGGACGGCGACGGCGCTGACGTACTGGTTTATGCATGGGCCGCTAGGCACGACGACGGCACGCTCGACGTGCTGGTATGGAACGGCACCATCAACACCGAGTTGAAAGACGGCGACCTCGGCCTCGACCGGCGCATCGCGCTGACCATCACGGGGCTTCAAGGCGGGTCCTACGAGGCCGAGCTGGCGCGGGTCGACCGATGGCACTCCAACGTCGTTGCCGAGTGCCCGGCCGACGTCGACTGGCCGGACGACGCGCTGTGGGCGCACCTGCGCCGGTCGGACGAGTTGTATCGCGAGCCGCTTCCGCATGTCACACCGGAGGACGGCACAGCGCACTTCGAGATGGCAGTACCCCTTCCCGGCGTCGCGCGGGTCCGCTTGTCCCCGACGGGGCGACGGCTCGGCACAGATGAGGAGAGCACCACATGAAACGTCATTCGCGTACGACGTCGATCGCGATGAGCGTGGCCCTGGCGGCAACGCTCGGAGCCGGCGCCTGCACGTCGAGCTCCAGCAGCAAGAAAACCGGTGGTGGTGCTGGGTCCGGCACGTTGACGATCCAGGGTGATGCCGGCAACCCGACGCTCGTCGAGAACTTCAACCCGTTCCAGCCGACGCAGCTGCACGGGACGTTCCTCATCTACGAGCCGCTGGAGATCCGCAGCCCCATCGACGGGACGTACACGCCGTTCCTCGCCACCGGATACAAGTTCACCGATCCGAAGACGCTGGTCTACACCGTCCGGCAGGGCGTCAAGTGGAGTGACGGCAAGGCCTTCAGTGCCGCGGACGTGCTGTTCACCTTCAACTTGCTCAAGAAGGACGCAGCCCTGGACACCACCGGAGTCTGGGCGCAGATCAGCAACGTGGCCGCGACCGGCAACGATGTCACGTTCACCTTCAAGGCCCCGAACGTGCCGTTCGCCGGGGTCATCGCCGGTGTGCCGATCGTTCCGGAGCACGTGTGGTCGTCGATCAGTGATCCCACCAAGGACACGAACACCAAACCGGTCGGCACCGGGCCGTACACGTTGGACAAGTTCGCACCGACGCAGTACGCGCTGAAGAAGAACCCGACCTACTGGCAAGCCAGCAAGGCGGTGGCCTCGCAGGTGCTGTTCCCGGCGCAGGCCAGCAACCAGAGCACCAACCAGCTCGACGTGACAAGCGGCAAGTTCGACTGGTCATACAACTTCCTGCCCGAGGTCAAGCGCACGTTCGTGAGCCGGGATCCCAAGCACAACGTGTACTGGTTCCCGCCGGGCGGGACGATCAGCCTCTACCTGAACCTCACCAAGGCGCCGTACAGTGATCCCAACTTCCGCAAGGGGCTGTCCTTGGCGCTGGACCGTTCGACGATCGCCAAGAAGGCCGTCAACGGCTATCTGGATGCCGCCAGCCAGTCCGGTGTCATCCTGCCGAACCTGCAGAAGTTCCTCGACCCCAGCCTGCCGTCGCAGGGTGTGGTGAAGCAGGACACGTCGGCAGCGAAGGCGGCGTTCAGCCAGGCTGGTTACACGATGCAGGGCAACAAGCTGGTCGGCAAGGACGGCAAGGCGGCGACCATGACGATCGTCATGCCGGCCAACTTCAGTGACTGGGTGGCCGCGGCGAAGGAAGTCACCAACCAGCTCAGCAAGGTCGGTATCAAGGTGACTCTCGACCTGCCGCAGTTCGCGCAGTACGCCCAGACCACCCAGGGTGGAACGTTCGACGCAGCAATCGGTGGGTTCGGTGGCACGGGTGACCCGTACACCGACTTCAACAATGCACTGAACAGTGCGTTCGCTGCGCCGGTGAACAAGCCCAGCCCGAACAACTTCGAGCGCTTCAAGGACCCGACGGTCGACGCGGCGCTGGCCAAGCTGGCGTCCGCCACCAGCGAGGCGCAGCAGATGCCGGCGACGCACACGCTCGAGCAGGTCATGTACCAGAAGGTGCCTGCCGTGTTGATGTACTACGGCGGCAGTTGGGGCCTGTTCTCCACCAAGAACTTCACCGGTTGGCCCTCCGCTCAGGATCCCTACACCTTGCCGACCAACTACAACAACGCCCTGCTTACGGTCGTGACGCATCTGAAGAAGGCCTGAGGTGCCGGCGGCCGGCACGACGCACCCCCGCCGGGAAGCGAGCACTCGGTGAGATACCTGGTGCGCAAGGTGGTGCTGTTCGTCATCACCCTCTGGGCGGCTATCACGCTCAACTTCATCCTGCCGCGTCTCATGCCCGGCTCTCCGGTCGATGCCGCGCTGGCGAAGCTGGCATCGACCGGCCAGCCGATCACCAACGCGCAGCGCCGGGCAGTCGAGATCCAGCTCGGTTCACCGCACGGCAGTCCGCTAACCCAGTACTGGGACTACCTGAAGAACATTGCGCAGTTCAAGTTCGGGACGTCGTACTCGTTCCCGACCGAGACAGTGGCGCACACCATCGGCAAGGCTCTGCCGTGGACGCTCGTCCTCGTCGGTGTCGCGACGATCGTCGCGTTCGTCATCGGGACGCTGCTGGGGGTCTACGCCGGGTGGCGTCGAGGCAAGCCCGCTGACTCCGTCGTCACCCTGGGAGCGACGTTCTTCGCCGGTGTCCCGCCGTTCTGGCTCGGGCTGCTGCTGTTGTACGTGTTCGCCTTCCGCTTCGGCTGGTTCCCCATCAAAGGCGGCTACAACGCCGGCTCGACGCCCAGCCTGAGCCCCAGCTTCCTCGCCGACGCGGTGAAGCACAGCGTGATTCCGGGTGTCACGTTGGTCATCACCTCGTTGTCCGGCTGGGTCTTCGGCATGCGCAACAACATGATCAACACCCTGGGCGAGGACTACGTGACGTTCGCCGAGGCCAACGGCCTGCGCACCCGTACCGTCGCCCTGCTGTACGCCGCCCGCAACGCCCTGCTCCCCAACGTCACCGCTTTCGGCCTGTCGCTGGGCGCCGTCGTCGGCGGCACGGTGCTCGTGGAGGGCATCTTCAGCTATCCCGGCTTGGGCAACCTGCTCTACACCGCCGTGTCCAACCACGACTTCCCCCTGATGCAGGCACTCTTCCTGGTGATCACGGTCAGCATGCTGGTGGCCATCTTCATCGTGGATCTGCTCTACGTCAGGCTCGACCCGCGGGTGCGCCGATGACCATCGTCACGCCAGTTCCGCCTCCCGAAGCGCCCGGGAGGGCAACGCAGATCCCGATCGGCGGCCCCAGCGCCGTCCCGGGCCCGCTCCGGTTCCTCGGCCGGGCGGTCCGCACGCTGTGGAGCAACGGCAAGGGTCGTATCGGCCTTGTTCTGCTCGCGCTCATCGCCGCGACCGCCCTGCTCGCACCGGTGCTCGCCCCGCACTCACCGAAGGCGACCTCGTTCCCGCCGTACCTGAACCCGAACGGCACCAACTGGTTCGGCACGACCGGCAACGGCCAGGACGTGTTCTCCCAGATGCTGTACGGCGCGAGGGTGTCCCTGCTCGTGGGACTGACGGCCGGCCTCGCGGCGACGCTCGTAGCGGTCACCATCGGCCTCATCGCCGGATACCGGACAGGCGTCATCGACGAGGTGCTCAGCTTCATCACCAACCTGGCGCTGGTGATCCCGAGCCTGCCACTGATGATCATCCTGGCCGCGTACGTCTCGCACCGGTCGGTGTGGACGATCGTCATCGTCGTTGCCTTCACCAGTTGGGCAACCGGCGCGAGGGTCATCCGCAGCCAGGCTTTGACGCTGCGCAACCGGGAGTTCATCACCTCGGCGGTGTTCTCCGGCGAGCGGCTGTTCCGGGTCGTGTTCCGCGAAATCCTGCCGAACATGACCTCCCTCGTGGCCGGCAGTTTCTTCGGCGCGGCCACGGCAGCAGTGCTGGCGGAGGCAAGCCTCGAGTTCCTCGGCCTCGGCGACCCCAACACGGTCAGCTGGGGCACGATCCTCTACTACGCCCAGCAGCAGAACGCCTTGCTGACCGGGCAGTGGGTGATCGTCTTCGCACCTGGACTCGCGATAGCTCTGCTGGCGCTGTCCTTCACGCTGGTCAACTTCGGCGTTGACGCATTGTCGAACCCACGGCTTCGGGAGAAGTGATGGCGCTACTCGAGGCACGCGGCGTCAACGTCGTCTACGAACCGTCCCGCGGACAGCGGATCTGGTCGGTCCGCGACGTGGACATCACCCTGGAGAAGGGCGAGTTCGTCGGGCTGGTCGGCGAGTCCGGCTGCGGGAAGACCACCCTTGGCTATGCCCTGACCCGAATGTTGCGCCCGCCGGCCCGGCTGGAGAGCGGCACGATCACCTTCGACGGCGTCGACATCAGCACCCTGACAGGTGAGCGGCTACGGCAACAACGCCGCAACGGTGTCGCGCTCGTGCTGCAGAGCGGGATGAACGCGCTGAACCCCGTGCGCACCATGGAGCACCACTTCGGCGACGTGCTGAAGGCGCACGGCCGCGAGGGCGAGGACCTCTCGGACGGGGCGATCAAGGCGCGTGGCACCGAGCTGCTCGGCAACGTCCGCCTCGACAGCGACGTGCTGCCGCGCTACCCCCACGAGTTGTCGGGCGGCATGCGGCAACGGATTTCCATTGCTCTTGCCCTGGCGTTGGAACCTCGGATGGTCGTGTTCGACGAGCCGACGACCGCGTTGGACGTCATCGTGCAGGGCGCGGTCATGCAGACAATCCAGGATCTGCAGCGCGAGAAAAAGTTCACCGCGATCCTCATCAGCCACGACCTCGGCATCGTTCTCGAGGCCACCGACCGGGTGATGGTGATGTACGGCGGCCAGATCGTCGAGGAGCAACCCTCGAAGGATCTGCTCTACGGCAAGCACCACCCGTACACCGAGGCGCTGCTCAACTGCTATGCCGATCCGCGCGCCGACGAGATCCACCTGGGCGGCATCCCCGGAGCACCACCGGACCTGTCGCGGCCGCAGTCCGGCTGCCCCTTCACCCCGCGCTGCCCGCTGGCGTTGCCGATCTGTGCCGAAGAGGACCCGCCGCTGGCACGGCTCGGTCGCGGAGCGGCGGCGTGTCACGTCAGGGCCCCCGCGACCCGAGCCGCCATGGAGGTGAGCAGTGTCCGCTGACGTCGACCCGGCCGCCGGCCACGTCAAGCCGTCCGGAAGTTCCACCGCACAGCCGCCTGCGCCGAGTGGCACACCGCCCCTGGTGCTGCAAGGGGTCTCTAAGACATACGCCGTGAGAGGTCGGCGCGGGGCCCTCATGACGGCCGTCGACGAGGTGTCCTTCACCGTCGCGCCCGGTGCTTCGATCGGTCTCGTCGGCGCCAGTGGCAGCGGGAAGAGCACGCTGGCCAAGATGATCACTGGCTCGGAGCGCCCGACCACGGGGTCCATCACGTTCGGCGACATCGATGTCGGACGGCTTCGTTCAGGCGGGCTGCGCACGTACCACACCAAGGTGCAGATGGTCTTCCAGGATCCCTACGGCGCGCTCAACCCGCTGCACACCGTCGAGTACACCGTCATGCGGCCCTGTCAGAACTTCCTCGGCATGTCAGGGCATAAGGCGATGGAGCGCATGCACGAGTTGCTGGAGATCGTCGGTCTAACCCCGTCCGCTCAGTACGCCGCGAAGTTGCCGCACCAGCTCTCCGGCGGCCAGCGACAGCGGGTGGTCATCGCCCGCGCGTTGGCCTGTGATCCCGCCCTCATCGTGGCTGACGAGCCGGTGTCCATGTTGGACGTCTCGCTGCGGGCCGGTGTGCTGCGGCTCCTGGCCAAGCTCCGGGAGGAACGCGGTCTCAGCCTGCTTTACATCACGCACGACCTGCTCAGCGCCCGCGTGGTCACCGATCACATCCTCGTACTCAACAAGGGCAGGCTCGTCGAGCAGGGCCCGACCAAGCAGGTGCTCCAGCACCCGCAGAATGAGTACACCGTGCAGCTGCTCGACGCCGTGGCGAACCCGTTCGCGGCGGCAAGTGCGGGACCGGCTTGACAGACGAACAGCACGATCCGGGCTGCAGACGCGCGGTCCGTCGTTGAGAGATGGGTGAATTTCTATGGCACGACAACGATTGTCCCGGCTCAGGGCGCTGACCGTATGTTCCCTCGGTGCCGCGATCCTCGCGCTGCTCGTCGCCACGCAGCCGGCGCAGGCGCGTACGACGCGGGGTAACACCGGAGTGGCGCAGTACAGCGGCCTCAGCTCGGCACAGCGGGCCACCCTGATGGGCATCGCTCGCGACACGTGGAAGTTCTACCGCGCGGACGTTGATCCCACGACACATCTTCCGCTGGACAACCTGACGTATGCCGGCGGCTCGGCGACGCCCACTTCGTACGGTCGCTACACGTCCGCCGCGAACATCGGGGTGTATCTGTGGGCGGTTGTCGCCGCGAACGACCTCGGGCTGATCAGCCGGCCGCAAGCGCGAACGATGCTTGAGGCGACACTGACCGAGGTGCAGAAGCTCAAGCGGGACCACGGCTTCCTCTACCAGTGGTACGACACGAGCACCGGTCAGGCCATCATCAACCCTGGTGAGGCCAACTGCAGCACCGAGACAACGCCGGTGTTCGACAACTGCTACTTCATATCCAACGTCGACAACGGCTGGTACGCATCAGGTCTGATCGTCGTGCGGCAGGCTCTGCCGGAGCTGCGATCGCTCGTGGGGTCGCTCACCGCGCCGATGGACTTCAGCCTCTTCTACGACGCCCGCCCGGAAACGCACTGCAACACCAACCCGGCAATTCCGGGCAACCAGCCGACCGGGCAGATGTTCGGCGGCTACTACGTCGGCCTGCCGCCTTATGTCGGCGACAACTGGACGCACTACTACCACAACGGCGCGCTTTACAGCGACCCGCGGATCTCTGCGTACATCGGCATGGGGCTCAAGCAAATGCCAGGGAACGTGTGGTGGCGCAGCTGGCGAACGCTGCCGCCCAAGGCACCGTTCGCGGACTGCCAGGCGACCGACCCTGACTTCTCCTGGCAGGGCCAGTGGCCGGTGCCCGGTTACTGGACGACATACCAGGATCCGCAGAGCGGACAGGTGTTCAACGTCTGGGAGGGCCACTACAACTACCCAGGCTCTGACCTCACGTTCATCCCGACCTTCGGCGGTGGGATGTTCGAGGGCCTGATGGCCAACCTGGTCGTGCCGGAGACGTCGTGGGGACCCCGCAGCTTCGGGCTCGCCGACGTGCGCACGGTGGACGTGCAGCGCAAGTACACGATCGAGCAACTGCAGTACCCGGTCTGGGGGATGTCGCCGTCGAGCACGGCCGATGACAGCGGCGGCTATGCCACCTATGGCGTGGAAGGTCTGAAGTTCCCGTACTTCGGTTTCGGTGCGGACGCTGCGCATCCCAATCTGGGGCTGTCTCAGTGCCATGGTTGCGCCACCGAGGACGTCGTCACGCCGCACGCGTCGTTCATCTCCCTCGACGTCCGGCCGCAGGAGGCGTACGCCAACATCGAGGCGCTGCGCCGCCTCTACCCGGACGTCTACGGACCTGGCGGCTTCTTCGACGCGGTCAACCCGACGACGGGCGCCGTGGGGCACCGGTATCTCGTGCTCGACCAGTCGATGATCATGGCGGCGCTGGACAACGCGCTGGAGAACCGGGCCATGCAGCGGCACTTCGCTCGTGACCCTGTCTCGTGGGCGGCGCAGACGTACCTGTCGATGGAGACCATGTCGATCCATTAACGCGTCTGCTTGCTGCCGCCGACGGCGGCGTCTCTCGCGACTCTCGGTCGTCGAAGGCGCCGCCGTTGGTCCCTGGGGAGATCTCAAAGCTATCGCGACTCGACTGCTGGCTTCTCGACGGCCGTGGGTGAGCCCCCACGCGCGTGTCCATGTTCTGGTCACTGGCCCAAGCCCGGGTCGTGATCACCGACTGGAAGGACGACTACAACCACCGCCGACGACACAGCTCACTCGGCTACCAGGCGCCAGCCATCTACGCTGCAGCCTGCACCCACCGATGAACGACTCTCACACCGAGTGGACCACTTCTCGGGGTCCCGCCACGACCTGATGGAGAGGATGGGCCACGACAGCATGCGTGCAGCGCTCATCTACCAACATGCGACGCGTGACGCAGACCGCCGCATCGCGGACGCTCTCGACGCCAAACACTCGATGTCCGCTCACCACGAAGGTGCACGTTCGGTGCACGCTCTCCCAGCCACCGGCCTCTTCGGCCTTCGCCAGGACGACACAGCCCCCAGAACATCGAGCCTTGAACTTGGAGCGGGTGACGAGAATCGAACTCGCACTGTCAGCTTGGGAAGCTGATGTTCTGCCATTGAACTACACCCGCGAACGGCGATCGGTAGCGTACTCCGCGACGTGGATCGCCAGGCCGGTGTGCGTCGCCGTCGCGGACCTCCTGTGAGCGGCTGACGGACAGGAGCGGGAATGCTGATCTTCGGAACCAAGGGCTACCTGCGGGCGCTGGCGATCGTGACA
The DNA here is from genome assembly GCA_040003795.1 of Pseudonocardiales bacterium. Lineage (GTDB taxonomy): Bacteria > Actinomycetota > Actinomycetes > Mycobacteriales > QHCA01 > QHCA01. The sequence goes on along the minus strand of JBDUBV010000055.1, from coordinate 1,698 downwards.
TTCGTCTGTCGTAACTGCCACAACCCGGCGGCCCAGCGCGTGATCAACCGGGTCACCAAGTTCACGCTCTTCTTCATCCCGCTGTTCCCGGTGTCGAGCAGCTACCTGACGACGTGCACGTTCTGCGGCTACACCACCAAGATCGACAAGGCCGCGGCGGAGTCCTATGCCGCGGCCGGCGCAGCGCAGGCCGCGGCGCCGGTCGGCCCCTCGCGCGAGCAGATCCCGGGCGGTTACGGTGCGCCCGGGTACGACCCGCAGTTCGGCGGGCCGTTCGGCTACGGCAACGAGGGCCAGTCGTACGGAGCACCGGAAGGTCAGCAGTACGGGCCGCAGCATGGTGCGCCGGTCCAGCCGTACGCCGCGCCAGAGTCCTACGGACAGTCCGGACCGACCGCGCCGGCGCCATGGACGGGCCCGGGCCAGTCCCAGCCGCCCACGGCCTGAGCGCTCACCGTCTCGCACCGCGCTCCGCCGGGATTCGGTCCTCGTCAACCCGCGACCGAACGGACAGAAGCCCCGCCGGCTCATACTCGGCGGGGCTTCTGCCGCTATTAGACGGCCGTTGCGTTGCCGGGTGTGGCACCGACACGGAGTGCGGCCGGACGAGTGCGGAAACGGCCCACAAGCACCGCAGGCACCACTGGTTTCGCGACACGCCGACAGCACCGAAATTCGTTCCGGAGAGGGCTTGCGGCCGGTCGCCGTGGCCGGGTAGAACTTCTCTCACGCACCCGGAAACGGGAGCGGCTCGAACGGAAACCGAAGGTCAGACCGGAGGGGAAACCCGAAGGACCCGCAGGTGACACGGCGGGAAGACGAGACGGGCCGAGCGAGGATTCGGATGTCACGCCGGATCACCCGGAGGCCCCGCCAACTCATACTTGGCGGGGCCTCCACCTTTTGGCGGGAGTCCTGCGGCTACGGGTTCAGCTTCCGGTCGGGCACTGAGTTGCCGCCGTCGAAAGGTCCGTGGCGAACCGTTCGAGACGCCTTTTGGTTTCGGTAGCGTGCGCCGCATGCTGCTCAGCGATCGCGACCTGCGGGCCGAGGTGGGGGCCGGGCGCCTGGTCGTGGAGCCGTGGGATGCCGGTCTCGTACAGCCGTCCAGCATCGACGTTCGCCTGGACCGGTTCTTCCGGGTCTTCAACAACTCCGCGTATACCCACATCGACCCGGCGCAGCAGCAGGACGATCTCACCACCTTGGTCGAGCCGCCGGGTGAGGACCCGTTCGTGCTGCATCCGGGAGAGTTCGTACTCGGGTCGACGCTCGAGGTCGTCACGTTGCCCGATGACCTGGCCGGCCGACTGGAGGGCAAGTCGAGCCTGGGCCGACTCGGGCTGCTGACCCACTCCACCGCCGGCTTCATCGACCCGGGGTTCACCGGTCACATCACCCTCGAATTGTCGAACGTGGCCAACCTGCCGATCACGCTCTGGCCCGGCATGAAGATCGGCCAGCTCTGCCTGTTCCGCCTGTCCAGCGCGGCCGAGCACCCGTACGGCTCGGCCATCTACGGCTCGCGCTACCAAGGTCAGCGCGGGCCGACGCCGTCGCGCAGCTACCAGAGCTTCCGGCGCTGGCCCACCGGCTGAGGCTGACCAGCGATCGCCGGCCGAGCTTCACCGCAATCCTTAAGCGCAGCCGGGACGGAGCGGCCGGCGAACGGGGCGCGTCGACGTGAGCTGAGCCGGC
>JBDUBV010000054.1:0-15694 GCA_040003795.1 Pseudonocardiales bacterium | reverse complement strand
GCAGCAGGACCGAGAGCACCTCGAAGGGCAACACCCAGGTCCGGAAGACGGCGGCACCGAGGAGCTTGGCCGTACCCGGCTGGTCGAGCCGGACGAATGCCGAGTGGAACGCCTGCAGCACCAGCGTCACCAGGATCGCTGCCGAGCCCAGCCCGACCAGGGCGGCGACCGGTCGGTTGCCGGAGTCGACGCGGTCGGTCGGCCCGATCGGGGCACGAGTGAGCATCACCCCGAAGAGCAGCAGGACGACGATGGCGCCGATGTAGATCAGCACCTGAACCCAGGCCACCAGCTCGGCGGTGAGCACCAGGTAGCAGCCGGCCACCGCGCCGAAGGTGACGACCAGCCAGAGCGCCGCTCGGACGACGTTGCGGGTGGTGACTACCAGCAGGGCGCTGCCCAGTGCGATCAGGCCGAGGAGGCCGAACACCACGTCCTGCGCTGTCACTCCGCCTCCCCGACTGGGGCGGCATCCAGTGCGTTGGCTGCGACCACCTCCTTGGGCGGCTCGGCCAGCGGGTCCAGCGCCGGCGGCGGCGGCACGGTCCACATCCACTCGCGCAGGCGGTCCTTCTCGTGGGTCAGCTCACCGATGTCGTACTCGGAGTACTCGAACTCCGGCGACCAGAACAGCGCGTCGAAGGGGCACACCTCGATGCAGATCCCGCAATACATGCACAGGGCGAAGTCGATGGCGAAGCGGTCGAGTACGTTGCGCGACCGCGGCCGGGCGGCGCCCTCGACCTGGATCGTCTCCTTGTGCGAGTCGATGTAGATGCACCAGTCGGGGCACTCCCGGGCGCAGAGCATGCACACCGTGCAGTTCTCGTCGAACAGCGCGATGACGCCGCGACTGCGCGGGGGTAGGTCGGGCGGCACGTCGGGGTACTGCTGGGTGTGCGACCGCCTGGTCATCGTGCGCAGCGTGATCGCCAGGCCCCGGGCCAGTCCGCCGCCGGGCAGGCCGCTCACTGGTGCACCGCCAGCCGGACCACGCCGGTGAGCACCAGTTGCGCCAGCGCTATTGGCACCAGGCGCACCCAGGCCAGCCGCTGCAGTTGGTCCTCACGCAGCCGGGGATAGGAGACGCGCACCCAGATGACGACGAATGACACCGCGAACACCTTGACCAGCGTCCACAGCCAGCCCAGCTGCTCGTTCGCGAAGGGGCCGCGCCAGCCGCCGAGGAACAGCACAGTGGTCAGGGCGCTCACCACGACGATCCCGGCGTACTCCGCCAGCAGGAACAGCGCGAACCGCAGGCCGGTGTACTCCGTCAGGTAGCCGAACACCAGCTCGGACTCGGCCAGCGGCATGTCGAAGGGCGGCCTTCTGATCTCCGCGAGGCCGGCGATGAAGAAGATCACCATGGCCGGGGCCTGCCACAGCAGCCACCAGGGCCGCCACGCCTCGGTAATTCCGGGCAGCGACAGGGTGCCGGCGGCCATCGCCACGGACGCCGCCGCCAGCACCAGCGGCAGCTCGTAGGCCAGCAACTGCGCTGCCCCGCGCAGCCCGCCCAGCAGGGAGAACTTGTTGGCGCTGGCCCACGCCGCCATGAGCATGCCGATGACGCCGACGCCGGCGACGGCAAGGACGAAGAACAGCCCAATGTCCAGCGGCTGGGCGACCAACCCGTGGGGACCGACAGGAATGACGATAAGGACGAGGAGGTAGGGCAGCAGGCCGACGGCCGGTGCCAGCTTGAATACCACCCGGTCGGCCGCGGCCGGTGTGACGTCCTCCTTCTGGAGGAACTTCACCCCGTCGGCGATCAGCTGCGCCCAGCCGTGGAAGGCCCCGGCGTACATCGGCCCCAGCCGCGACTGCATGTGGGCCATCGCCTTGTGCTCCAGCTGCCCGACGACCAGCGGCAGGGTCAGGAAGGCCACGAGCACGGCGAGCACCCGCAGCGCGACCTCGGCCCAGGCGGGGAGCCCGTGCGGGATCATGGCTGCTCCCCCGGCTCCTCCGGCTGCGTCCCCTGCTCCTCCGGTGATCGAGACTCCTCAGTCGCCGCCTCCTCGGGTTCGGTCGCCGGCGACACAGCGTCGGGGCCCCAGGCGGCGGGGTCAGGCACGCCGGGCGGACGCATCCGGCGGCGCACCGGGCCGGTGGCGGCGCTCTCCCCCGGCTCGCGCGCCCCCGGCCACTCCTTGGCCACCCGGGAGGCCAGGACGAACTCCTTGCGCAGTGGGTGGCCCTCGAAGCCGTCCGGCAGCAGCAGCGGGACCAGGTTGGGGTGGCCGACGAAGACCACTCCGAACATCTCGTAGGTCTCGCGCTCGTGCCAGTTGGCGCCGGCGAACACCCCGGTCAGAGTCGGCAACGACGGGCGGTCGAGGGGGACGCGCGTGCGTACCAGCAAGCCGTGCCGGTGCTGCACCGACCACAGATGGCAGACCACCGAGTACCCCTGAGCAAGATCGTCGGCCGCGCTGAGCCAGTCGAAGAACCCGCAGCCGAGCAGGTCGCGAGCAGTGCTGACCGCCTCGACCCATTGCGCCGGAGGCGCGTCGACGGTGAGCTGGGCGAAGGTCCGCGATGCCGTGCAGTCGGGACCCAGCGCTGCGACGAGGACGTCCCCGTCGATCATGGTGTGCGCGCGTCAGCGGTGGGTGGCCGCAGCAGCGGGGCGGTGAGCTCGGCAGGGCCGGGGCGCGCGCCGCCCTTGAGCGAGACCGACTCCCCGGCGATCTTCTCCTGCAGGCGCAGGATGCCCTGCAACAACGCCTCGGGCCGGGGAGGGCAGCCGGGTACGTAGACGTCGACCGGGATCAACTGATCGACGCCTTTGGTGACGCAGTACGAGTCCCAGTACGGCCCGCCGCAGTTGGAGCAGGCACCGAAGGAGATGACGTACTTCGGCTCGGGCATCTGCTCGTAGAGCCGGCGCACGGCCGGGGCCATCTTGTCGGTGACCGTGCCGGAGACCACCATCAGGTCGGCCTGGCGCGGGCCGTGGGCGAAGGGGATCACGCCGAGACGGATGAAGTCGTGCCGGGCCATCGACGTGGCGATGAACTCGATGGCGCAGCAGGCCAGCCCGAAGTTGAAGACCCACAAGGAGTAGCGCCGGCCCCAGTTGAGTACGAACTTCACCGGGTCGGGCAGCGCGGGATTCAGGTCCACGTGAGCACCCGCTTGCGCCATGCGTACAGCAGGCCAAGCGCCAGGAAGGCCACGAACACGCCCATCTCGACGAGCGCCCCGGTGCCGAACCCCCGGCGCGCGAAGATCGTCGCCCACGGGAAGAGGAACACCGACTCGACGGCGAAGATGACGTAGAGGTAGGCGAAGACGTAGTAGCGGATCTGGGTCTGGATCCACTCAGGCCCGACCGGGTCGACCCCGCACTCGTAGGTGGCAAGCTTCTCGCCGGTCGGGCGGTGCGGGCGCAGGACCCAGTTGGCGGCCAGGCCGGCGGCGACGAAGCCCACGCCGAGCAACAGCAGGGTGCCAAGGGTGGCGTACCCGGCAAAGTAGCCCTTCACATCCGGCACCTCCCCGCCGATGTTTCGGCTGGGACGAACACTAGTGCCAGGTGGCCGGACTCAGGTACGCAGCCGCAGGACCGGCCGGCCGGTGGGCAGGCGCACCTCCAGCGTGGCCAGGTCCTTGCGTTGCAGGAAGGTCGACGCGACGAGCGTCACCGGCTTGCCCGCGGCCGCGGTCCAGGTCGCGATCTCCTCCTCGTGTCCCAAGCGATCGGTGGCCACGAGAGAGTACGGCTGGCTACCCCACTCGGACGTGCCCTCGTAGGTGCAGCGCAGGTCGATCTCGGTCCCCCACTTCTTGGCGATCACGGCGGCCGTGGCGGTGATCGGCACCTCGCCCACGGGAGCGAAGGCCAGCTGCGTCGGCTGGCGATGCGAGGACAGCAGACCGGGCGCGATCAGGGCGGTCGCCACGACGGCAGCGGCCGTGGCCAGCGCCCCGAGTGCCACCCGGAAGCGCCGCCGGGAACGCGTGCGCTCCACCTGCACCGCCGCCAGGAGGTGGGGCAGCACGTCGGCCGGCAGCGGCTCCTGGACGTCGACGGCATCGGCCGGCACGCGGCCGAGCAGGCCCGGCAGCCCGGCAACCTCGGCGAGGGCGGCAGAGCAGGCAGGGCAGCCGGCCAGGTGATCCTCGTAGGCTCTGCGGTCCTCCGGTGAAAGGGCGCCGAGGAGGTAGGCGCCGTCGGACTCTGACATGGGGCAGGTCACTGGGTCACACCCATCTCCTGCAGGATCAGCCGCAGGGCCCGCAGTGCGTAGTGCGTACGCGACTTGATCGTGCCGGGCGGCACGCCGATGCGATCGGCGGCCTCGGCGACGGTGTGGCCGCGAAAAAAGCACTCGACCAGGACACCGCGGTGTTCGGGGCTGAGCCGGTCGAGGGCCTCGGCCACCAGCCAGGACTGCATTGCCTCCTCCACACCGTCGGAGACGGCCCCCTCCGGCACGGCGTCGGTCAGCACTTCCGGCCGCACCGACCGGGCCCGCCACTCGTCGATCACGATGTGCCGTGCGGTAGTGAACAGCCAAGCCCGCGCCGAACCGCGCTCAGGCCGCAGCACCTCGGGATGGCGCCAGGCCCGCAGCAGGGTCTCCTGGAGGACGTCCTGGGCCCGGGCGCGATCGCCGGAGGTCAGGCGCAGCACGTAGGCCCAGACCGCAGCCGCGTGCTGATCGTGCAGCGAACGCATCAACTCCGGCTCCGCTGCCGACAACCGCCACCCCTCTCTCGCGGATCTCCCGGATCTGCCGGACATCTGTCCTACACACGCTCGCGCGGGCGCAGCGGTTCACCATTGGCCCCACCCCTACATGAGACCACCCGGGAACAAGCTCCCGCGTGGGCGGGGTTGCCGCCTGCGTGGACTCATCGCGGCGCGGCCTGGCCTACGGCGCGGCGGCTTATCTGCTGTGGGGGCTGTTCCCGTTGTTCTGGCCACTGCTCAAGCCGGCCCAGGCGGTGGAGATCCTGGCCCACCGCATCGTGTGGTCCCTCGTGTTGGTGCTGGGCATCCTCGCGGTGCAGCGGCGTTGGCGCTGGATTGGGCTGATCCTGCACCGGCCTGCCCGTCTTGCCCTGCTTGCCGCCGCTGCCGCCCTGATCGCCGTCAACTGGGGGACCTACATCTACGGCGTCAATTCCCATCAGATCGTCGAGACCTCGCTCGGCTACTTCATCAACCCGCTCGTGACGGTGCTGCTCGGCGTGCTGGTGCTGCGGGAGCGCCTCCGCCGCATGCAGTGGGCAGCCCTGGGGATCGGCACGCTTGCTGTCCTCGTCCTGGCCCTGGACTACGGCCGGGTGCCCTGGATCGCCTTAACCCTGGCCTTCAGCTTCGGTACGTACGGCCTCATCAAGAAGGTGCTCTCGATGGACGCCGTGCAAGGGCTGACCGTCGAGACGGCCGCCCTGTTCGTGCCAGCGTTGGCCTACCTGATGTTCATCGGCGGCGGCACCTTCATCAGCTCCGGCCCGAGCCACGTCGCCCTGCTAGTCTGCGCCGGCGTGGTCACCACCATCCCCCTGCTGTTCTTCGGCGCGGCGGCCCGGCGGTTGCCGCTGAGCACGATCGGCCTGCTGCAGTACCTCGCACCGGCCCTGCAACTGGTCCTCGGCGTCGCAGTCTTCGGCGAGCCGATGCCGGCCTCGCGCTTGGTCGGCTTCGCGCTGGTCTGGGCCGCCTTGGTGGTGCTGACCGTGGACGGGCTGGCGCAGGCCAGGCGCCGCGGCCAGCGGGCACTGGTGGCGCAACCAGCGGCGGCCGGCTAGGACAGGATGTCGCGGCTGGTGAACCGGGCCCAGGCCAAAGCGCCGAAGACCACCACATAACCCGCCTGCATGAGGAGGCCCCTGTTGACGTCCGCGGTGTACATCGGCTGCCGCAGGAGATCGCCGAAGGCAAGCCAGTAGTGGCTGAACAGCCACGGGTGCAGCGCGTGCAGTTGCGGGATGGCATCGACGATCTGGCTGGCGATCGCGAGGGTGACGGTGGTCGCCATCGCCGCAATGGGCACGTCGGTGATCGTCGAGACGAACACCCCCAGCGCTCCGAGCCCGGCCATGGACACGCCGACGTAGCCCGCAACCAGCAGGGCCCTGCCGAACGCCGCCCCGCTTCCGATCGTGTCCCCCGACAGCAGGGTGACCGGGCCGAGCGGGAACAGCAGCGCACCGATGGCCATACCGACCAGGGCGACCGTGAATGCCGCCACCGCGCCGAAGACGATCACGCTGGCGAGCTTGACGGCCAACAACCGGCCGCGCCCGGTCGGCACGACCAGCAAGTAGCGCAGGGTCCCTTGGTTCGCCTCCCCGGAGACGCTGTCGCCGGCGACGACCCCCACGGCCAAGGGCAGGAAGAGCGGGAGGGTCACGATCAGCGCGGTCAACGCCACGAACAGGCCGTTGGAGCTGACCTGGTAGAGGAACGGCGGGCCCTCCCCCGGTCCGCTCGGCCCGCTGAAGGCCTTGACCGCCCAGGCCAGCAGGATCGGCACGCCGGCCAGCACCGCCAACATCATCAAGGTGCGCAGCCGGCGGAACAACGTGCGCAACTCCGAGCGCAACAGGCCGGTGCGGTTACTCGGCGACATCGAAGCCCTCACCGGTCAGCGCGACGAACGCCTCTTCGAGTGAGGGACGCTGTACGCCGAGGGACTGCACCCTGACGCCGTCGGCCACGAGGGCGGCACAGGCCACCTCGGGGGGTACGGAGTCGGCCAGCCCGCTGACCTGCCCGCCCTCACAGGTGACCTCCTTCACGCCCAGGCGGCGCAGCGTGCCCACCGCCACGCCGGCATCCTGAGTGCTGACGACAAGGTGCCCCGCCGCCGCCGTCCGGAGGCTGTCGACCGTGCCGTTGGCGACCAGCCGGCCGTGCGACAGGACGGCCGCGTGCGTGCAGACCTGCTCGACCTCGGCCAGCAGGTGGCTCGAGAGGAACACCGTCGCGCCCTCTTCCGCGACACTGCGGATCAACGCGCGGATCTCGCGGGTCCCCTGCGGATCCAGGCCGTTCGTCGGCTCGTCGAGCACGAGCAGGTCCCGTTGGCGCAGCAGCGCCGAGGCCAGGCCCAGCCGCTGCCGCATGCCGAGGGAGTAGGCCTTGTAGCGCTTGCGGCGGGCGGCCAGCAGGCCGACCCGCTGCAGGGCTGTGTCCACTCGGGCCGTGCGGGTGCGCGGGTCCGCCGTCCGGTCGGCCATGTCGAGCCGGATCAGGTTGGCCTCACCGGACAGGAACGGGTAGCAGGCCGGCCCCTCGATCAGGGCTCCGACCCGGGGCAGGGCGGCCGCTGATCCTCGCGGCATCGCCTCGCCGAGCAACTGCACGGTGCCCGAGGTCGGGGCGGCCAGGCCCACCAGCATCCGGATCGTGGTGGTCTTGCCGCTCCCGTTGGGACCGAGGAATCCGAATACGCTGCCCTGCGGGACATCGAGGTCGAGATCGGCGACCGCGACCTGTCCTCCGCGGAATCGCTTCGTGAGCCCGCGGGTGACGACCGCGTCGGTCACCTGGCGGTGTCAGCGATGCGTACCAGTGCCTCGGGAGTGACCGCGCCGACGAAGACCAAGCCACCGTCGGTAATCAGGGCCGACACCAGCGCCGTGGTGAGCACGTGGCCGGAGCCGAACGAGCCCTTGACCGTGCGAGTGCCCTGCAACAGCGCCTGGAGCCGCTTGTCAGCAAGGAGGCCTCCCGGCACGCCGCGGATCTCGACGACACTGACCCAACCGGTGCCGAGCACCTGCGGCCGCTGGGTGCCGGGGCTCGCAATTCGGCGGCCGGGAGCCAGAAAAGCGTGGCCGTTTGCGGCCGCCGACGGCTTGCCGCGCGCGCGGAACGTGCCGAGGGCCCGTGGACCTGCACCCTCGGTGAGCTTGGCTCCCCTGGGCGGCTTGAAGGCGAACAGGCTGCCGGCTGGCTTGGCGAATCTGACGGAGGTGAACCCGACGTCGATGGCCGGTTGCTTGGCGCCCCGCGCCAGCACGGTCACGCGCAACGGCAGGCCGGTCGCCGAGTCGACGAAGACGTCAACCGCCTTGACCAGGCTGTCGCTGGTCTTGGGTGCGATCCGCAGGTCGTAGGCCGACCGGCCGGCGACCGACGCGGGATCTCCCACCGAGACCGTCGTGGTCGGGCCCACCGTGTCGAGCACATGCTGGGCGAGTGCCTGCGGAGCGAGGTCGGGCAGCTCCTGGGTGCCCGGCTTCTTGCCTGCCGGCTGCTCGCCGGTGCGGGACGGATGGGCTGGCAGGGTGGTGTGGGTGGCCTTGTTGGTAGAACTCGACCAGGACCACAGGTCGGCGCCGTTGTGCACCAGGCTGCTGCCGGCCAACGTACCCAGCAGGTCGACCCGCTGCCGGTCGGCGCCGTCGAGGTAGATCCGCAGCGTGTGGTCGCCGCTCAGCAGGCTCTGGGGTGACAGGTCGCCACCGGCCACCCCCGGCAGGCTCGGCAGGCCGAGATGGGAACTCGTCTTGACCGTGCCGGAGAGTTGCTCGACGTGCGCGCGGGACACCTTGGCGAGCAACTGGGCGGCGCTCTGCCGCGGAAGCGCCGGCGAGGCCCCGGCGAACGTGGCCCGCCCCACCGCGGCGGCGGCCAGGACAACCACCACTAGGACAGGAACGCTCCACCGGACGCGGCCACTCTGACGCAGGGAAGTCACCTCCTCAGCGTCCCTGTCCGCCTGCCTCTTCGCAAGTTCCGCTTGTGCGGACTGTGTACGGATCTCGGGTACGAGGGGTCAGCCGGTCCGGGCGACGACGAACTCCGCCAGGGACTCCAGCGCCGCCCGGGCCGGCACATCGGGCAGCGGGGCAAGCAGGTCGCGGGCCTGCGTGGCGTAGGAGGCCAACGTGGAACGCGCGCGGGTCATCGCCGGTGACGCCCGCAGCAGGCCGAGGGCCTCCGTGTGCAGTATGTCGTCCTCGAGCGGTTCGGCGATGAGCTCGCGCAGCCGGCCCTCAACGGGGTCCTCGCCTGCCAACGCGTAGAGCACCGGCAGCGTCGGCACACCCTCGCGCAGGTCTGTGCCGGGTGTCTTGCCCGACTCGGTCGCCTCGGAGGTGATGTCGAGCAGGTCGTCGGAGAGCTGGAAGGCCACCCCGATGATCTCGCCGTAGGACGTGAGAACCTTCACCGTGGCCGGATCGGAGCCCCCGAACATCGCTCCGAAGCGCCCGGAGGTGGCGATCAGCGAGCCGGTCTTCTCGGCCACCACCGAGAGGTAGTGCTCGACGAGATCGGCCCCGGCCGGTGCACCGACCGTCTCGTGGATCTGGCCCATGACCAGTCGCTCGAAGGTGCGGGCCTGGATGCGGACCGCCTCCGGGCCGAGGTCGGCCAGGACGTCGGAGGCCCGGGCGAAGAGGAAGTCACCGGTGAGGATCGCCACGGTATTCGTCCAGCGGGCGTTGGCCGACACCGCGCCCCGGCGGACGAGGGCGTCATCCATCACGTCGTCGTGATAGAGCGTGGCGAGGTGGGTCAGCTCGACCACCACCGCGGCGGCCAGGACGTCGGCGTTGTCCATGTCACCGAACGCGGCAGCCAGCAGCACGACGAGCGGCCGGAAGCGCTTGCCGCCCGCAGAGACGAGATGCCGTGCGGTCTCGGCGACGAAGGCGTCGGTGGAGTGGACGCACGCCAGCAGCCGCTCTTCGACAGCGGACAGGCCCGAGCGTACGGAGGCCTCCAGAAGCGGGTCGTTGAAGTCGATCCCCGCGATTCCCTGCGAGCGAGCGACCACGGCTAGCCGACGAATCGCGCTGCGTTGCTCGCCAGCTGCAGGATCGGTTGTGGCGCGACACCGAGGGCGAGCGTGGCCACGACGCCGAGGGTGAGCGTGGCAGAGGTGAAGCCGCCCGGCACGATTACCGAAGGACCGGTCTCGGCCGGGTCGGTCAGGTACATCAGGACGATGATCCGCAGGTACGGGAAGGCCAGGATGGCGCTCGCTATCACGCCGACGATGACCAGCGGCGTCGCCCCGCCGTCGACGGCCGCCGCGAAAACCGCGAACTTGCTGGTGAAACCGCTGGTCAGCGGGATCCCGGCAAAGGCAAGCATGAAGAAGGTGAACACCGCGGCGGTCAGCGGGGAGCGGCGCGCCAGGCCGGCCCACTGCGACAGGTGGGTGGCCTCGCCGTCGGCGTCGCGTACGAGCGTGACCACCGCGAAGGCGCCGATGGTGGTGAAGCCGTACGCCACCAGGTAGAACAGCGTGCTGGAGATGCCGGTCCTGGTCAGGGCTACGACGCCGACCATGATGAACCCGGCGTTGGCCACTGTTGAGTAGGCCAGCAGCCGCTTGATGTCGGTCTGGGTGACGGCGAAGACGGCCCCGATGACCATCGAGGCGATGGCGACGCCCCAGATCAGCGGCCGCCAGTCCCACCGCGTGTTGGCGAAGCCGACGTAGAGCACCCGCAGGATCGCGCCGAACGCCGCGACCTTGGTGCACGCCGCCATGAGGCCGGTGACCGGCGTCGGTGCACCTTGATAGACGTCCGGCGTCCATGAGTGGAACGGCGCGATGCCCGCCTTGAACAGCAAGCCGATGATGAGCATCGCCAAACCCAGCAGCAGCAGCAGGTCGTTGCCGGTGGACCCGCCGCCCGCGGCGCGATAGATCTGGCGCAACTGCACCGAGCCGGCGTAGCCGTAGAGCAGGGCCACGCCGTACAGGAAGAAGGCGGAGGCGAAGGCACCCAGCAGGAAGTACTTGACAGCGGCCTCCTGCGAGAGCAGCCGGCGCCGGCGGGCCAGCCCGCACAGCAGGTACAGCGGCAGGGACAGCACCTCGAGGGCGACGAACATCAGCAGCAGGTCGTTGGCGCTGGCGAACAGCATCATCCCGGCCAGGGCGAAGGTCGACAGCGGGAAGACCTCGGTCTGGGAATGCACGGCGACGAGTTGGCGGCGGTCGTTGGTCGAGCCGACCGTGATCGCCGCGTCGGCGACGAAATGGCCACCCCCGTCCACCGAGCGGTCGGCCAGCAGCAGCACGCTGGCGATGCCGAGGGCGGCCAGGGTGCCCTCGATGAACAGTGCCGGGCCGTCAACTGCCACTGCTCCGGCGGCGGTGATGACATCGGCTGTGCCGGCAACGTAGATGACCGCCACCAACGAGCCGAACAGCCCCCCCACGGCGACGGCGACCTGCACGACGCGTCGGCTCTCCAGCGGCACGAAGGCCTCGACGAGCACCCCGACGGACGCCGCGCCGAACAGCACGATCATCGGCAGCAGGCTGCGGTAGGCGACGCTGGGCGCGCTGAAGTGTGCGGCAGCCGCGAGCGCGTGCGAGGTGCTCAATTGCTGCCCCTCTGTTGGGTGCTGCCGTTGACGGCCGCGGTCGGCCCGGGATCTGTCGTGGAGATGTCGTGCATCGTGGCATTGACCGCTGGGGTGATGACGTCGAGCAGCGGCTTGGGATAGACGCCGAGCGCGACGACCAGGGCCAGGACAGGCGCGATCACCCACGCCTCCCGGGCCGAGAGGTCCCCCATCTTGGGCAAGCTGGGGTTGAGCGGCCCGTGCATCGTGCGCTGATACATCAGCAGGACGTAGAGCGCCGCGAGGATCATCCCTACTGCAGCGACCACTGCCATCGCGTGGTTGACGGTGAAGGTGCCCAGCAGCACCAGGAACTCGCTGACAAAGGTGTTGGTGCCCGGCATAGCCAGGGCGGACAGGCCCGCCAGCAGGAACACCCCGGCCACCAGGGGCGCGACCTGGGCCATGCCGCCGAAGTCGCCGGTGAGCCGGCTGCCGCGGCGGCTGATCAGGAAACCGATGCACAGGAACAGCGCACCGGTGGACAGCCCGTGGTTGACCATGTAGAGCACCGCCCCGGAGCCGCCCTGGGAGGTGAAGGCGAAGATTCCCAGGGCGATGAAGCCGAAGTGCGCCACGGAGGTGTAGGCGACCAGTCGCTTGAGGTCGTTCTGCCCCATCGCGAGCAGCGCGCCGTAGAGAATTCCGATCACGGCCAGGACGAGCACCACCGGCGCGAATCTCTTCGACGCGTCGGGGAACAGCGGCAGGCACCAGCGCAGGAAGCCGTAGGTCCCCACCTTGTCGAGCACGCCGACGAGGAGTACGGCGACGCCGATAGGTGCCTCGGAGCCGGCGTCGGGCAGCCAGGTGTGGAACGGCACGAGGGGCGCCTTGATCGCGAAGGCGATGAAGAAGCCGAGGAACAGCCAGTTCTGGGTGGACTTGGAGATGTGCAGGGCGACCAGGTCGTGGAAGGCGAAGCTGTTGATGCCCTGGTTCTTGCCCACGACGTACAACGCGATCAGCGCGGCGAGCATGAGCAAGCCGCCGGCCAGGGAGTAGAGGAAGAACTTCACGGCGGCGTACTGCCGGCGCGGGCCGCCGTAGGACCCGATCAGGAAGTACATCGGGACCAGCATCGCCTCGAAGAACACGTAGAACAGGAACAGGTCGGTGGCGGCGAACACACCGATGGTGCAAGCCTGCAGCGACAGCATCAGCGCGAAGAACGTCTTGACCGGCCGCTTGCCCGGCTCGGCGTCGTGCCAGGAGGCGAGGACGACCACCGGCATCAACACGGCGACCATCGCGATCAGCACCAGCGCGATGCCGTCGGCGCCGAAACCGAAGCGCACCCCGAAGGTCGGGATCCAGGCGTAGTCCTCGATCAGCTGGAATCTCGGGCCGCCCGCCGCGAACTGCGTGCACATCCCGATGGTGATGCCGAGCTCGGCAAGGGTGAAGGCCAGCGCCACGACCTTGGCCAGCTGCGCCGGCCGGCCCTTGGGTACCGCCAGCACCGCCGCGGCCCCGACCAGGGGCAGCACGGTGAGGACCGGCAGGTAGGGCACTGTCATTGGCCCAGCGCCGGGTTCATCCGAGCTTCACCGCCAGCAGTGCCGCGATCACGGCCACCGAGCCTCCCAGCATCGTGAGGGCGTACGAGCGGACGAACCCGGTCTGCAGCCGCCGCGCGCGGCCCGAGCTGCCGCCGACGAGGGCGGCCGAGCCGTTGACCAGGCCGTCGACGCCGCGGTTGTCGAACCACACCGACAGCCGGGTCAGCCACTGGCCCGGTCGCATCAGCACTGCTTCGTTGAAGGCGTCGGCGTAGAGGTTCTGGCGGGCGGCGGACACCGGCGCACTCACCTCGACCGGGGCGATTACCGGCACGGCGCGCCGGCCGAAGGCGTACCACCCCCCGGCCACCCCACCGATGACGACCAACAGGGTGATCGCCGTCAGCACGGTGGTGGAGATGGTGTGCAACCCCGCCTCGGCGGAGGGCCCGACCGAGGGTTCGAGCCAGTTCTGCAGGCCACCACCGAAGACCAGCAGGCCGCCGGCCGCCACCGAGCCAACGGCCAACAGGACCATCGGCACGGTCATGACCGCCGGTGACTCGTGCGGGTGCACGTCGTCGGTCCAGCGGCGCGGGCCGAAGAAGGTCAGCACCATCAGCCGGGTCATGTAGAAGGCGGTGATCCCGGCCCCGACCAGGGCGCAGGCACCCAGCACCCAGCCCGACGTGCCGCCCTTGTCGAAGGCGGCCTCGATGATCTTGTCCTTGGAGAAGAACCCGGAGAACGGGACCATCCCGATGATCGCGAGGTAGCCCGCCATCATCGTCCAGAACGTCACCGGCATGACGGTGCGCAGGCCGCCGAAGCGGCGCATGTCGACCTGGTCGTTCATCCCGTGCATCACCGAGCCGGCACCGAGGAACAGCCCGGCCTTGAAGAAGCCGTGGGTCAGCAGGTGCAGGATGGCGATCGCGTAGACACCCTTGCCGAGGCCGGCGGCGAGGAACATGTAGCCGATCTGGCTCACCGTCGACCAGGCCAGCACCCGCTTGATGTCGTCCTTGGCACAGCCGATGACGCAGCCCAGGAGCAGGGTGACCGCGCCGATGATCGTGACGACGGTGCGGCCGTCCTGGGTCAGGTCGTAGATCGGCGCCGACCGGCAGATCAGGTAGACCCCCGCGGTGACCATGGTGGCCGCGTGGATCAGGGCCGACACCGGCGTGGGGCCCTCCATGGCGTCGGGCAGCCACGTCTGCAGCGGGAATTGCCCGGACTTGCCGCAGGCGCCGAGCAGGAGCAGCAGGGCCAGCACCGTCAGGGTGCCGCCGCCGAGCTTGCCGACCCCAGCGAAGACGCCGGCGAAGGAAGTAGTGCCCACGGTGGCGAACATCAGGAAGATCGCGATGATCAGCCCGACGTCACCCACCCGGTTGGCGATGAAGGCCTTCTTGGCGGCCGTGGCCGCAGCCGGCTTGTAGTTCCAGAACGCGATGAGCAGGTAGGAGGCCAGGCCCACGCCCTCCCACCCGGCGTACAGCGAGAGGTAGTTGTTGCCGAGGACCAGCAGGAGCATGGCGGCGACGAACAGGTTGAGGTAGCCGAAGAACCGTCGGCGGCCCGGGTCGTGGGTCAGGTATCCGATGGAGTAGACGTGGATCAGGAAGCCGACGCCGGTGATCAGGAGGACGAACACTGCCGAGAGCGGGTCGTAGAGCAGGCCGAGGTCGGCTTTGAACCCGTTGACGGGCACCCAGTTGAACAG
The DNA here is from genome assembly GCA_040003795.1 of Pseudonocardiales bacterium. GTDB lineage: Bacteria > Actinomycetota > Actinomycetes > Mycobacteriales > QHCA01 > QHCA01. The sequence continues at coordinate 1,122 of JBDUBV010000054.1, read as the reverse complement.
GTGCACCGACACCGCCCGGTGCGTCGTCCCGCGCAGCGCGAAGAAGTAGACCAGGCCCAGCACGAAGCTCGCGCCCACCGTCGCGCAGCCGAGCAGGTGCCCCCAGCGGTCGCCGCGCTTACCGACGAGCAGCAGCACTGCAGCACCGAGGACCGGCAGGGCGAGCAGCAGCCAGGAGGAGCCCAGCAGGCCGCTGGCGTCGGCGTACCGCTCGGGGGCAGCGGCGAGCAGGTGCGACACGGGAGTCCTCGGCTCAGTACTTCAGCAGGTTGGCGTCGTCGACCGAGGCCGACCGGCGGTGGCGGAAGATCGACATGATGATGGCCAGGCCGACGACCACCTCGGCGGCGGCCACCACCATGACGAAGAAAGCCATGACCTGACCGTCGAGGGTGCCGTTGATCCGGGAGAAGGTCACCAGCGTGAGGTTGACCGCATTGAGCATCAGCTCCACGCACATGAACACCACGATGGCGTTGCGGCGGACGAGCACGCCCACCGCCCCGATGGTGAACAGCGCCGCCGAGAGCAGCAGGTAATAGGTCGGTGTCATGTCTGGTCCTTCGAACGGGCTTGCCGCAGCGAAAGTTGCTCGACGACGGGTTCGCCGCCGGTCACTGAAGCCCTGCCGTCGGGCAGCAGTGCAGGCGTGGCGACCGAGTCGGAGGTCGCGAAGACCCCCGGCCCGGGCAGCGGCCCCGGATAGGCGCTGGAGCGGAACCGCCGCCGCGACATCTCCCGCTGCGAGGTGCGTTCCTTGTCCGGCCGCTCGACGTGGGCGAGCACCATGGCCCCAACGGCGGCGGTGATCAGCAGGGCACTGGTGACCTCGAAGGCGAAGACGTACTTGGTGAACAGCAGCCCGGCGATCGCGTCGACATTGCCGGTGTAGCCCTTCGTCCGGTCGAGTCCGACGGCCTTGCCCGAGGACAACCCGCGGGCCAGGGCCAAAGCAACGAGGGCGGCGAAGCCGATGCCGAAGATCGCAGCAGCCACCCGCTGCCCGCGTAACGTCTCGATGATCGAGTCGGCCGAGTCGCGGCCAACGAGCATGAGGACGAACAGGAAGAGGATCATGATCGCGCCGGTGTAGACGATGATCTGCACCATGCCGATGAACGG